>CAIMZS010000502.1 GCA_903846015.1 uncultured Anaerolineae bacterium | reverse complement strand
TGGGTAAGCGCCCGCCCGCCCATTCACAGTACGTCTTAGCCGTGTTCCAATCCACATAGATGACCGGATATTCGCCAAAGCTGGAATTGCCATAATAGCTGGGCTGCGTAGACGATGATTTGTCCCGAGGCGGCTGGCAGGTTCCCGCCTGCACACACTGGGCATATTTGGCATTGGTCACTTCGGTCTGGTCGATCCAGAAGGCAGCCAATGTGACGGTATGGACAGGCTCTTCGCTTGTGAACCAACTGCGCTGGCAGCCGGTTGTAACCCCCTGGCAAATATTAAACCCAACATCCGCGCTGCTGCCCATCGTGAACGGCCCTTCCGGCACATACATCATCAGCATGCCGTCTTTTTCGCGCGTAGTTATGGAGCCGATCCCAAGCGTGGGTACGGCTGTCGCTGCAGGTGTGCTGGTTGGCGCTGGCGTACTCGTAGCGGCGGGCGTGTTGGTGGGCTGCATGGTTGGTGATGCGGTTGGCGCGGCGGTTTGGGTGGCTGTGCTGGTTGGAGAGACCGGCGCAGCGCCTGAGAACATTCCCCAGCCCAGCAGTGCGATCACCAAAATGGCAACAACCAGACCCACACCCAGCCACAATGAACTGGATGGTTTGCGTTCGGTTTTCTCGGGATTTACGCGCGGTGGTATGGATACCGGCGCTGGCGCGGGGGCTGCCGGGGTCGCGCCGTAATAATTGGCAGGAACGTCCATCGTCGGGGTATCGACTGGTGAAATGATGGGCGCAAACACGGTCTGTGAAAGTTCTTCAGGCGCATCTGTCTGGCTGCCGTTCAGCAGCTTTTCCAACGCTGCCCCGAAGGCTTCCGCGTCCACGTAGCGCTCATTGGGATCTTTGGCCAGCGCCTTGAATAAAACCCGCACAACGGCCTCAGGCAAATCCGCCTTAAACTTGCGCGGATCGGGCAACGGGTCGGTGATGTGCTTGAATACCACTGCCATGGGAGTATCGGCGCTGTACGGTTTGCGCCCGGTCACCAGTTCGTAAAACACGATCCCCAATGAATAGATATCGGCGCGCCCATCCACCGGCTTGCCCAGGCCCTGTTCCGGGGACATGTATTCGGGTGTGCCAATGCCCACGCCGGTGCCGGTCAGGGTCTGCCCTGCTTCGGTTTCCAGTATCTTGGCAATGCCAAAATCGCTCAGCATGGGCTGGCTTTTTTCTGTCAGTAGGATATTGGCAGGTTTGACATCGCGATGAATGACATTGTGATCGTGAGCGTATTCCAACGCGCTGATTATCGGGATGATCTGTTTGACGGCTGCCTGCCAGGTCATTGGCATCCGCATCCGGTCTTTCAGCGTCCCACCGGGCAGGTAATCCATCACCAGGTAAGGTGTGCCGTCATTCTCGCCGAAATCATTGATGTGCACGATATTAGGATGGGTCAATTTTGCCAGCGCCTTGGCTTCGCGCTCAAAACGCTTCAGGATATTCTCAAGCACCGCCGGCGCAAACTGATCGACGCGGATGATTTTGATAGCCACGTCGCGTTCGAGGCGCGTGTCGTAGGCTTTGTATACAATAGCCATACCGCCTTCGCCAAGTTTTTCGACGATGTGGTAGCGACCTAAAGAATGTCCGGTCAAATCTGTCATAAGCTGTCCCTCTGTTGATGATGATTTCAAAGTTAAGTATATGCTATTTGGATCCCTGGCGTCAATTGACATTTGTCATAGAATGGCGGTGAGGTGGGCGTGGATTGCCACGCGGGAGAGCGCCGTTCGTCTCGTGCGGGAACCGGGACTATCGCAATGACGGTGGGGGGATGATGGGATTGGTGAGGGCATCCACTTTAAGAAAGTTGGGCCGTAACCACCTTCAATCGTCTTTCGTATAAGCCTAAGCCGTGCTATAATCGCAACAATTCCTATGCAGCTTATCTACGATCTGACCGCTTTTCTCGCCAATCCTCCCGGAAACCTTGTATACATCCTGGCGGTGTCATTCACTTTGATTGGCGCTCTCCAGGGAGCCATTAACCAATGGCGCGCCTTCCATTATCCACAGGCGCTCCGCATGATGTTTGGTCTGGCGCTGCTGCTGGGCTTTCAAATGTTCCTTTTCCTGCTCAGCGGTTTGATGGAAGAAGGCATTATCCAGGGCCGGGCGCTTTTGCCAGTCTTTGATCGCGCCGGTTTGTTGTTAAGCCTGATATGGGTGGTTTGGATCTGGGCCTTCCCAGAGGCTTCGCGTTACGATGATACCGCCACCGCACTCTTGAGCCTCCTGGTGATGGCGGCGCTCGCCTTTGGCTGCGTCGCCTATATGGATGGTAATCCAGCGCCGGGGACCTTTAATGTCTCGGCCCAATCCTTTTATTGGAGTGTGGGCGGCGTTCTTTTGCTGATTTTGGGTATTTTCGTCCTGCTGGTGCGAAGACCTACCAATTGGGGCACCGGGCTGGCTGTGGTTTCGCTGGCGCTGGTTGGTTTTCTTTTGGACCTGGTTTTCTTATCCCCCCGGGGCGATTATTCGGGAATTTTACGCTTCTTTATGCTCGCGGCTTTCCCTCTGCTGCTGACTCTGCCAATGCATCTCCCCACCCCGAACCTGCTGGTGTCCCCACCTAATTCCGTCGCAGCCTTCCAAAAAACGGTATCTGATCAGAACCAGGCCAGCGAAGAGAGTCCCAGCCAGGCTGTGCGTGAACGTCGCCGTTACAGTACCGATCCGAAAACCTTGCAAACGTTGTTGGCGCTGGCGGCTGAAAGCGATATGAATAAGACCAACCAGTTGATTGCGCGTTCGGTTGCGCAAGCCATGCTGTCAGACCTGTGTTTTCTGATCTATCTTTCTGAAGATAAAAATTCGCTATTTATTGCCACTGGTTACGACCTGATCCGTGAGGAGAATCTTGACGGTGGCACGATCAATAAAGAGAGCGTGCCCTTGCTGGCAAATGCCGTTGTGCGCGGCCGGCCTCTGCGTTTGCCCGCCAGCACCACTTCATCAGATTTGAAAGGCCTGAGTGATTTGCTCGGGCTGCCCAACCCGGGCAGCTTGCTCAACGTGCCGATTACGTCTGAAAAGGGCGTTCACGGTAGTATTTTATTGCTCTCACCGTACTCCAGCCGTATTTGGAGCACCGACGATCAAACTTTCCTGGTAAGTATTTCATCTGGTTTTGTGCCGATTATCGAACGCGGGCGGCGCGTTGCCGAAAAAGATCAGGGGCGTGAGCGCATTCAAACCAGCGCTGATGAAGCCTCGTTGGAAACTACTCGCTTGCAGGCTTTTATTACCGAATTAAACAGCCAGGTTGATAGTTTGAAGTACCAACTTGAACAGGCAGCCATGGATGCTGGTCTGCAATCACAACAAGCTGAACACATCATCCTGTTGGAGCAGGAAATCGAAAAATTGCGCTCGCGCCTGGAAAGCGTCAAGCCAGAGGCTGCCGGTCTGCAAGCGCAACAAGCACAACAAGCTGAACACATTGTCCTGCTGGAGCAGGAAATCGAAAAATTGCTCTCTCGGCTGGAAAGCGCCAGGGCAGAGGCTGCTGGTCTGCAATCACAACAAGCTGAACGCGTTGCCGTGTTGGAGCAGGAAATCGAAAAATTGCGCTCGCGGTTGGAAAGCGTCAAGTCGGATGGGCCTGTTCGTCCAAACGCCCAAATAGAAGCGGAACTGCGCAATACCCTGGAAGAAATGGCGCGGCTTCAAAATACCCTGGCTGCTTCGAATATTAAGCTTATGGAGCTTGAAAGCCGCCCGGCTGGCAAACTGAGCGGTGAGCACGCCGAGGTGATCGTTTCAATTTCTCAAGAACTTCGCCAGCCGATGTCATCCATTATTGGATATGCCGATTTATTGCTGGGCGAATCTGTGGGCATCCTCGGGGCCTTGCAGCGCAAATTTATTGAGCGCGTGCGCGCATCCACGGAACGCATCGGCAGCCTGATCGATGACTTGATCCAAATCACCTCGCTTGAAACTGGTTTGATGGCACTTAAGACTGAGTTGGTTGATCTGAACCTGATTATCGACAATGCCATGGCCTATACTTCCAGCCAGATGCGCGAGAAGAACATCAGCCTGCGTATCGACATCCCTGATAACCTGCGTCCCATGCACGCCGACCGCGAGGCGCTGCAGCAAATCCTGATCCACCTGCTGCAAAACGCCGGCGCAGCTTCGCCCGTCGAAGGCTCCATTACGCTGCGCGTTCGCACCCAGAAGGAAAGTGGCTCAGATCACGTCATCATTCAGGTCAGCGACACTGGCGGCGGTATTCCCAAGGAAGACCTGGCGCGCGTGTTTTCACGCCTGTACCGGGCCGAAAATGTGCTCATCCAGGGCGTCGGTGATACCGGCGTGGGTTTGTCTATTGCCAAAACGCTTACAGAAGCACAATTTGGGCGCATCTGGGTTGAAACTGAGATGGGCGCTGGCTCAACCTTCAGTGTAGCTCTTCCATTAAAGTCTGATCCTGCTGAAATACAAGCAAGGGCCTGATCGATGAATGATTCTTTGCGAAAGTTCATCGCCGGGTTATTGCTTGCGGTTGTCTCGGTTTGTGTGGTTATTGGGGGTTATTCGCTCGCATCTATTGAAGGGGCAGCGCCGGCTACTGTTTCGCCAACAGCCTCCATCCAGGTGGTCCAGGTTTTGCCTACCAGTTTTCCAACCATACCTGTCATAACCCAGGTACCTCCAACTGCCACCCTTCTGGCATCCACCCCCGTTGTGGAAGTGCCGCTCCCGACTTCCACGCCTTTGCCGTCTATTACCCCGCCCCCAACTTCAGCTACCTGCGCACCTCCTCTGGGTTGGGTGGCAGTCCTGGTGCAGCCTTCAGACACCCTGGCAACATTGGCACAGGATTATCAGACCTCGCCAACTTCCATCAAGGATGGTAATTGTCTGATCAGTGACCAGCTTCTGAGCGGCTCCGTTTTATATCTTCCCGCTCGACCTACCGCAACATCGCTGCCATGTGGCGCGCCAGCCGGATGGGTCAGTTATACCGTGGTAAGCGGCGATACACTCTATGGGCTTAGCCAGCGCTATCATGTCACCGTTTCCGATCTGCAAATTGCCAACTGCCTGGGAAGTTCAACCTATATTCAGGCCGGGAAAACGATCAAAGTGCCGTTTGTCGTCGTCAGCTCTCCAATTCCGAGCAGCACTTCCATCCCCGTTACGCCTAGTTCCACACCTGTTGCGCCCAGTGTTACACCGGTTACGCCCGTTACTACGCCAAGTGTTACGCCCGTTACACCGAGCGTTACGCCCGTTACACCTGCTACACCAACGGATACGCCGGTGCCAACGGAGCTGCCCAGCCCCACGCTATCACCTGTCCCTTCCAATACTCCCTTACCATAATTTAGGATCGTGCAGCTCTGTTGGGGTTAAATACACGCTCAATATTATTTATACATGAATAGACGAATTATTATCATTGCCGCGATACTGATAAGCATGCTTGCTTCTTGCGCCTCTTCACCCGAGCCCGCGCAATATTCTGCTTATTACCTGGTTACTGCCGCCCCCAATGCGAGCGCCACCCCTACGCCATTTCAACCGTCCGGGCTGGTTTCCAGGATAATTTCGCAATCTGATCTGCCCTATTCTTCTCCCACCATTCCGCCCCCCCCAGAAACCGCGACAGCCCTTCCCACCGCCACCCCGCCGCTGACTGCTCAGCCCACGCCGGAGATTGCCAACCAGTCACAGCCCGTGATCGATGCGTCCGAATCGGTTACCTTCTTGTTATTGGGTTCAGATACGCGCAGCGGTACTTCATTCCGAACGGATACCATCATGGTTGCGGCGGTGCGCCCGTCTGACGGACAGGTTTCACTTATTTCAATTCCGCGTGATCTGTGGGTCAATATCCCCACCGTTGGGATGCAAAGAATTAATACTGCTTACCAGTATGGTGAGATGAATGACTATCCGGGTGGGGGCGCAGGTTTGCTTAAGGATACCATTCAATTCAACCTGGGTTTGACCATCAACCACATTGCCATGATTGATTTTGATGGGTTTCGGAAAATTGTCGATACGCTTGGAGGGTTGGATGTGCCGATCTACTGTCCGTACACTGATTGGCGTCTGAAGGACCCCTCCTATGATCCACAAGATGAAAACAACTGGTTTCTTTATACAGCCGAGCCAGGTCTTTCTCACATGAACGGTGATCTGGCCTTATGGTATGCCCGTTCGCGTAAAAAATCCGACGATTTCGACCGCGGCCGCCGCCAGCAGGAGGTCATTCGCGCAATCTATGCCCAGGCCCTGCGCACCGATTCAATTGCGCGCATCCCCAAACTGTATTCCGACCTCTCCAGTTCCTTTACCACTGACCTCGGGCTGTCCAATATCATCGAGCTTTCACCGCTGGCTTTACACCTGACCAATGCCGATATCCGCTCCTACTACATCGCAGGGAATCTGGTGACTTCCTGGATCACACCCGGCGGGGCCTATGTGCTGCTGCCCAATAACGACCTTATCTCGCAGATGCTTGTCCAGGCGTTGTCTGCATCGCCGCGCCAGCAGGAGCGGGCAAAGATGATCATCGAAGTGCAGAACGGTTCACCCACCGATGGTTGGGATGCGCTGGCAGCCGAACGTTTGAATTATGCTGGTTACCAGGCCGTTTTGAAACCGGCCGATAACCGCCAGTATGCCACCAGTCTGCTGTATGATCTGACCCCCGATCAGGATCGCACCCGTTCCGCCAGCCTGCTTTCCATCCTCGGTTTGCCGGAGAGCGCCCTGGTCTCGGCCCCATCCAAAGATGGCAAGACAGCCTACGCCCTGGTCGTCGGCGCCGATTATCAAACCTGTTTTCGACCGGCGGGACTGACGCCCTGAACAGCCCGCGCCGCTATTTTGGTAAGATCATATTTGGGTAAATTTTGTATATCCCCGTTTTCATCGGTACAGGCGCACTGGCACTCACCATTTTGTTTATCAGCAGGTTCTATCCCCATGCTCCAAAGTTTTGTAATGTGATACTGCTGCATTCAGCGCCGGTTCGCATGCACTCTTCCAGTGGCAAGTGCCGCAGGATGCCTCGTAAAAACCCTGCGATATAACTGTCACCAGCGCCCATCGTATCTTTTACCTGGCAGGGAACGATGCCAAAGTGGGTAAACTCAGCGCCATCAAAAACCAGACTGCCGTGTTCGCCCAATGTGCAAACCGCAAGCTTGACTCCACGGTTGTAAATGGAGCGCAGACTGTCACGCGTCGATGGGCTGTCCTGGTCACTTGAAAAAAACGCATAATCAACATAATCCACCGCGCTCTCAAATACATCATCCCCCAGTTTGGTGGCAAAATCAAAGGCGATGGGCACGCCCCTGGCCCGAATTTGCGGGAGCTGAGAATGAATGTTGCCCCAATGGCTGCTGACCATGATATCGTGGGCGGCAATATAATCCATATCATCGTCAGTGAGTCGAAAATCCGCCAGCACACCTTCTGTGTAACCGCAGAAAACGCGCTCCCCATCCACCAGGTTAATCAGGGTTTTGGCTGTTTCTCCCGGCAGGGTCTTCACATGAGACACATCCACACCGTGTGCAGTCAAAGAATCGAGCATGAACTGACCGTAGTTGTCAGTCCCCACCGCGCCGATGTAGGAGGCGGCATCGCCTGAGCGAACCACATATA
This sequence comes from uncultured Anaerolineae bacterium, assembly GCA_903846015.1. Classification (GTDB taxonomy): domain Bacteria; phylum Chloroflexota; class Anaerolineae; order Anaerolineales; family Villigracilaceae; genus UBA5195. Next base: position 11,108 of record CAIMZS010000502.1, on the reverse strand, counting down.
CGCTCACGTTGACAGGATTACCTCCGCAATACCAGGTGTTCTTATTCTGGTAGATATCAATACAATTATCGCCCACGCAGGCAAATCTCATTTTCGGCTTTCTCTTTTCATAAGGTAGGCACGGGCTTTCCTCAGGGGAAAGGAGAAGCCCGTGCCTTTCGATCTTTTCTTTTCTCCAAACCAGTATCGGTCGGACAGCTGGTTTGTCTATCTGGTTAACCTGATCTTACTTAACTTCCATTGCTTTTGCCTGAACGGCAGCCATGACCTGTTCGGGCGTCATCGCACCGCCCACCATAGCCTGAATGCCCTGGAGATAGACGGCGACGACTTCGCTATTCATGGCGGTATCCATCCACAAATTGATGCTGCTGGCGGTCTTGATGGTTTCAGCAATGGCTACCATCTTTGGGGTGGCAGTATCGCTGTTAATTGCGCCATCGACCGTGCTGATCATACTGGTTTCTTTGACCATCTTGGCTGCGATCTCGGGGCTGGTCAGATATTTCAGGAAGGCAACAGCTTCATCAGGATGCTTGGTGGTGGCGGAAACCATGAAGCCCTGCGGAGCGCCGGTCAGCGCTTTTTGATCGCCAGCCGCTCCGGCGATAGCGGGGAAGTCGAACCATGCCCAGTCAAACTTGGCTGGTTCGATGTACTGAACCTGGTTGAACTGCTCGTAATAAATGGCAGCTTTGCCGTTGACAAAATCACTGATACCCTGGTCATACGTTACGGAGTTGGGTTCCTTGGTGAAATAAGGCACCATCTTCTGCAGGGTATTCAATGCTGTGATGTAGGTCGGGTCGCTGAAGGGGGCCGCACTCTTGAGAGCATAGTCAGCCGCCAGAACATCGGCGGGAACAACTCTCTGGTTCAGTGTAGTCATGTAATGGCCGGTAGCCCAATCATCAATATTTCCCAGGGAGATCGGGATGTATTTGCTTTGTTTCAGTGCTTCCAAGACCTTCAGGAACTGATCGAAGTCGGTGGGGACGGTCAGGTTGAGTTCCTTGAAGATATCTTTATTGTAATAGAATGTTTTACCGTCCATGATGATCGGGACGCCATAAACACCACCATCATACGTGAATGGACCGAACTGGCTGGTCATGACCTTGCTGGACCAGGCCTTATCGGCATCAATGTAACTGGATAGATTGAGGGCTTTGCCGTTATCATAGAAATTTTTGGCGTAGACACCGCTCCAGGCAAAATAGATATCGGGGGCGGAGTCACTGGCCAGGCGTACGCCGATTTCTGACTTGTAGGTCTGATTGTCAGCACTGGTCACAGTCACGGTGATATTGGGATTCTTTTGCATGAAGCTGGCAGCAACTTCGTCAAAGTAAGTTTTGCTGACGCCATCCGCAAAGCGTGTAAAAATCTCGATCTTTACCGGTTGGCTGGGCACGGCTGTGGCTGGCACTGCGGTGGCAGCGGGCGCTTCTGTGGCAGGTACCATGGTGGCGGCTGGCGCTGCAGTAGCCGGTACTGCGGTGGCGGGTACTGCTGTGGCGGCGGGACCGCAGGCAGCGATGATGAAACTAAGCACTAACATGGCAAACATGACAAGGCTATAACTTTTTTTCATAGGTGATCCATCCTTTTTGATTTGTTATCTATATTGGAGTGGGTTAGTACTCGACCAAATTCATATAACGCCGGATATCCAGGGAATGATCTCTGACTACTGCAATTGTCTGAGAGAACAGGCGGCAAACGTTATTGAGTACCAACAATGCCACAACGTCGTGATAGGATTCATCAATATTTTGAAAATCGACCTCCTTTGTATCAATAGTGAACAGCTTATCAGTGTATTTCTTACAAAAAACCAGTGCGCGTTCTTCCAAATAACGGGTACTGCTGCGGCCCATCAGTAGGACGACCGGACTGTTTTTCTCAATGATCTCAAACGGGCCGTGGAAAAATTCACCCGCGTGGATGGGAATGGCGTTGATCCATTGCATTTCCATCATATAGCAATAACAGAATACGTAGGATTGCGAATAATCCGGCCCGCTTGCCAGGGAATACAGGATCTTGGCGTCTTTGCAGGCCTGGGCAAATTCATTTGCCTGGGGCCGAAAGTGTTCAATGGCGGTTTTGATGACCGGGGTGGCAGCGGTGAGGTTTTTCACCATGCCTTCAAAGAGCGGTGTTCCTTCACGCTGTTCCAGGATGCCGGCAGTCAACATAAAGACACTGCCATAACTGGTATCGATGGCGGGGGCAGTGTTGTAATAGCCGTAAAGCACAAAGTGGTCCGAAGCCAGTTCCAGCGGTGTTCCCGGATGCATGGCCAGCGCAATCACCGTCGCGCCACGCTCTTTCGCGAACCTGGCAGCCGCGAGTGTTTCCGGTGTCTTGCCTTCCTGAGAGCAGACGATCACCAGTGAGCTTTCGCCCAATGCGGCCGGCGCTAGGTAAATGAATTCATTCGCATTGTAGCAATCAGTATTCATATTTTTTGAATGTTGATCGGCAAAAAATTTACTGGAATACATCAGCGCGGAAGAGCCGCCGCAGGCCACAAAATAAAGCTGATCGAATGTTTTGCCTTCAAGGGCGGAGAGGACATTTCTTACTTGCGATTCTGACATTAATACACTCACCATTCTGTCGTAATGAATATTTCAACTTTAGCAATAAAGATCATAGCGGACTGGATTCTGCATTTGCTCAAAATGCGGATATTGAGCCATGTTGTAGAGCATAATTTCCACCAGCCGCGGTCCATACTGCTGAAAATGATCGCCTGCCGTATGTGGAGTGATCCAGATATTTTCCCGGGTCCACAGCTTATCATCTGCCGGAAGCGGCTCCGTGGTAAAAACATCCAGCACCGCACCGGCGATCGACCCTGCATCAACGGCCTCGATCAGAGCATCCGTATTGATCAACGGCCCGCGCCCTACATTAATGATCCAGGCGGTATCAGGCATCGCTGCCAGTTCCTGGCGGTCGATCATTCCATTGGTGGAAGGCAGTAAAGGCACGCAAAGCACGATAAAATCACAATGTGAAAGCACCTCTTGCCGGTGGTGGGGCAGAAATATCTGGTCGACAAAGGGCACCTCGTCGGTGTGAATATCCACGCCCCAAACCCGCATCCCGAAAGACTTGGCTTTCTTCGCAACCTGCCGGCCGACTTTGCCCAGGCCAAAAATACCTACCGTCTTCAACGATAACTCGTCTACCCGGGTTTCCGAATCCCAGATTTTCTGCCTGGCTCGTTCAGCGTATAAAAAGGTTTTCCGCGTGATATTGAGCATGGCGCACAGGACATATTCTGAAATGATGGATGAATTGATGCCGCGGGAATTGGTGATGACTACCTGCTTCTCCTTTAATAGACCGAAGGGCAGCAGATCCATGCCGGATTGAGCAATGTGCAGCCAGTGTAACCGGCTCATTTTTTTGATGATCTCCGGTGTCATGTCATAGCCGTAGGTCATGACTATTTGCACCTGCGCCAGCTCATTGTCGCTCAAATCACCGAGCTGGGTATGGATAATCGGCATGGAGGGGAACTCCCGTTTAAGCAAGTCCCGATATTCCTTTTCTAAGTTTATGGTCGAAATGATCATGATCTAATTTTTCCTTTTCAAATCAGCCTTTAATTCCATCGCCAGCCAACCCGGCGATAAAAAGCTTCTGGGCAAATGCAAAAAATACAATGATTGGGATAGCCGAGATGACCAGGCCTGCCAACAATATCGCCCATTCTGAATGCATCTCTCCCTGGAAAAAGAGCAGCCCGGTTGGGATCGTGCGAAGGGCGTCATTTTTAACCAGAATCAGGGCAAATGAAAATTCGTTCCAGGCATAAAAGCCAGTCAGAACTGCGCTGGTAATTAAGATCGGCTGGCTCATCGGGACATAGATCAAGGCCAGCGCGCGTAAATCGCTGCAGCCATCAATCCTGGCCGCATCCAGATAGGAACGGTCAATACTGCGAAAATAATCATGTATCAGAAAAAAAGACATTGGTATTTGATACGCGGTATAGATAAGGATCAATGCTTCGCGCGTATTATACAAACCCAATGCCTGGATCTCCTGATACAGTGGGATCAGGCTGACGATTGGAGAAAACAGCAGCCCCAAGACAGTCAGTCCTATTAATATTGATTTGAACCGGAAAGTGGTAATCACCATGCTGAAAGCATACAGGCAGGAGCAGACCAGGGTCAGGATGACTGTCGCCACAGTTACGTACACGCTGTTGAGAAAAAACTTGGCAATGCCGCTCTTCCAGGCCACCGCATAATTTTCAAACAGCCAGGTTTTCGGAAGCCCCCAAATATTGGAAAAGATTTCGTTCGTACTTTTAAATGAACTGATAATCATCCAGATTAATGGGTAGACGATGATGATAAAGAAAATCGTCAGGACTGTAATCGAAATGATTCCACCGATGTTGTTTTTAAATTTTTGGTACATCATAGGTCATCCTCACTCGATTGGCTGACAGATCGGCAACTAATCGTCATTTTTGCCTTTCAAGAAAAACTGCGGCAGTAAAAGCAGGAATGAAATAATCAAGATTACATTGGCAATCGCAGCCGCATAGCCCGTCTTGCCGAAAATAAAGGCGTAGTTGTACATCATGGTGCTGAGCACCTCGCTCGAGCCATACGGCCCGCCCGAGGTCATGATAAAAATCTCGTTGAAGACGAGAAATCCGCCGGCAATATTAATCATGATGGCAATCGTGAGCATGCTTCTGATATTGGGGATGGTGATATCCCTAAAAATACGGAAAGAAGAAGCGCCATCAATTCGAGCCGCTTCAAAAATCTCCCTGGGGATGCGCTGGATGGCTACGATCAACAACATCATCGTATAACCGATATTGCGCCATTGAGAAACAGCTATGACGGCATAAATAGCGGTTTCGCCGTGACCTAGCCAACCCCGGGCATATTCGCCAAATCCGACCAACTCCAGGAAACTGTTCAGCAAGCCTTTATTGTTATAAATAAAAGTAAACATCAAGCCGATGATTGTCAGTGAAATTAGCGAAGGAAGAAAAAAGGTAGTGCGGTAAATAGTGGAGAGCTGGCGGCTTTTCAAGTTTTCGAGCATGGCCGCGAAGATCAGCGCCACGCCGACCTGGAAAATCAATGAGATGGTGACATAGCGTAGATTATTGATGAATGCAGTTTTGAACTCGGTTGATCGCAACAATTTTACGTAGTTATCCAGGCCGACCCATGTTTTTGTGCTGGACAGCAGATTCCAATTCGTAAAGCCATATTCCAGATTGCGCACAATTGGATAATAAACAAACATGATCAACAGCAGCAGGGCTGGAAGCAGGTATAAGATGGATGTCCAATTGCGTTTATGCACGGTTCACCTTGTTTATATTTTGCGGTACAACTGGTACTACCAGAGTGATGTTAAAAAAAAGCAAAAACTGTAGTTGGAAGATAGTAAATAAAGCTAAATGGATATTTTATATCTAGCTTATTCCATTGTATTATACAGGTAGCGAAAAGTCAATTGATTTATTCATGCTGGAAGAACAAGGCCAACTGATCGAAGACGGAAGGTGATGAAATCGATGAGTTTTGCAAGCTAAGTTTTTGCGCCACAGCTTTATTCCGAATCAGAACAATCCCTCCCAGCCCGGTAGAAATTGGTTTTGACCATTGGGCTGAAAAAAAAGCAGCATCCGGCAGTTGTGCTAGCAATGACCATATTGATTGCTTGTTGAGGTTGGAAGCGCGGAAGTTTTTTGTTACAATCAACGCATGCGCATGCCATTCTTGTTCCTTTTCTTATTCCTGAGCGCCTGTTCATCCCGGGTAGTTTCTGCCGAACAGGTTGTACCGACCTCCACCTCAGCGTTGTTTGCTACAGCGACATTGGTGCCCACTGTTACGTCGCGCCCAAGCCTCACAGCAGCGCCACCAACTATCGCGCCGACGATTTCTCCGATCCTGGCTTTGCTGACTGCGCAGGTCAATGTGCGCGCCGCGCCCGATAAAAGCGCCTCAGTACTGGGGTTGTTAAATTACGGCACTCGTGTGCAGGTGATCGGCAAGGATTTGGGCAGCGAGTGGTGGCAGATAATTTATCCGGAAAATTCAACCACGACTGGCTGGGTGGCGCTGACCTATGTTCAGATAGCGGAAGCGGATGCTCGAAAGATTCCCGTGGTGCAAGCCAACAGTCCCACCGTAACGCAACTGCCCGCCGTGTCGGCGGGTACTCCCGAGCCTGTGGTACATTCAGCTAAGTTAAAGGCGCAAATCAATGTGCGCAGTGGTCCCGGTCAGGCCTTTGAGAGCAAGGGTTTGTTGAATGCTGGCACAATTGTTATATTGACAGGCCGCAGCCAGAACAATGTGTGGGTGCAGATAAAATTTGACGGCGGCGTGGATGGGAAAGGATGGGTGGCTGCTGCTTACCTTGAAGCGGCCGATCTGGCGGGATTGCCCTATTTTGACAATCAGGGCGCACCAGTGGCAGCCGAAGCCGGCGCGCCAAACCCACCTGCGGGCACGGGCGGGCAGCCAACCTCCAGCCCGACGGCTTTTTCGGCAGCTGCTCCGGATGGCGATTCGGAGAAAAACCCGGCAGCCAAGATTAAATTTTCCCCCGACAGCGTCCGTGAGTTTATTTATTCGAGCGATCTTTCCTCTCCCAATGGTGATCCGACTGATTGGGTAGCGTTTAGCGCATACGAGCCTACTAACCAATCCACCTTTGTGTATTTCAAACTGAAGTGCAGTGGTAATGGGGGTATTACGGCCACATTGGAGCAAGACGGCCTCCCGGTGGCTGGGGCCAGAACGATCGTATGTGGGAACTATGACGTGGCTATCAAGGTGTTAGGTGGTAAGGAATATATTCTAGTCTTGAACGCAGATGGTTCTGGTGGCCAGCTGCGCTATGTTAGTTATACTCTCACGGTTACTTCCCTCCCTTAAGTTGGTCTGCGAGATATGGAGTAAAGTTATGAAATTGACCATTAAATATCTGAGTGCGTTATGGGCCTTTATCGTCCTGGCAGGTTGTGCCACCCCCGTAACTACCCCAACCATTGATGCGAACAGTATTATGACCGCTGCAGCCGGGACTGCTTTTGTGCGTCTGACCCAGATTGCGGCTATTCCCACTGCAACTACGCAGGTAGTTCCATCTCAGACATCTGTTCCTACTGCCACAGTGATGCTTCAGCCGACCAGTATTCCCACGATTGAACCAATAAGCGCCGTTGTAAGTGCAAATTCGAGAGTGCGCGGTATTCCCGCCAAGAGTGACCAGCATGATCTTGGCGGTATGCTAAAAGGGCAATCGGTGAAGGTGATTGGTCGCAATGATGCGGCAACATGGTTTTTTATTGTGTTTGCCGATTCTCCGACTGGCACCGCGTGGATTACTACGGGAGCAGTTACATTTGACAAGGACATGGGATTGCTTCCAATCGTGGTCTTCCCAAATGGGTTGGAAGCTGCCCCGATTATGCTGCCGCCTTTTATTTACAAGGTAACCGGAACGCCGCTGCCCCCTGGAGAGCCTCCAGCGGGATGGACAAAATACGGGACACTGCTGCAGCAAGCCAATGTGCGTGTTGGTCCGAGTGTTGGTTTTGTATCGATCGGTGTTCTGAGCCCGGGTGCCAAAGTGACTTTCCAGGGGCGTATCGCCGACAATAGCTGGGTGCAGATTGCCTATCCTTCCGGACCGGAAGGGCATGGCTGGATCCTTGCCAGGCTGTTACAAGCTCATGATGGCTTCTCTGATTTGCCCTATTTCGATGTTTTGGGGACGCCTGTGACGCCTACCCCCGAAAATGCCGGAGCAGATATCACACCCAATGCCACCCTGATGGGAGATGTGACTGCCACGCCACAGCCGCCCACTTCCACCGGCGCACAAGCTGAGGTGACCAATCAGATCAATGTGCGCTCAGGACCTGCCCAAAAATACGAATCCTATGGGATGCTCAACCCAAAAGACAAAGTGATTGTGACGGGCTTGACTCTCAACAAGTACTGGTATCAGATCGAATTTAAGGCCAGCCCAACTGGGTTTGGGTGGGTTGCTTCTCAATACATTCGTGTAACCGGTGACATGCGCCAGCTGCCATACTACAATGATCTGGGTACACCGGTGCCGTAAAAGTCTTTTATGATGGAGAAGTGAACCATGCCGCAATTCCCCTATTTTGACTGAAAATAGGTTAAAATATTTGTGTATAATTGCACAAGGCGTATTGTTTTTTTTATTGTATTTGCCCTGGAGGTCAGGATGAACAGTGTAAACGTTCCCGATATTATCGTCAGCCGCTTGCCAGTATATTTACGAGCATTACAATATATGGCCATAAACGGCAGTACCACCACTTCGTCTCAAGAATTGGGCGAAAAGGTCGGTATTTCTGCTGCTCAAATTCGCAAGGATCTCTCTCAATTTGGAGAATTTGGCAAACAAGGCACGGGTTATCATATTCAATTCCTTACCGAACGTCTTCAGCAAATATTAAAGGTTGACAAAGTCTGGGACGTTGTGCTGGTGGGCATGGGCGAGCTGGGTCATGCTATTTTAAGATATCAGGGTTTTTCGCACCGTGGTTTTCAGATCGTTGCCTGTTTTGACAGTGATCCTGCCAAAGTGGGTACACAGGTTGGACCCTACACCATTGGTAATGTTTCGGATATCGCTGATGTTGTAAAAAATGCTGGTATCAAGATGGCGATGCTGTGCGTACCTGCTACTGCTGCCCAACCCGTGACCGATAAATTGGTGGAGGCCGGTATTAAGGGCATCCTGAATTATGCACCGGTCAGCTTGACTGTTCCAAACAACGTCAGAGTGCAGTATATCGACCCGGTTATTGGTTTACAGCGTATGGTCTATTATATGGTCGGTAAATAAACCTCGTACAAAGAACTTCAATTTCAGCAAGTAAACATCCTGCCCATCATTGGCAGGATGTTTTTATTTATCCTTGACAAATTAGTAAATATAGACTAAATTAGTATAACTTAACTAAATAGCGTTGTTTACAAAAGAGATTAATTCCATGACCCATCAAGCTTACAAAACATCCCAACAAACTCAAACAAGAATCCTTCAAAAAGCGGTTGAGTTATTTAATCTACACGGAACAGCAATGGTTTCGCTTAACGGTCTGGCTGGAGCTCTGGAAATGAGCACCGGCAATTTGCAGTATCACTATCGATCGAAGGAAGCGATTATCTTCTCCATTTATGAGCTGATGTTTTCTGAGTATGAACTTAATTATGCCGGGTTGAATTCGTTTCCAGATATTGAGAATCTACGCACCATTCTGCGATTAAACTTTGAGCTGATCTGGAAATATCGTTTTTTCTACCGTGAATATGCCACCTTGCTGCGCAACGATGAGCAACTCTGTGAACGGTTTCGGAAGGTGCAGGAGCAAAGGATTGCAGAACAGGAAGGGTTGATCAAGTTGTTGGCAAGCCGCGGAGGGGGGCCTGACCGGTTTGATCCGGCCGAGGCCAAAAATGTAGTTCTGATTGGGTGGGTGCTGGCCAACACCTGGCTGTCTTTTATTGAGAGTACAGGGCGGAAAATCGACTCGACTGTTCTTGAAGAGGCCGTAGAAATGCTGCTGCTGCATTACAAACCTTATCTGAGAATAACTACTCAAGCTGATGTGCCAGCGTGAATAGACTATTCCAGGTCATATTTGGATGGTGGCAAGAGTCTGATTATCGGATACATCCAATCGGATTATCGTTTGGTGTCAATTCATGCGATGGTATACAGCCCGGGTATTTTCTTACTTGAAATCTTATGAAGGTTCGAAAAAATTTAAAATTAGGAATTTGTCAAATGAAAAACTTGCTCAAACTTGAAGAACTGTTAATGTTCGGCCTATCAATCTTCTTTTTTTCGAGACTCAATATGGCCTGGTGGTGGTATCTCGTGCTTTTATTTAGCCCTGATTTAAGCATGCTTGGGTATCTTTTCGGTGCACGAATTGGCTCGATGAGCTATAACTTCATTCACTTGAAAGCGGTTGGCATCGGTATCTTCATATTAGGGGTAATTTTCGCCAGCCAGGTATTGCAGCTGGCTGGACTGATCTTGTTTGGTCATTCCAGCATGGATCGCGTGATGGGATATGGTCTTAAATACCCGGATGGTTTTCAGCACACCCATTTGGGAGTAATTGGAAAAGCATAAAAAATATTGGATGAACCCCTGCCTGACCTATCTTTTGGTACGCTGTGGGATTGGGAACATATTTAAACTTTTATGTGTGTAACCAGGTATTCCATGTAGCGTGATTTCACTTGCTGGCTTGCCATGATTTGTTTGACGGGTGGGAGCCGCAGGATGACACCCAGTACGGCTGCCAGGGCGCGATGATTCCACAAGACGCGGTTGTCGAATAATAGATTTTGAAAGTCGCCGCGTTCGATCGACATCATGACGGAGCGGTGAACCGAATTCAATGGTGTTATGACACGTTCCGCTCTTGCGTGCAGGGAAAGCCCATTACGCGCACAGACGCGCGCGCACACCCCGCATCCCAGACAAATATCTTCATTTAATTTTGCTTTTTTCATTTTCGGGTTTTGCGGATCGTTTTGCGAAACCAATGTCATGGCCTCGACCGGGCAAACGTTGACGCATTTCCCACAACCGTTGCAGCTGCTTTCATCCACCACTGGCAGAAAATTGGAGGTGTGGACTGGATTCATCATGCCGAATTTTCGGGCAGCGATCATGGCTTCACAACAGCACCCGCAGCAGTTGCAAATAAAATTGACACTTTCGCGGACATTCTCACCGAATTGGATCAGGTTTTCTTCATAAGCGCGTTGGAGTAAATCCATTCCCTCGCTAATGTCGATTGATCTTGCATAGCCGTGGCGGGTAAGCGACTCGGCTGATCCATTAAAGGTCATGCAGATATCCATTGGCGCAGCGCAGTTTTTTCCGACATGCATCATCTTGTGGCGGCAGTAACACACCCCAATTCCACGGTGAGTGGCAGTCTGGATCACTTCACTGGCGCGTTCATAGTCAAGCACATGTACGCTATTCTTGCTGGTTAGAACGGGTTCATTTACAAAAACGCGACCCAGTTG
>CAIMZS010000501.1 GCA_903846015.1 uncultured Anaerolineae bacterium | reverse complement strand
TTATCCGCCGTAGGCGGTCGAGAAAAATTTAAAATGACACTTTATGAGCAGTTGTGTAGTTTCGAAAATCTCTATAACGCTTTTCTGCGCGCCCGAAAAGGCAAACGCGGTCAGGAAGAAATAGCAATTTTTGAGCGCAACCTGGAGCCAGAATTGTTCCAAATTCAGGAAAGCTTGCTCAACCACAGCTATCAACCCGGCGGGTATTACAGCTTTTACCGCACCGAAGCCAAACGCAGGTTGATTTCCGCCGCGCCCTTCCGGGATCGCGTGGTGCATCATGCCCTGGTGGGTGTTATGGAGCCATTTTTCGAGCGGCGGTTTATTTTTGACAGTTATGCCAACCGCAAAGGCAAAGGTACCCACCGCGCGCTCGACCGGTGCACCTGCTATTTGCGCCGTAATGCCTATTCCCTGCAATGTGATGTGCGCCAGTTTTTTCCTAGTATTGACCATGCCATTCTGAAAACCCTACTGGCAAAAGTCATCCCGGATGAAAAAGTGCTGTGGCTGGCCGGGCAAATCGTTGATACCGGGGTGGGGGTCTTGGATGAAGAGTATGATATGCGCTGGTTCACTGGTGATGACCTTTTTTCTGCCAATCGACCCAGAGGGCTGCCGATTGGCAACCTGACCAGTCAATTTTGGGCAAATGTCTACCTGAACGAACTCGACCAGTTTGTCAAACGCCAGTTGAAATGCCATTGTTATATCCGCTACGTGGATGATAGTTTGCTTTTTGATGACAACAAAACCATTCTGCACGCATGGAAGGATGCCATCATCCAGTTTTTGGCATCCCTGCGGATTACCATTCACGAAGAAGCCACACCCATACGCCCGGCAAACGAAGGCCTGCCATTTCTTGGTTTCATCGTTTACCCGGATCATCGCCGCCTGAAACCGGCGCGTGGCTATGCCTTCCGTCGGAAATTCTGGCAAAACCTGCGGGCCTGCGCCGCGGGAAAATTGGAACGAGAAAAAGTGACTTTATCCGTGCAGGGTTGGGTGGCACATGCCGGGCATGGTGACACATGGGGACTGCGCCGGGCAGTCTTATCGGGAAAATCTCTATGAGTGGATCATCGCCCATCTTTGTTAAGACCTATGATCTGCTGGTCTGGTTGGAGCAGACCCTGGCTAAATTTCCCAAAGAACAGCGTTTTCGGCTGGCAGCTCGCATCGAAGAAAGCGTGATGCGGTTCTATGATCATATTCTGCACGCTGCGCGGGCCCAAAACCGCCGTTTTTTGCTTCAAGAAGCCGACCTTGAACTGGAACGCCTGCGAATGCTGATTCGAGCGGCCAAAGATACCAAAACGATGAGCTTTCAACAATACCAGGCTGCCTCCGAGAAAGTCAATGAAATTGGCAAAATTCTGGGTAGTTGGCTGAACAGGCTAAAAGAAGCAACCCCGGCAGATCCATCTGCCGTTTGCGGGGAGGAACCACCAGCGGGGCGGGTCCTGGAACAACAATGAGAACAACTCGCGTGTGTCTAATCGCAACAGGAACACCCCCGACAACAGGAACAACAACAACGGATTTCGTTGCGCCCGATAACTTTTATTAAATGGCAGGATGCCCCTTGTCCACGGACAGCGGCGCGCCGGAGAAAGTTAGCGCGGTTCCTTCCTGGCCGGTTCTCAACAGACCGGGCAAATACAAAAAAAGGCGGCTTCCCGGTAATTTCCTGAAGCCGCCTGCCCATTTACCCAGACCTTCATCATCACAATCAACCTCAATCCGCGCTGGTCCCGGTTCCAGCCGGCATTACACAGCCCATCCAATGCCTTAATTTCCCCCAAAAAATTACCCGCCCCAGCCCAAATCAGTTCCAACCAGATTGGTCAGGCTCCCTTATAATGAAGCCCGTGAAGAAATGGCGCGAACGACTGTTGATATTGCTGCTTTTGGCCGGGCTGGCTGTCTTGCCGCCCCTCGCCTACGGCTACGCCTGCCTTGAAAGAGCCGCCAGGGCTGCCACCGATGCCGAAGCCTCCGCAGATTTTGAGACAGCCGCCAGGCTGCTGTTCTGGCGCGCGGACTTGTTTGAAAAAGCCGGGCTGCGCGCCGGCGCTGAGCCATCCCGGGCGATGCGGCTGCTGGAAAGCGCGCGCGCAAACCAGGCGCTCAGCCCGGCAGGCCTGGTCGCGCTCGGGGATGCCTATCTCGCCACGGGCGATACTACCAGGGCCGTGACCGAATGGGAAACCATCCTGCAATACAAAACAATCCCCGCGCAGGTCTACCCGCGCCTGGCACAGCAGTACCATGCCGCTCAGAAATACAGCGCTGAACGGCGCGTATTAAACCTGTGGCTGGATTCTGACCCAACCAACCCGCAAGCCAGTGAATGGATGGGGCGCTTGCTGGCGGCAGAAGCCTCACCTGCTGCGCTGAGTCTGCTGCAAAACGCGGCCACCCAATCCCCGCAGGCGGCCGCGCGGCTGGAACAGTTGATCACTGCGCTGCAGACCCCGGCTCCAACCGATGAGCCGGCCTACCTTCTGGCCCTGTGTGGGCAGGCGCTGGCGGGCATGGGTGAATGGCGGCTGGCAGAACAAGCCTTTGAGCGCGCCGCTCAAGCCAATCCGCAGTATGCCAGCGCCTGGGCCTGGCTGGGCAGCGCGCGCCAACACAACCACAGCGTCGGGTCACTTTCCGCCCTGGAAAACGCCATCAGGCTGGATGGGAATTCAGCCGCCATCCATGCCATGTTGGGGAATTACTGGCAAAATGAGGGCGAACTCAAAAAGGCAGTGCCCGAATTCCAGTCGGCAGTACAGATCGAACCATCCAACCCGGCCTGGTGGCTGGCGTTGGCCGGGGCCCAAACCGATCTCGCAGCCGCATTGAACGCCTATATAAAAGCTGTCAACATCGCCCCTGACCAGGCCGGTTACTGGTACGCGCTGGCAGCCTTCTGCGTGGAAAAGGATGCCTTCATTGAAGATTATGGTCTGAATGCCGCCCTGAGAGCCTTTGCGCTGGAACCTAAGAACCCGGATTATATCGATATGCTCGGGCGCGCGCAGTTGGCGATTGGACAATGGCAGGCCGCCGAAGTGTCGTTCAACACAGCCATCAACCTGGCAGCTCCATCCCAACTGGCTTTGTATCACTTTCACCTGGGGCTGCTCTACTTTCAGACGGAACGCAAAGCCCAGGCAAAGGATGAGTTTGAACAAACCCTGCGCTTGGATCCATCCGGAACGCCGGGCGTACAGGCAAACCTACTAATTCAGCGTTATTTTCCGCAAAATTAGCTATTTTTGAGTACAATTAAACTACTGTGAAAACACTCTCCCTGCTCCTTGTCTTTCTCCTTATCCCCGCGCTGGCGTGCAGCACCACCAGCATTGCGGAAAGCCTGGTGCCTTCAGGCAGTGTGCTGTACCAGGATATTTTCAGCAATTCCCAGAGCGGCTGGGGCGAATTGAATGAAACCGCCGGAACTGCCGGTTACATCAATGGCGCTTACCATATCCTCGTCAATCAGCCCAATATCAACTTGTGGTCGCACCCCGGGATGATCTTTACGAATGTCCACGAAGAAGTCAGTATTATGCCTGTTTCGGGACCGCTGGAAAACCGCATGGCATTGATCTGCCGGCTGCAGGATGATAAAAACTATTACTTTTTCACCATCAGCGCCGATGGGTTTTATGGGATCGGAAAGATGAAGGACGGGCAATCCAGCCTGCTTTCCAGCCAGACAATGGAAGCCAATGATGCCATCCTGACTGGCAACCAGATCAACCGCATCGGAGCCGACTGCATCGGGAATGAACTGGCCCTGTACGTAAACGGCGGCAAGATTTCATCGGTTTTGGATGCTGATTTCTCCAGCGGCGATGTGGGCGTCCTGGCTGGCTCATTTGACCAACCCGGCGCCGATGTTTATTTCGATAATTTTGTGGTTTACAAACCCTGATGAAGAGGGCGTGGGGAACTGGGCCGGCAGCCTGAAGGCGCGTTTTGACCCAGTTCCCCAGCCTGTCCCTGTCAGCGCCGCGCGATGAAAATTCACCTGGATATGGTCGGCTGCCGGTTAAACCAGGCCGAGATCGAGCAAATGGCCGGGCAGTTCCGCGCCCAGGGGCATAGCCTCGTTGGCTCTGCCAGCGAGGCGGAACTGGTGGTGGTCAATACCTGTTCGGTGACGGGTGAAGCCGCATCTGATTCACGCCAGAAGATCCGCCAGGCGGCGCGCGCCAGCGCCGGGCAGATCGTGGTGACCGGCTGTTGGGCCACCCTGCAGCCCGCCCAGGCAGCCAGCCTCCCCAACGTCCTGCGCGTCATCCCCAATCAAGACAAAGATAACCTGGTAAGAAATGTGCTGGAATCGGTTGAAGCGCCCGAGCCGCACATCTTCGAGCTTGAACCCATCGCGCGCGCGCCTTTGCCGGGCCTGCGCCAGCGCACGCGCGCCTTCATCAAGGCGCAGGATGGCTGTGACAACGCCTGCACGTTTTGCATCACGACTGTGGCGCGCGGCGCCAGCAGATCACGCCCGGCAGCCCAGGTCATCGCGGATATCCATGCAGCCTTGAGCGGTGGAACGCGCGAAATTGTGTTAACGGGGGTGCACCTCGGCTCGTGGGGGCAGGATTTCAACCTGCGCCTGCGCCACCTGATCGAAATGATCCTGAAAGAAACCGACACGCCGCGCCTGCGGCTTTCATCGCTGGAACCCTGGGATTTGGATGAGGAGTTCTTCTCGCTGTGGAGCGATGCGCGGCTGTGCGCACACCTGCACCTGCCGCTCCAATCCGGCAGCGCCGCGGTTCTGAAACGCATGCTGCGCAAGACCAGCCCACAGGCATTCCGCAGCCTGGTGCGTTCAGCCCGCGCCAGCATCCCCGGGGCTGCCATCACCACGGATGTGATCGCCGGGTTCCCCGCCGAGAGCCAGGCCGAGTTTGCCGAAACGCTCGACTTTGTGCGCGAGATGGAATTTGCGGGCGGGCATGTCTTTCACTATTCGGCGCGCCCAGGCACCGCGGCGGCACGCATCCGCGAGCAGGTTCCTTCTGAGCTGCGCAAACATCGCAGCCAGCAGCTGCGCGCAGTTTTTGATGAAATGAGCAGCGCCTATCGCAAACAATTTATCGGGCAGACGCTGTCTGTGCTGTGGGAAGCCTCCGCGGTACGCAGCGCCGATGGCTGGCAGATCGAGGGCCTGACCGGCAACTACATTCCGGTCAGCGCCAACGCCCCGGAACCGAGGTGGAACAAGCTGGACCAGGTTCACCTGACCGCGCTTACCAGCACAGGATTGAACGGTGTAATCGTATAAGAATTGTTATACAATATTGGTATGAACGCTTATCGCCTTGCAGCCCCAGCCCCGGTTGAAAACAACCCGATTATTCGGGAGGAACTTCCTTTGCCACTGCCTTCCCCAGGACAGGTGCGTATCAAGGTAACGATGTGCGGGGTGTGCCATACCGATCTGCACGCCGCCGAAGGGGAAATCCACCCGGCACACATGCCGATTACGCTGGGACACCAGGTGGTGGGCATCATCGATGCCATCTCGCCGCCCATGCCGGCGCGCAGCCTGGCAGGTCTGGCTTCCCGTCAGATCGGATCAAGCCTGCAGGTTGGTCAGCGCGTGGGGGTGCCGTGGTTGTATTCGGCGTGTGGCAAGTGTGAGTTTTGCCTGCGCAACAAAGAAAACTTGTGTCCGAAAGCAAGGTTTACCGGTTTTCATGTCGATGGCGGGTATGCCGAGTATATGCTGGCGGAGGCTGCTTATGTTTTGCCGTTACCGCCGGAACTGAGTGATGAACAAGCAGCGCCTTTATTATGCGCGGGCATCGTCGGCTACCGGGCATTAAAGAAGGCCGATATCCTGCCGGGCGAACATGTCGGTCTTTATGGTTTTGGGGCAAGCGCGCACCTGTGCATCCAGGTGCTGCATTATTGGGGCTGCCAGGTATCGGTATTCACACGCGCCATCGCTCACCAGGCACATGCCCGCGAACTGGGCGCAATTTGGGCTGGCAGCGCCGGTCAAAGCCCCGAGCAGGCGCTTGACCGGGCAGTGATCTTTGCCCCGAGCGGCAACCTGGTGATACGCGCGCTGGAAACCATCCGCCCCGGCGGCACGGTAGCCATCAACGCCATTCACATGAGCGACATCCCGGCTTTTCCCTATGAAAAGCTGTACGGAGAACGCACGCTGCGGTCGGTAGCCAATGCCACCTATCAAGATGGCGAGGACTTTCTTGCGCTGGCGGTCTCGGCTGGCATCCATTCCACAATCAGCCTGTACCCACTCAGACAAGCAAACCAGGCCTTGCAAGATCTAAAGAACAGCCGCTTTAATGGGGAAGCAGTGTTGAAGGTTAATTGACATTTGTCACTATGGCAGGAAGCGCCATTGTACTATAATTGCTTTGTTACTCTTTTCACAACCCTCAATCGGAGAAAACTATGACCGCTCAACTAATCGATGGAAAATTGATCGCCCAGCAAGTGCGCGATTCCGTGGCAGCCGAAGTGACGAAACGCACCGCTGCTGGCAAGCCAAAACCTGTCCTGGCGACCGTCCTGGTCGGCGACCGTGTCGACTCGGCCACCTATGTGTCCGCCAAGGGCAAAGCCTGCCAGGAACTGGGCATGGGATCCGTCAACCACCACCTGCCGGCTGATATCAATCAGGCCGACCTGGAAAAAGTCATCAGCGAACTGAACGCGGATGTGGAAGTCAGCGGCATCCTGGTGCAGCTGCCCCTGCCGTCGCACCTGAATGAAGAAAGGGTGCTGCAGCTCATCAGCATCGAAAAAGACGTGGATGGGTTCTCTCCAATCAACATCGGACGCCTGGCGCAGAAAGGCCGTGAGCCGCTGTTCGTGCCCTGCACGCCGTTTGGCTGCATCTACCTGCTGGAGCAAGCCGGTGTGAAAATCGAGGGCGCCAATGCGGTCGTACTCGGACGCTCCAATATTGTCGGTATGCCAGCGGCGCTGCTGCTGATCGGCAAGAATGCCACTGTAACAGTGTGCCATTCTCGCACCAAGGATCTGCCGGCCGTGATCCGCCAGGCCGATATCCTGATCGCCGCGATCGGTAGAACCGAGATGGTGCGCGGGGATTGGATCAAGCCCGGCGCCGCGGTCATCGACGTGGGGATCAATTCCAAACCGGACGCCAGCAAGAAGAGTGGTTACCGGCTGGTGGGCGATGTCAATTTTGACGAAGCCAGGGAAGTGGCCGGTTTCATCACCCCTGTACCCGGCGGCGTTGGTCCAATGACCATTGCCATGCTGATGAAGAACACGCTGCGCGCAGCGCAGATTCAGCAGGGTGAATAGTTCGGTCTGATTTTACGAGGGGTTGGACTCAACCCTCGACCCGTGCTCCTGATGGCGTTTTGTCATCAGGAGCACGGGCAAACAAAATAAGAAACCGGCTGGGGGAAAAAACGGCTACACACGCGGCTTGAACTTGAAAGCTTTTAATGCGGTAAACCCTTTTTATTTTTCCAATAAACGGTTGTATTGTTTCAAAACCTGGCGCAGAGGCTCGTGGGGCATGGATTTAACAGTGAGCTTGTTGCGGCCAGTCATGGTTTCGGCGGCAACCAGGGCGTTGATGATGGCTTCCTCGGTGGCATACGTCGTGGCCCAAAATAGTGCATCCATCGATTCGTTGGGCAGCATTTTAATATCGGCCTGGGGGGTCGAAGGTCGGGCGACGCCCGGGTTGGCAGTTGAAAACGCCAGGAAAATATCACCGGAACCGTTGCCGGCCATGCCGCCGGTGCGCGCCAGCCCGAGAGAGGCGCGTTTGGCAAGGCGTTTCAGTTGGTGGGGCAAAAGCGGTGCATCCGTGGCAATGATGATAATGATGGAACCCTGTTCGCGGAATGGGTTCTCGCCATGGGTCCAAACCGAGTCTTCAGTCAGGTGCTGGCCGATGGGAACACCCGCCACGGTCAATTGAGAACGACGCCCAAAATTGGCCTGGACGAGTACGCCGATGGTGTATGCGCCAAACTTATCGGGCAGAAGCCGGGAAGACGTGCCCGTGCCGCCCTTGTATTCATAACAGATCATGCCGGTGCCGCCGCCGACATTACCTTCGGCCAGCGCGCCAGTTTGGGCTGTTTCCAAAGCGGTAACAACGTGACCAGGTTTGACGTGGAAGCCATTCATGTCGTTCAGCCAACCATCGGCTGTTTCGGCCACAACCGGGCAAGACCACATCTGAAACAAGGCGTTGTTGCGAGCCTGCCAATGGATGATGGCGTCGCGAACAATGCCGACATTGTGGGTATTGGTGATGCCGATGGGACCTTCGAGAAAACCGCCTTCGTCGATCCAGGCGGTGCCGGTCATTTCCCCGTTGCCGTTGAGAGGGAACCAACCTGCAAAGACCGGGTCATACGAGTGCTTGCCACGTGGATGGATGATGGTTACGCCGGTGCGGGCCGAGTGGCCCTTTATCACGGTGGCATAACCCACTTCTATGCCATCCACATCGGTAATCGCGTTAAATTTTCCAGGGGTACCCTCAAAAGGGATACCCAGATCACGTGCGCGCGGTTTTGGTGTCATAGACAGTCCTCCTGGACACCATTTTACCAGTGGTTCAGCGGGTTGGCAAAATATTTATTTTCCAGCCTGTTCAGGTCAAGACAAAACCGGGTTGTCTGTACTGTTTTCAGCCGCCACCTGGCAAAACAGATCAACCGCCTTTGGATCAAGATGAGTTCCAGCCAGTGAGCGGATGTGGTTCAACACTTTTTCTTCAGGCCAGGCTTTGCGGTAAGGCCGGTCAGAGCGCAGGGCGTCCCAAATATCGACAACCGCAAACAAGCGCGCTGCCAGGGGTATTTGTTCGTTTTTGAGTCCCTGTGGGTAGCCTGAACCATCCCACTTCTCGTGATGGCAGTAGGGGATATCCAACGCTGCTTTCAGGTAGCTAATCTTTGAAAACATATCGTAAGCGAATTGAGGGTGCTGACGCATAATCGCCCATTCGGATTCGCTCAGTTTATCGGGTTTGAGCAATATACTGTCTGGCACCCCCATCTTACCCATGTCGTGTAAAAGTGCGCCGAGAATGACCCGTAAATCGAGACTGGCGCCGAGGGCCAGCTCCACTACATGCAGGGCAGTCAAGCGCTGCAGGTGCTGCTCAGTCTGAAAATGCAAGCGCATGCGGTGGATTGCATTCCCAGCGATGCCCGCGAGCGTCGTCAGAAGGCGCACGTCAGAGGTGGTTAGTTCACGCGGATGAGGTACCGCGACAAACAAGACACCGATGCTGCCCTCACTGCTTTGGATTGGGATGCAAGCACCGCCCCAGTTTGCGGGGAAATGCGAGCAGAAATCTCCAATCCCAAAGGATTCTTCGGAAAGGGTGCCCGGACCGCGCTTAAACTCAGAAGACCGGTAAGCCTCGCCAGTGATAAACACCTGCTTTGGAATCCCGTTCATTTTTATGGGATGCTCAAGCATGACTTGCTTGAACCATCCGCGCGCAACCACCTGCCGTATTTCATCACTGTCAGAATCATACAGCCACAGAATGCCAGCCTCGCAACCAAATACCGCCAGGGTTTCTTCGATGAGAAGCGGCAGTATTTCGTCGATATCGATAGTCCGCGCAACGCGCAAAGCGATGGAGATTTTATTGACTGCTTCAAGTTCGACAAGGCGATGGCGAGTCTCTTCAAGCAGGCGGGCATGATAAATTGCGCTCGCGGCCTGTCCGGCCAAAAGGCTTAAAAAGTGAGCATCTTCCTTGTTTGCTCAGCAAATGTTGTTTGATGTGACGCTGTTTTTGACGCTCTTTGTGAGACAAACGCTTGGGCACATCCAGTGTGACTTCCTTCACTGCGTCCTCAAACATTCGTGCAATCTGGCGCATCAAATGCACGGTGTCACGCAAGTGGTTCATGGTTAGTTTGGCGCGTGTCAGGTATTCGCCATAAGTAACATCCAAATCGGTAAGAAAGTATTTGGGATTGAAGTGCTCACCAACTACTTTGTTCAATTGCTTGGGAATATCTTTTGCCTTGCTTCTGATCGTGCGCACGCTGCGGATCAGTCCATTTTCGCAAATGGCTACGCCCAAACTATACGCCCGTTTGCCTAGTTTCGGAAAAGTTTCATCATACAGCAAGAAATGCGCGGCTTTCTGGCGACAGGCGCTCAAGCGGTCCAGAATTGCGTTCGCTTGGTGACCAACTTGCTGTGTCTGCTGTTGGATCAAACCAATTGATACCTGGCGACCATAGGCAAAAGCTACCAAGATCTGTGTTTTAAGCACTGTCAAATTCAACTTGAAACGGCTCAAACCAATCATACGTTTTACCTGTTGCCACCAAGCGTTCCTGGCTTCTTTTTGTCTTTGTCGTTCTGCTGAAACCATTTCGTGCCCACATTTGGCACATCGCCAACGCTGAATGCTCGCTTTTTGTATGCCTACCAGCCAACCAATGGTTAACAACCAGATCCAGTTGATTATTTCGTATGTGTCATTTTTCCGAATATGCGTGGCACCACATTTTTCGCAGACTTTTGGCCGCTCTTCAATTGCGATGGAACCTTTTACTTCCTTTTCGACTTCAGTGTCGGGTTTACGTTCCGGTCCCGGTGGATCATTCTTCAATATTTCACCCAAGGCGGGCTTCACTTTGTGGTTGAACCAATAATAGACTGCTTCCGAGCTGACACCGTAACTTGATGCAATTTCTTCAACTCGGGATAAGTGAAGACTTTCTTTCATGATATTGACTTTCGTTTCAAGAGGAAGTACTCTATTCATTGGGCCTCGCTGCTTTGGTTTGGTGTGCAAACTTTATCCTATCGCAGCTTGGCCTTTTTTTCAAATATCTTCTTCCAGTTCACAACCTATTGAACCATCCCTAAGTTCCTCTTATTGATTTTGGATTGCTGGATCCCGATGAATATATGTTATGCCTCTATTGATATGCCGGACCTTTTGAGGATGATCTCCTGCCAATCGGGAACCTGGCAACAATTCTTCTGAAGAAAATGTGACGTTCAAATAATTTGAGCGTTGATTTTAACGAATTTTCGGGAAATAAATTCTCTGAAAAAATTTCGAAATTATGAAACATTTGTAAGTTGTGCCTAATAGCACAAACTTTTTCGCCTGTATTTCTCCTACATTCAGCGATTGACCAGATGGAAAGACAAAAGAATGCCCGGCAGAAGCCGGTATTTTTATCGGATGCGGGGGTAAAATAAAGCATGACAAATCGAAAAACATTGTTTTTCACTGCCCCGAAGCGCTTGGAGGTGTGCGAGGATAAACTGCCAGACCTGCCAAACGACCAGGTATTGGTTCAAACCATCGTTTCTGCCATCAGCGCTGGCACCGAGATGCTGGCGTACCGCGGGCAGTTCCCCAATGTGCCGGTCGATGCCAACATCCAGGCTCTCGGCGGCAGGTTTGCCTATCCACTGGCTTATGGTTATGCCTGTGTGGGGCGCGTGATCGAGACAGGTAAGGATGTAAAACGCGAATGGCTGGACCGGCTGGTATTTGCATTCCAACCACATGCCTCGCATTTCATCGCCTGGCCGGATCTGCTGATCCCCGTTCCGGCGGATATCTGGGCCGAAACTGCCTGTTTTCTTCCCAACACCGAGACGGCCGTTAACCTGGTGCAGGATGCCGCGCCGATCCTGGGCGAACGCGTGATCGTGTTTGGGCAGGGCATCATCGGGCTGCTCACTTCCGCGCTGCTGGCAGAATTTCCCCTCGAAAAGTTGGTGTGCGTGGATGCTTTCGACCTGCGCAGGGAGGCAGCCCTGGCTCTGGGCGTCAGCGCCGCACTTGACCCGACCGGGCCCGATTTCGCCGCCCAGGCTGCCGGGATGCTGGGAACCGGCGCCGACCTGGCCCTCGAACTTTCCGGCGCTTCAGAGGCTTTGAACGCTGCCATCCGCCTGACCACCTTCAGCGGGCGCATCGTGGTCGGATCGTGGTATGGCGAAAAACAAGTACAGGTCAACCTGGGAGGCGCATTCCACCGTTCACGCATCCGCTTAATCTCGTCCCAGGTCAGCACAATTGCGCCTGAATTGGCCTCGCGCTGGGATAAGCCCCGCCGTTTTGAGGTGGCCTGGAACGCCCTGCGGCGCATCCAACCCGAAAAGTGGATTACCCAGCGCTTCTCGATTGAACAGGCTCCGTTGGTCTACCGCTTGATCGACGAGAATCCGGGCGAAACGATCCAGATCATTTTTGATTATTCCAGCCTGTAACCCGGGCTCGTCCGTAAAAAATATCCTTCCATGGAGCATGCATGTATACCCTGGCCCTTCGACGCGATTTCATAGCCCGGCATTACCTGACCGGCGGTGATTGGGGGGCAGAAAACAAGCCCCATTCACATCATTACGTGCTTGAGCTGCAGTTGGGCGGTGAAAACCTGAACCAGCATGGTTACCTGGTCGACCTGCTGGAAGTCGAGAAGCATCTGGATGAGATGACGGCGCGCCACCGCGAACAAATGCTTAACGACCTGCCCGCATTTGCCGGTCTGAACCCATCGATCGAGCATTTTTCGCGTATCCTGTGTACTGCTTTGAACGAACGCATTCAGGCCGACAACATCAAGCAAGTCAAAGTGGTGTTATGGGAAAATGAATATGCCTGGGTCGCGTACAAGATCAAGCGGTAGCCCCCAAATTTCATTGAAATCATCGATCAAACTGCCATGAACCTTGGACTGGTCATTTATGGTTCGCTGGATACGCTGAGCGGCGGTTACCTTTATGATCGCAAGCTGGTGGAATATTTGCGCACCCAGGGGGATAGTGTCCAGGTTATTTCGCTGCCCTGGCGCTCGTACGCGGCCCATCTGGGGGATAACCTATCCTTTCGCCTGCCGCCCGGTCTCGATCTGTTAATCGAAGATGAGCTTAACCACCCTTCGCTGCTTCTAGCCAACGCGCGCCAACACGCCTACCCGGTCATCAGCCTTGTGCATCACCTGCGCTGTTCGGAACAGCGCCCAGGATGGCAAAATAGCTTTTACCGGCTGGTCGAAAGGCAGTATCTGCGCTCAGTCGATGGTTTTATCATCAATTCACACACCACCCGCGCAGTCGTCGCCGGGCTGGTTGGGGATACCCTGCCCGTTCAGATTGCTTATCCACCGACTGACCGGTTTGGAGCGGCGCTCTCGCCTGAAGTTGTGGCAGCCCGCGCGCGCCACCCTGGCCCACTGCGGGTGGTGTTCCTGGGCAACGTCATCCCACGCAAGGGTTTGGAGACCCTGCTGCAAGCCATTGCCCTGCAAAAAACGCCGCTGGAATTGGATGTAATCGGGTCGCTCAACAGCGATAACGTTTACGCCAGGGCCATGCAGCAGCTCAGCATCAAATTGGAAATAGAATCGCTTACCCATTTTCTCGGCCCGCTGGATAACGGTGCGCTGGCTCAAAAGCTGGGCAGTGCCGATTTGCTGGCAGTGCCATCTTCCTATGAGGGTTTCGGAATTGTTTACCTGGAGGCGATGGCCTTTGGACTGCCTGCCATCGGAACCACTGCCGGAGCCGCGGCTGAAATTATCAGCTCTGGTGAAAATGGCTGGCTGATACCTCCCGGTGACCATCTTTCCCTCTCGGCCAGGCTGACAGAATTACAGGCCGACCGGGAATTGTTGGCACGCGTTTCGCTCAATGCTGTGCAGCGCTATCAGCAGCAGCCCAGCTGGAATGAGACTGCCGGAAACATTCGTAAGTTCCTGCGAAAATTTGGCTGCTGAACCTGGAGCAGCATGCATCAGCAATCCAGACCTTGCCCAAAAATATCAACGCACTTTTCCGCCTCGAGCCCTGAGGGCCTTCTTGATCCGATCCCAATAGGTGTTTACCAACCGGGCGCTCTCCTTTTCCACCGTAACCTGGCTGTAGCGCGCCTGCACAAATGCATCGGTCAGCGCATCGATCTCACCTTCCACCCCTGGCATGGCAGCATCCAACCGGGCAGCAAACTCAGTGGGGGTCTGCGATTTACTGCGCGCCAGCCCGCGCTCACCTGCGCGCCGGATCAAGGCCAGGTAGTAAAAAATCACTTTCTGGCGGGCGGTCAGCCGCCTGGGATTGAAAAATTCCCTTCCCAAAACATCCCCGGCAGCCACCTTCCAGTTTTGCGAACGGGCCCGACTGACTTCGATCGCCCTGGAAATACCCTGTTGTGCTGCCCGCGCCAGCCCGCTTAACCAATTCCAAAGCTTTGCCAGCCAGCCCGCGGCACGCAATTTACGGAAATACGCCAAACCTTCCTGGTGCTGCCGCAAATACTGCCGGAACGAGAAGATCACGATGGCGATAAAGAAACTCCAGAACAGTATGTTTTTGATACCTTCCACCCAGACATTATTGCCTGGTGGAACAGATGAAAGCGTCTTTGGGAAAACCTGGGGCGCTTGTGGCAGTGCCAGCGGGTTCTCTGAAGGCGGCGTACCCCCGAACAAGTTGAAAACCAATCCCAAAATAAACAGCAGCAGGGTGGAAAAAATTTGTATAATAAAAAATAAAAATCTAAAAATAGAACCAAACACAAATTGAATGGTTGCGAGCGCACCCAGGCTGAAGCTGGTAGGTAAAATGCTGGTGATGACGGCCACAATACCCAATAAGATGCTGCTGTAAAAAGTCCAGCGCCCCGCCAGCTTCCGGCTGACCGAAATACCCTGGAGACCCCAGGTGGTGTGCAGATCCATAAACTGGGTCTGGCTGAGCAGTGCCAACCCAAACATAAAGTACAGCAAGGTGCTTGCGCCGCCGGACTGCAAAGCCGGGACGGGCAGAAAGACGGGCAGTCCGGCTCCCGCGCGAAAATCCACCCGCATGATGGCAGTCATCAGCACCAGAACGCTCCCCGTTCCGAATACCAGGCTTAATAAGCGTTCACGCGCAGGTGGTTTTTCGTCAGCAGATATCGGAATTTGCTCTAGATAAGGGCTTTGACCAAACGGATTATTTCTGACAATCTGCTGATCCGAGGCTGGCAGCGGGAAATGACCCGACTTGCGGGCCTTTTCCAACCCCATTTCATCCAACACCTCTGCAAAATACCCACTCACCCACCAGGTCGCTGCCAACACTGCCAATGCAAACAGAAAATCGCTGCTAAAAAAAGACCCCGGAATGGTACCCGGTTCTGCACGGACAAAGTTCTTTAGCCATAAGAATAACTCATCAACAAAGGCCTGCCCGCCATGCGAAAGCCCCACCACCCCTTTTGCCAACAAGATCATCACAACCCATTCAGCCAAAAGGGCCGTCGCCCATTCTCTTGAAAAAAGGCTAAACATTCGGAATTTACGATAGGTCACCAACCGTTCGAAGGCCGCAAAAAAACTTAACCCGGCCAGATACCACGGCTGCCATACAGGTATCAGCCTGTTGACCAGATTAAGCAGCGTAACTGCAGCGCAGGTCATCATGAGAATTACCAACGCCTGGCTGACCAGCCGGAATGTGTTTTCGTTATTTTGAAACTGCGCCTGTTTTTCGCTCATGGAATAATCCTGGTTGGTGTTCAGGATGGCCTGATCACTTTCGCCACATATCCAGATCACGTTCACTGGCAATGCTTAAAACCGAAATACCGAAATGCGCTGCGCGATGGATGATATCTTCCGCGTAACCAACCCTGCCAGCTAAAATAACGAGTACCTCCAAACCGGCCCGGCGCGCCAGGTACAACTCATCCAACAGGGCAGCATTGACCTGCCCTGTGATCACGATCAGGGATGTGCCCCATGCCAGGCGAACACGTTCATGCTGGATAAAATTGGATAGGTCCGTGGTCTCGGTCATTTCAGCTCGCGCCAGTATTTCCAGGATACGCATCAAATGCGCCTGGCCCTTGCGCGCGGGGATGCTTTGAGGCTTTCCGTCATCCGCCAGCGGATCCTTGCCGTTGACCATTAAACCGATAGATTGTTTTTTCGCGCTGATCCAGGCTGCCAGCGAGGCGGCAATCACGATCGCCAGTTCGGTCGAATCGATCTGGCTGCGGTATGGATAATCACGGGTATTAAGATCGAGCACGATCAGACATTCCAATGCAATGGTAGGCTCAAACACCCTGACCTGCATCTGCCCGGTTACAGCCGTTGCTTTCCAATCGACACGGCGCAGCGAATCGCCTGGAACATATTCTCGTTTGCTGAAAATACGAGTAGGATCCTCAAAAATCGGGCGGTGGTAGCGCAGGGTTCCCTGCGGCGAAAGGGATGGTATGGTCACCGATCTGAGCGCGATGATTTTGGGATAGACCGTCAGAGTTTGATTGGGCCGTTGGGCATACTGCGCTTTATTCAACCCGAGGATGTCGCCGGTAGAAATGAGCAGCGGTCCAATTTGGTATAAACCTCGCTTGCTGCCTTCCAACACATAAGAAAAAGCGGCCTTATCCTTTGACCCCAGGCTGGTGACGGCAGAAAAAAATGGGGATGAGCTCAGCCCCACCGGAAGATCATCCTGGATTTTCAGCCAGGGCACCGGCAGCCAACCTGTGTTACGAAACTGGAGCATAATCTCCACTTTTTCGCCCAGGAAAATATGGTTGCAAAATTTCCGATTGTGCTCAATCTGCCCGAGAGCCCGGCTGCTCCACCAAATCCCGGCAGCAAAAGCACCCGCAAATAGATAGATCAGGGTAAAGACAAAATCATCGCGCATCACCACCGCAATGATAAAGAGCAGAAAGAGGAAAGGCAAATATTTTGGCATAATAAATCTACCGCTGCACGCTTCCCAGATTGAGCGGGGTATTCTCAAGCACATCCTGCAGAGCTGTCTGGGCGCTGCGCCCACGCAGTTCCACCTCTGGCTTGACGATCAGACGGTGGGCAAGCGTCACGGGCGCAAGGTATTTGATGTCATCCGGGGTGACATGATTACGGCCTCGCACAGCCGCGAGCGCCTGGGCAGCCTTGAATAACGCCAGGCTGCCGCGCGGGCTGATCCCAAGCGCCAGATCTGGCGAAATGCGCGTGGCGGTTGCAAGTGCCACGATGTATTCCTGCAGGGTCTCATCGACATGTACATCCCACACTTCTCTCTGCAGGGTCAGCAGTTGATTGCCGTCCACCACTTTTTCCAGGTGGGTGATGGGATGCTCGCGCCACAAGTTGACAAGGATCTGGCGCTCGTCCTGGGCGGCGGGATAACCCAATGAAAGCCGCATCAAGAAACGGTCTAACTGGGCTTCCGGCAACGGAAATGTGCCTTCAAATTCAATTGGATTCTGAGTAGCAAGCACCAGAAATGGTCGCGGGAGTTTGCGCGTTATGCCATCCACCGTCACCTGTTGTTCCTGCATCGCCTCCAGCAGGGCGGATTGGGTGCGGGGAGTGGCCCGGTTGATTTCATCCGCCAGCAGAACATTGGCAAAAATCGGTCCGGCGCGAAATTCGAATTCGCCATTTTTTTGGTTGAAGATCGATACTCCGGTGACATCGTTGGGCATCAAGTCCGGAGTACATTGGACTCGTTTGAAATCGATCCCCAAACTTGCCGCCACCGAACGAGCCAGCATCGTTTTTCCTGAGCCGGGCACATCTTCCAGCAGCACATGCCCTTCACAAAGCAGCGCCACCATCACCAGTTCAATCGCGGACCGCTTCCCGATGATGACCTTTTCAACATTTAAAATTACCTGGTTTGCAAAATCCTGCACAGCGCCCATCGTACCTCCTATCATCAACAAACATGGAAGGCAATCGGATCACGACCCCGCTCCAAATGCAAGCACAGCCTCTGGAGGGGGTAAAATCAGCCAACCGAAAACGCCATTTAAGCTACATGATAACACTGGTTACCCGGTCAGCAATAAACTCAACCCGTTTTTGTCTTTTCTCGGTTCGCACATCAATAAGAAAAGACCCGTTGCTGCTCCCGTCACCCCAAAATATCCGCATGAATACAAGCGCTTTTTCCGCGCTCGTCCGCGTCCCGAAAGAATTTCGAAAAGCAAGTTATGCGCTGCTGCGATTTAAGCTATAATATTATTATCCTGTCCGCAAGTGCGGCATCCGGAAAGGGGGGACTGTTGCGTAAGGTATTGCCGGAACTTATTTATGCTGATTTTATAAACTAATCCACGGGTAATGGTATATTTGTATTCATGTAATTGATCATTGGGCAAAACCCATAATATTGACCGGAGGAATACTATGTTTTCTCGTCTTTCAAGCGGATCACGAACCGCTGTGCAGTTGGGTTTTGTAGTGCTGGTTTGCGCTATTGCGTTGGGGCTCGTCCTGTGGATGGGCGCAGGCAAACCAGCCAATAAAAGCCGTAATGTCACCTTTCGGGTGGATGCTTCGGGAGGCGTGGCGTTTATCACCCTGGAAGCTGGCACTGTCAAAATCCCCAAGCTGACGACTGTTACTGCCCCATGGATCAAGACCATTCAGGTCAACCGCGGCACAACTGTCTTCCTGACGGCCTCCAACCCGACCCAGACCGGGAAGCTAACCTGCAGCATCACGCTGGATACCGAAGCCTGGAAAAACGAATCGACCGATGCGCCCAAAGATGGCGTAGCTTGCGCAGGGATTGTACCGTAGGGGCAGCTGAACAAAGCAGTGATCATTCGTTTTAACAATTTACCGCCGGAAGTGCGGAGTTCACAGAGAAGACCAATTTCAATGCTCTGCGCACTCATCACTCCCGGCGGTAATTTTTCTCACTTCCCCACCCCGTAACCAAACCATTTTGCCTGGGTCAGGCCACCAGCGCCCCTGCCAGTGCCGAGTTTTCTTCTACAGATAATACCCGGCTCAGGTCCAGCAGGATGATCAATTCGCTTCCAATTTTAGCGATTCCACGGATAAAGGCCGAACTGGCCGAGATGGACATTTGAGGAGGCGGCTCGATAGCTTCTTCCGGGATCGGAATAACCTGGGTGACGGCATCGACCACCAGGCCGACTTTAAAGTTATTCATGTTGGCGATGACGATGCGGGTATTGCGGGTTGACGCTTGAACCGGCAGGGCAAAGCGTTTGCGCAAATCAATGACTGGCACGATCGAACCACGCAGCCGGGTGATACCCTCCATAAATTCAGGGGCATAAGGCAGCCTGGTAATTTCCTGCATTTTGATAATGCTTTCCACACTGGCAATATCAACGCCATAACGTTCATGTTCGAGATCAAAAACAACCAGTTGATGTTCCATGATGGGGGTCTCCTCGCTAAGATGTTCTCATACGTCGGATGTTCCAAAGGCCTTTGGAACGGCCAATTGGGGCGTTTTTAAATTCGGCTGTTGACCTTCGCGCAGGGCCAGATGGATCAGCAGGGATCCAATGGAGGTCTTGAGCGGGACAACCAGACGAGGATAGTCCAGCGTAGAGATGGTGGCGCCCTTACCGATGATCAGGGAAGGGGTGGATATATTGGCCTCGAAACCGGCCTCGGCCAACTTCATGCTGGCGCGCCCGGTAATGACATTTGCCAATTCAGCGATCCCGCTCTGGGCGAGTTTGTCGAGGCTCTCGAACTTATCATCCATCAACACCGAGGCCAACTGCATGGCAGCTTGTTTTGACATGCTAAAAAATACTGTTCCATCAACAGCGCCAATCAGCGAGATGATCACAGTGACATCATCGGTCACGTATGATGAATTCTCGAGGTGCAGATCACCGCGTTCGATCGTTTCATGCATTTCGAGACTTAGTATCTCGTGAGCTGCGCTCACAAATGGGTTAAGAAACTTCACGTTCATTTCGTCCTCCAATTCATACGAAATGGCCTGAGTCCCAGACATAATGCTCAATTACTTGGCAGCCGGGGCTTTGATCAGCGAAATAAAATCTTCGGGTTTTTGCGATGAGCCCGGGGCTTTTTCCCGAAGAGCCAGATGGACAGTAAAGACACCAAATTGCGTTTCCAGCGGCACTACGATACGGGGAAAATCGAGGGTTGAGATTTCGATGCCATTTCCAGTTAAAATCATGGGGGTCGAAATATTGGAATGATAGCCAGCTTCCGAAAAGTGGATGGTGGCCTGCCCGGTGATAACATTGCCAAGCTCAGCCACGCCACTCTGGGCCAGTGAATTCAGTTCGGAAAATTCCTGATCCATGATCTTGGATACCATCCCCAACCCGGTAGTCTTGTGCATACCATACATTACCACGCCATACACATCACCCACCAGGTTGATTAAAACGGTGATGTCATCAGATGTCAACGCAGATTTTTGAATAGACAGACCTCCACGCGTCACCTTTGCGCCGACTTCGGCGCGCAATACATCAACAGCAGCTTGAATAAACGGGTTTAACAATTTCGCGTCCATTTATTTTCTTATCTCCTTGGTCTCTGGTTTCAACCAGGCCAGATCTCAAGCGTTAGAGATCAGTTCTTTTGCATGTTCCATTTCATCGGCTATCTGACTAACTACACGCAGCAAATCTTCTTCATTCATGCCCAAACGCTTGAGGGCATCCTGATCAAACGGGTAATGCAGACCGTCAATACCAATACCAACGCCAAGCATCATCATGGCCGCATCGGCAACGTGGATGGCTGAAACAAGCATCTGGTGCTGTGGGGCTGCCTCTGGCTGATGATGAAAGGCAATAACTGCCACCAGGTTATCCGGCAGCTGCCAACGGCGAGCCATTTCAGCACCCAATATGGCGTGATCAATCCCGAAAGTGGCGAATTCCATCGCCAGAAAAGAGGAAGGATCATCCGGTGCTTGCCTTAAATCGGTCGTGCGCAGCAATTTTTCAAAGACCAGCTTGCCAATATCGCACAGCAGACCGGCGAAATAGGCCTCTTCATCAAAATTCAGGTGATGCTGTTTTGAAATCAGTTTGGCGCCAATGGCGGTACCGAGTGAGTGCTGCCAGAGTTCGCCGCGCTGTAAATCATAACCGGGCAGCGGCCGATTAAGGTAGTCCGAAACCATGTAGGTAGTGATCAATTCTTGAACAGTATTCAACCCCAGCACGACGACAGCCTGCTGAACAGTCACAATGCGATTTCCCATGCCATAATAGGCCGAGTTCGCCCAGCGCAGTACCCGGGTTGTGAGAACCTGATCTGTCCCCAAAACGCGCGCCAGGCCGGCCGCGTTCGATTCCGGGCGGCGCAGAATCGCAAGGGCCTTTTGGGCCGCCTGGGGGAGCGGAGGCAGTTTATCGGCTTCCTGAATCAGTTCTTCAATCGAATATTTCATTATGCCCTATTATAGTTTTTTATAGAAAGAAATACCGAAAGATTGAAGACCAAATTTGATTGGTCCAGAAATGATCTCTGTACCGCCCAAGAACAAGACACCCCCAGGGCGCAAGGCTGCTGTAAACTTGGCATACAGAACATCCTTCGCTTCGGCTGTAAAATAAATAACCACATTCCGGCAAACGATCAGGTCAAAACCGGTGTCAAAGCGATCGGCGAATAAATCCTGTTCCTGGAAGCGAATATTACGCTGCAAACCATCGTTAACATGGAACGGGGCTTTGGGAGTGATGTATTTCTGCTTCTGCGCGGCAGACAGGTTGCGGACATCATCTGAAGAGTACGGGCCACGGTTACGGGCTTTGAGCAGCGCACCGCGATCCAGGTCGGTAGCCAGCAGGGAATATTTTTGATTTTGGAATTCTTCACCCATCATAATGGCCATGGTATATGGCTCAGTGCCTATCGAACAGCCTGCGCTCCACAGTTTTAGCCCACCAACAGAATGGCTGTCTGCAACATTCTTGATCAGGTAAGGAATGATATCATGACTCAACATCGACCAACGGTTGGGGTCGCGAAAAAATTCAGTCACATTGATCGTCAAATAATTGCGGAAACGCTCCAATTCGGTGGCATCTTCGGTGCACAAGGTGAAGTAATCGTTCCAATTTTCGACGCGGGCACGCACCAACCAGGAATCCAGACGGCGCTTCATCTGTTCATCTTTATAGTTGGTAAGATCAATGCCCAGCTTGCGCTTGATCGAAGTCTTTACCTGTGTATATACTTCAGGTTCCATACTTTTCCATCCTTATCGAACAGGCTCAGTTATTTGCATCACGAATGGCGCGTTCAATCGCCCTGGCAATCTGGTTACGAGGCAGGATGGCGTTGGCGGCACCAGCCTCGGCCACGCTGCGAGGCATGCCCCACACAACACAGGTACTCTCGTGCTCCGCAATCACATACCCGCCAGCGCTGTGCAATATGGAGGCCCCCAGGGTGCCGTCACTGCCCATCCCGGTGAGGATGACGGCAACAATATTCTTACCGAAGCGCTGATTGAGCGAATTGAGGGTCACATCCACAGCCGGACGAACGCCATGAACTGTCGGTTTCTGGTTCAGAGCAACGCGTTCATTCTCGTCGATGATCAAATGAAAACCACCCGGCGCAATCAGAACCTGGCCAACCAACAACTGATCACCAGGCTCGGCCTCTTTGACTTTAAGTGGAGATATCGAGTTAAGACGCTCAGAAAGCGAGCGGGTAAAACCAGCCGGCATGTGCTGAACTATCAACACCGGCGATGGTAAGCTGGCCGGAAGAGCCGGAATAATTTCATTTAGTGCACCCGGGCCGCCTGTAGAGGAGCCGATCATAATAATGGGGGTGTGCTTGGTATAGGCCCGCACGGGTTTCTCGGGGGTATTGGCCCGCGATGGTGGCGTAATCGAAAGCAATTGACGACTGTTGAGCGATTTTACCTTGGCCTTGGCCGCCATCTTGATCTTGAGCGCCATATCGCCCATAGCGGCGCGAATATCCAACCGGTTGGACGGTTTGGCGATAAAATCGATCGCGCCCAGCATAAGCGCCTGGATAGTTTCAGCAGTGCCTTCCTTGGTCAAGCTGCTGAACATAATCACCGGGCGCGGGTAGCTTTTCATAATCTCGCGCAGTGTTGAAAGCCCATCCAGATGGGGCATCTCCACATCCAACGTAATCACGTCCGGTTGAAGCTCGGGGATCATCCGCAGAGCTTCCCTGCCATCGCTAGCCTGTCCAACTACCTGGATCTGTGGATCATCGTTGAGTTGTTGGGTAATGGCAAAGCGCATAAAAGCCGAATCGTCCACTACCAACACCCGGACAGGGGTAGGTGATTTTAGATTGGCTGAGGTTCCTTCAGGAAAAGTCATTTTGGGGGGTTATCCGAGCAGCTTGGCAATGGCCTTCATCACACGGTCGTGCTCAAAAGGCTTGACCACAAAATCACGCGCGCCTGATTTGATCGCTTCAAGTACGACCGATTCTTGCCCGAGGGCGGTCAGCATCATAACACGCGCCTTGGGGTCAAACTTGACAATTTCTTTCAACGCGGTCAGACCATCCATTTCTGGCATGGTGACATCCATCAAAACCAGATCGGGATGGATGTCCTTATAGGTGGCTACGGCTTTGAGGCCATTCTCAGCCTGGTGAACATCGTGACCATCAGCAGTGAGCATTTTGGTCAGACGCACCCGTAAAAACTCGGCATCATCAACAACTAATATTTTCGACATGCAATTTCTCCTCTCCCGACTCATTCGAGATTCGGGATAATAACTTGAGCCGGGATAATCGTTTAATTACTGTAAATCATGTTCCTTCTCACCAACAACCCTGACAGTGACCCGTTTGTCAGCCACATAAACACGAACAGTGCGCCCGGTATGCCCACCCACTTCTTCCGCCGAGACTGTCAACCGCAAACGTTGAAACACAGCCCGGGCGGTGGTGGTATTGCGCGTTCCAATGTCAAAGGACTGTGACAGACCGGAAGACATCAACATGTTGGCGCCTCCGGCAATCCGCACCACCAGGCGGTTGCGGTTGGCACCTTCTTTGGCCAGATTATCTATCATAGCCTGAATTCCGCCTTCAACGAATTTATAAGGATTTCCATCCGCAGAATTCGTCCCGTTAGATGGTAAGGGCAGAACAGCATGCATCAATCCACAAATCCGCAAGACAGGATCGATCATGGCAATCCCCAGGCAGGATCCCAGCCCATAAGCCACCAAAACATCATCCGGGTTTCGGCTGATAGCACACTCGCCCAACCCTACGCTCGTAGAATCTTTCATATGCCAGAATTTTTCTTCATCAACACTTGCAAAGTATTCAAATCCGGGATGACCCAGAAGTTGGCTTCAACAATGCGATCACCATCGATAAAATTGGCCTGGATCAACAAGACATGTTCCGTAACGCCTCCCGTTGTGGCAACCACAATATCTAAAATGGCCCCTACCATATCAACCATAACAGCCGGGGGCGAAGGCCGAATATCGGCACTGATCATTTTCGCCATGGAATTCAGGAAAAAGGTTCCGCACAGGTTGCCCAGTTCGCCCAGGGCCGATCTTTCGAGTGAACCGAGTTGCGAAGTGGTACCCAGGGGCTGATCCATCAAGAGATCAACCAATTCCATGGCTTTTTCATATGGCAGGATCATCATGATCTGTCCGTCAAGGTCACCATTGAAACGCAAGTAAATTCCAACGGCGTCATCTTCCGGTCCACCGATGATCTTGGCGATCGATAAAACCGGCACCAAGCGGGCGACGGGCTTGCTGACCTCGATCTTGCGGCCAATCATGCCAGAAAAGCCCTTGGCGGCATTTCGGATGCCATCCCCGGCAATCTGCTTCAACATTTCCATCAATTCCTGGTCAAATGGAGCGATCTCTTGCATACTGGTTACCACCTTTCCCGTCTCGTCAGAGATTCGGGATCATAAGCTCGATTGTTGGTACTGAGATATTTAACTTAAATTCCGACCATTTTGAACAGGCCGAAAACATCGACAATCAATGCAACCATGCCGTCGCCCAAAATGGTGGCGCTGGAGACCCCGGGAATATCGCCGATGAAGGATCCAAGCGGTTTTACAACCACTTCTTCCTCTCCCAAAAGTGAGTCGACCAACAGACCCACACGCTGCTTGCCAGAATGCACCACCACAGCATAAAGGTATTTCTTTTGCTCTTCGACTGGTTCAAAGTGATAGATATCAGCCAGGCGAACCAGGGAGAGCACATTTCCGCGCAGCAAGGTGACTGGCTTGCGGTAAATATTCTTCACTTCAGATCGTTCCAGGCGCAGGGTCTCTGAAATCATCACCAATGGGATGGCAAAGGTGGCCTGTTGGACAGTAACGAGCAGCGATGGAACAATCGCCAGGGTGAGGGGCAGCGCAATCTGGAACGTGGTGCCCTGTCCGAGCTTGGTCTCGACCTGAATGGTGCCGTTGACCCGTTGAATATTGGTATTGACAATATCAAGCCCCACACCGCGGCCAGAGATATCGCTGATTTTCTGGGCAGTGGAAAGTCCAGCCATGAACATCAGATCGATTGACTGTTCTTCCGTCAGGGCAGCCGCTTCTTCGGGTGTGATCAACCCCTTTTGAACAGCACTTCTGCGCAATCTTTCACCATCAATACCACCACCATCATCAGAGACCGTCAGGATAATGCGGCCTTGTTCATGGCGGGCCGTCAGAGTGATGGTACCGCGTTCGGGTTTGCCGGCAGCCAAGCGTTCCTGCGGCGTTTCGACACCGTGATCGACCGAGTTGCGGATCAAATGGATCAACGGGTCGTTGATCTCTTCGATCATAGAGCGATCCATCTCGGTATCTTCGCCGTGGATGACCACGTCAATCAGTTTGCCAATCTTCTGTGAAAGATCACGCACAGTCCGTGGGAAGCGGTTAAAGACGCTGCCAATCGGAAGCATGCGAATACGCATGACTTCTTCCTGAAGCTGATCGGTGATGCGCCCCAGGTGGGTAACAGTTTCCACCAGCTCATCCACATTGCCATCCTGGCGAGACTGAGCCACCAGACGACCGCGAATTTTTTGCAAATGATTGCGGTCCGTGATCAATTCGCCAACCAGGTTCATCAAGTTATCGAGGCGCTCGACATTGGTTCGAACAGTCATATCGGTGCCGCGCCGGCCTCCCACTTCGGTGGGTTTGCGACCGTTGGCATCGCTGGTGCGCCTGCCTAAGGTATCACCATTGACCGGGGTGGGTGAGATTGCGCTGCCCGAATTGGACTGGGATGTCCGGTCTGGCTGTGCGACAGGTGCAGCTTGAGTCTGGGGTTTAGCTGCGGTGGCTTCTGGCTCCAGGATGCGAACGCCATCAATTGATATTTCATCCACCCCAGAAATTTGTAACAGGTTGGAAGCGATTATTTCAAGTGAAACAGAACTGCGCACTGTGGCTGAAAAATCCGCGACTGCCACCATGCTGTCGATCTGTTCCAGGGTTGGAATCATCGCAATAATATCGCCCATGTCCTGAAGGGCTTGCATCAATTGAAAAGCGCGGGCTGCCGGGGCGATGCTGTTTAAATCGATTTTGGCAAGCACCTGGATGGTTCTCGTTCCTGGCGCTGACGCATCAACCACTTCTGTTTTGGGCGCGCTGGCGACTTCGCTTTTCTGTTCACTTATGGATTGTTCTGATGCCCCAACGCGCACAGATGCTTCGACCGGTATTGCCGGCTGCGTACCGAGGGCTTTGCCATCCATAAATTCCTTCAAGGCAGTGATCAATCCCTCAGTATTGACATCACACACCTGTGAAGTCACAACCTCATCACGCAGCTGGCGCAGGTAATCGACCGCCTCAAGGCAAAGATTGATCAGTTCGGTGGAGATTTGCAAACTCTTTTTTCGCACACCATCCAGCGCCGTTTCCACGGTGTGGGTCAAATCGGTCATACGGCGATGGCCGATCATTCCAGCCATGCCCTTTATGGTGTGTGCCGAGCGAAAAACAGTCTGGACAAGCTCCGAATCGGTTTCTTCGCGTTCCAGACGCATCAAAATATCATCCAGTACCTGTAAGTGCTCGTCCACTTCTGCCAGGAAAATCGGCAGTTCGTCTTCACTGATGTCGAAATTAATTTCCATAAAGTGTCAGGTCCCGGTTGTCGATCTTATTGCAACTTTGCAAGTTCTCACCCTTAAAAGATAGCACAAGACGGGCATTTATCGTGTAAATCATCCGTAAAGAGAAGCCAAAAATCAGGTAAATAATTTTTATGGGGAAAAAAAATACGCTTTTTTCAAATTGAAAAAAGCGTATCACACGAACATGGTCGGGCAAAAACTCACGAATCGTCAGCTTTCTTTTCGGGTTCGCTGGCTTCCTGTTCACTCTCTGAAGCAAGCAGTTTACGCAATTCACTAAAGGTATCAGGTTCGGTATCTTCAGCCAACAAATGCTGTATTTTGACCTGGTCTTGAACGGCCTGAAATACCTCCTGACGTAAAATAAGCATGTCGCGGGGGGCATTGATGCCCAGTTTGACCCGCTCACCTTCGACAGCCAACACAGTGATGACAATAGAGTCGCCAATGGTAATACTTTCATCCACCTTACGGGTTAAGACCAACATTTCGACACACTCCACACTGCCAGGATTTCAGGATCAGAATTGGCGCTGAGTGGGTCGCATCACTGGCTTGAATACTTACTGCAAGTAATCAAAAAGGGTGAGAGCAGAAATTGCACGTTTGCTGACCTCTAAAACGGCCTGGTAGCTCGTTTTTTGGTTCTCCAACATGGCAATTGCTTCTGCCATATTGGTATCCTCTTTTTGAGATAGCAGACTGCTCGTCTCGATCTTGACCGTATCCAGAAAATTTGACGCCGACTCGACTTGACGCATGCGCGCACCATTGGAAGCGCGAAATTGATCCATCGTGATAAGAGATGATTGTAACCCAGCCAGGCTTGTCTGCAAAGTGGGAGTGCC
This sequence comes from uncultured Anaerolineae bacterium, assembly GCA_903846015.1. Taxonomy (GTDB): domain Bacteria; phylum Chloroflexota; class Anaerolineae; order Anaerolineales; family Villigracilaceae; genus UBA5195. Next base: position 24,543 of record CAIMZS010000501.1, on the reverse strand, counting down.
CGGCAGTGTGCCTGGATCATGAATTTGGTTCTGCTTCACAGCATTATTGGCATCCAATAAACTTTGCAAGAAGGCCTGTATCGCCTGATCACCACGCACATTCAGGGTTACGGTCTGGTCTGGTCCCAGGCTGCGCTGGATAAGGCCGGTGGTGGGCGTAGTTGTATCGCCCTGAAATTTGACCAGGGTGGGGTTTGCAGTCGGAGGTACCGTCGGGATACCGGTGCTGTCGGTCAGAACGAAAGCTTTCTGATTGATGTTTACGCCCGAGAAAATATATTGTCCATTATCGGTTGAATTCCCAAGCTCGAGGGCCTGGTTAACCAGAGTCTGCAGTTGGCTGCCAATCGAATTGGCACGCTCACTGTCGGTCATGGTGTCATTCAAACCGCCCAAGATTAAATTTTGAGCCTGGACCGCAATCTGATCCAGCTTTTCAAAAGCCATATCTGTGGCAGTCATCCAATCCTGGGTATTGGAGGCTGTAGCGGAATAAGATTCCAGCGAACGCAAATTAGAACGCAGGCTCAGGCTGGCTGACGCGCGAGCAGGGTCCTCCGATGCATATTGGAAGTCCTTGGTGGATGAGATCTTGGTCTGAAGTTTGCTCATCTTGTCCAGGTTTTCCGACATAGATTGCACCGCATTATCCATCATCATCTTATTTGTGATACGCATCGCTGCTCCTTATCCAACTCCCATACGATTAATAATCGTATCGAGCAGGTCATTATAGGTGGTCATCACCCGCGCCGCGGCCTGGTAAGCCTTTTGGGCTTTGGCCATGTTGGCAGCTTCTTCATCCAAAGAAACGCCCACAACCGATTCACGCTGGTCTGCCAGCGCCTTTTCAACCAGGCCATGCTGGTAGGAATTATCCGAAGCCTGTTGGGTTAATATCGCCATTTTCGTTATCTGGGCGGAGTACTGGTCGTTCAGGCTAAGCGGCCCGGGTACTTTGCTGGTTTTTAAGTTTGCAAGCTGCATGGCAATTTCATTATTGCCGGGCTGATTCGCCGCTGATGAAGTTGCCAGATTATCAATAGTCAGGTTTGAATTGACAGCCATCGTGCCAGCGACATTGGATGGATCGGTGCTCAAAAAGAAACTCATTCCAGTGGTATTGTCCAAACCATAACCACCTGAATGGATCGTATTGACAGCCGTCATCAAATTCGACGCCATGGTATTCAACGAGTCTAATTGACCTGACAGGACGGTATCGCGCGCTTCCAATATGCCTTTCAACTTACCGCTGGGCGGGGCCAATTTGGCATTATCTGACCAATATGCATTCACCACATTCATACCTTGAGGATCAAGAGAAGTCCGCGCTTCCACTTTGATGGCGTCGTGCCCCACCACCAGGACATGCCCACCGATGGATACCATCGTCTCGCCATTTTTTTGTTCAAAAGAGGCAGATCCGGTCAACTGGGAGAGCTGGTCCAGGGCCAGGTCGCGCTTGTCAAGCAGATCGTTAGGCTGTTCACCTACTGAAATCACGCGGGAAATTTCGCCATTTAATTGGGCCACCTGCCCGGCCAGGTTATTAATCTGATCCACCTGGCTGGTGACGGCCAGGTTCTGGTCGTTTTTGAACTGCTTGATGGTGCTGGAGCGCTGATTGAAGGCACTTGCAAGCATACCGGCATCATTCAATAAAGTCGCGCGCAAACTGGTATTGGTCGGGTCATTAGAAAGAGTTTGCCATCCCGCCCAGAATTGGTCCAGCTTGGGGAGCAGCCCAGCATCCGTTGTTTCAGCCAGCATCGGTTCAAGCTGGGAAAGAATCTCACTCTGGGCCTGCCAATTATTGGATTCAGCCGTCACCGAACGGTAACGCCCATCAAAAAAATCAAGATTGAAACGCTGGATGCGCTGAACTGTCACCCCGGAGCCGCGCTGCCCGGCACCCAGGACATATTCACCCGCGTTCACCGAAGAGGCCGTCGCGGCAGTCAAAATAGCTGCCTGGCGCCGGTAACCAGGTGTACTGGCATTGGCGATATTGTGCTGGGTAACTTCCAACACCTGAGACTGTGTCAGAACTGCCTGTAACGCGATGGAAATACCGGAGGAAATGGTAGGCATGGTCAGGTTCCTTAAGCGCGAAACTCAACACCCAAACCAGTTGATTCCGTGTGCCGCACCCCGCCCTTGGGCGACCGATAGCCCGCATCCGGCAGGAAAATGCTGATCAGGAAATCCTGGGTGGCTTTGAGCCAATCCAGCTTGGTGATAGCCAGGGCCTGATTGGCGCGATTTAATTCGCGCGTCTGGCTGGCCAGACCCGAAACCCCTTCGGATAAATTTTTAATCCGACTGGCATCTTCAGGTTTCAAGAACGGCAAAAGCTGCCGGATGGAAGTATTTTCCGTCCGCAGCCCTAATCCCAATGAAAGTTCCTGGACAATATTGCGGCATTGATCTTCAAGCAGGCCCAGGCTGTCCAACATGGCCTCTTTATCCTCCACAATCCGCAAAACTTGCTCGGGGTCACTCAATAATGCATCCCGTTCCGTGCGGGTCAGGGTATTCATTTCTTGTAAAACCCTGAATTGCCTTACCAAAACTTGTTCAAGCTCTAATCGATTATTTGTGAATTCATCGTCTAGCATTGCGGTACCTCGGAGAAGTGTTATTTAGGATAGAATTTCGCCGCCAGTTTACGGGCGAGATCGTTGACCTGGATTGTGTAATCGCCGCTCGCAATTTGGTTGCGAAGGGCACCCAGGCGTTCAGGATTGGTGTCTTCGACGTTCCCCAGCGCTACGCGGGCTTTCGCCAGCAAGCGAGCCTGATCAGACATTTCGGCCTTGTCCTGGCTGGGGCGCACGGAACGAACTTCAGGGCGCTCGTCTTTCTTTTCAACCCGGACTGCGGCTTCGGTCAACTTTGGAAGGATGGATGAAACGCCACTATTTTCGATTTTCATGGGATAGTTACTCCTGTAGGGTAAATGAATTCACAATACTATTATCGACCGATTCTGTGAAAACATTATGCCTTACGCATGTTAATCGCCTGGGAAATCATATTATCCGTCTGTTGAAAAGCCTTAAGCGACATACTAAAGGAACGCTGCAGGGAAATGACACGCGTCATCTCCTGGGAAAGCTCGATGTTGGATTGTTCCACCCGGTATGACGCAATCGTTCCAAAGTTTTGGGCGCCAGGGATGCCCACCTGGGCCTTACCGGATGGCACCGATTCCAGCCAGATGTTGTCACCCTTATTGGTCAGCGCCGTCGGATTAGGGAAAATGGTCAACGATACCTGGCCCAAAACCACATTCTTGCCAGTTGCATCCGTGGCAGTCGCATTCCCCTCCGGACTGATGGCGAAATTAGTCATTCCCGGTAAAATTTTCCCTGACCAAACCAGGGGATACCCGCTGGCACTGACCAGATTGTTGCTGGCATCCAGGCCAAACTGACCATCACGGGTATAGCCGACCTTGCCGTCTGGCATAGTCACACTAAAAAAACCTTCACCCTGAATGGCCAAATCGTAGGGGTTGGTTGAATCGCGCATGGCGCCCTGGGTATTCAGCATTTGGGTGCTGACCAACTGAGTGCCTTCCTTAGACTGCTGCTGGAGAATTTCCTGGAAGTTGGAGCGGCTGGCTTTGTACCCGGCAGTATTGAAATTGGCCAGGTTATTGCTGGTCACATCCAAATCCACCAGACGGCTGATCATGTCCTGGCGGGAAATATTCAGAGTGTGGAATAGTGATGTATACATTTTTACTCCTTTAACTAACCAATCCGACCCAGCGAGGCGATCGTTTTACCCAGCAATTCATCATTGTTTTGAACCATCTTTTGGGCGGCTTCATACGAACGAGAAACTTCCACCAATTGGGTCATCAGTTGGGTTGGGTTGGCATTCGAACTTTCCAAATAACCCTGCACCACCTGCGGCACAGTTTTAGAAGTGGAGGCTGCCGGACCCGTAAAGAAATTACCCTGCGAATGCACCAATTCAAGCTCAGGGTTGGTAAAGACACCAAAACCCAGCTTGGTGACGGTGGTGCCATTTACAGTGATGGTGCCATCCGGGGCAAGCCCGACATCCCCGGTTGGGAGTTGGATCACTTGCCCGGTGCTGTTCAAGACCTGGTACCCTTCCACCGTCACGAGAGTATTATTGGCATCCCGCGTAAAGCGCCCATCACGGGTATATAAATTGCCGTTGGGGGTCTTGACTTGAAACATGCCATCGCCCTGTATGGCAAAATCAAGCAGGTTGCCAGTATTCATCAGCGGGCCTTGTGAATAATCAATAAATTCCGGCCCAAGCTGTGAACCCAGTCCCATTTGCCCAATATAGTCCACCGGGCCGGTCAAATTCTGAGCAGTACTATACACGGATTGATTCTGCATAAAATCTTCAACCGATGTGAGTATTTGCTTGAAACCCGGGGTTTCAAGGTTGGCGATATTATGGCTGAGGACTTGCTGGCGGGCAGCATTCATCACCATGGCAGAAGCGGCAGAATAGAGACCTTTGATCATCTGATTTACTCCATTATCTCGGTAAATACGAAGCGGTCGCTGTCCCGGTGTCAAGGCGGGAGGCTGAAGAATTATTTTTTCGCTGAACGTTCAACACCAGTTGTACTTCTTCACGGGTCATGCTGAACTGGCGGGCAATATCCATATCTGACATACTGGCTTCAGACATCGCGCCAATCAGACGGTTGCGATCCATCGCCGAAGTAGCGGACGAGCTGGCACTATCCGTGCCGCTGGTCGCAGGCTGATTCAAGCGAGACTGAGATACTTCCAGCAGTGCTTTAAAATCGGACTGGCCCATTACCCCATTGGAAGACGTCAAACCGGGGGCTGGGGACTTGCTGGAAACCAGGCCGCGCATTTGTTCGACGACCGGACCCATACGCTTGGCCTGAGCCGGCTTGTTTTGTGCCAGGGCAGTTTCACGCGCCAGCTGCAGCACGTACAAAGAATCTTCAAGAGAAACTCGCGGTATATTATTCATTTTGCAACATCGCTTTCATTGAAAGGATCGCACGAGCATGCAACTGGCAAACCCGCGATTCGGTAATTTCCAATACTTTGCCAATCTCTTTGAAAGTCAACTCATCCTTATAATATAAGGATAAGATCATCTGCTCTCGCTCAGAAAGATTCTGCAAAGCGCCTGCCGTGGCTTTAATAATACTTTCGTTTTCGAATGTATCCTCAGGATTGACCTGATTTTCATCATGGAGACGCTCATACATGGAACCATCTTTGGCATCGTCTACATCCATCATCATATCAAGCGAAACCAGAACACGGCTCGAATCGGCCAGGCCCTGTTGAATCTCTTCGACCTTCAGTCCCATCACAGCGGCAATCTCATCTTCGGTGGGTTCGCGCAGATTCTCAGACCAGAAAGATGAAATGGCTTTTTGGATGAGGCGTGTGCGCTTTCGCGCCGCGCGCGGCATCCAATCTGAAACCCGCATATAGTCAAGAATTTTACCTCGAATCCTCAAACTGGCGTACGTGCTAAAACGCGCACCGAATTTTGGATTATAACGGTCAACCGCCTCGATTAAGCCAAGCAAACCCTGATGCGCCAGATCTTCGTAGTCGCTGCCCAAAGCCTGGGTCAAACCCATACGCGCCAACAAGTAGTGTACCAGTGGCACTGCATTCAAAACCATTTTTTCTCGCAGCTCAGGGGTTCGAGTAGCAAGAAATTCTTCCAACAAATCGGCAGCTTCGGCTTGAATGAGCATGTTCTATTACACCTCAGCCTTGTTATCGTTTTCAGAGCTAACAGCAGGCTTTGAATCATCAGTTTTTTTCTTGGAAGGTTCTTCTTGCTCCACCTGGCTGGACTTCAACACCCCGGAGGAGATTTGCCAGGCAATCACCATCAACAAGCCGCCCAGAGCCAGCGTGGCAACACTTGTTCGCACAACCAGATCAAGCAGGCTTGAACCCATCAAGAAAGAGATTCCGATGATCGACAGCGAGAAAATAATCAGGATAATAATGGAAAATGAAAAGGCAAACTCCACCAAAACCGGCAGGTGAATATTGTCGGTTTCCTTTTTCTTCTTGGGAAGCTTGGCGGGCTTTTGCACCGCCGGTTTTACAACCGGAGCTTCGAACTTCTCCAGTTGATCAGCAGGATCCTTTTTCATTTTGCCCAGCCTTTTCCAAACAATGCCGCCACCAGGCGGGCTGGATCAACCTGTTCCAGGTTGCGGGCCACTTCTTTTCCGGTGGTAAAGTAACCGAGTGGAACCTGGCTCTTGCGCGCGAAGTTATAGACACTTCCAAAGCTGTTGGTCTCGTCCAATTTGGTAACGATCAGACCGTCAAGGTTGAAAATACCAAACGCTGCCGAAAGCTGGAATAAATCAGCTTCTTTCGTGGTAGCCGGGGCAACCAGGTAAGTACAGCGCCTGGGAGCTTCTGCCAGCAGAGCACCCAATTCAACGACCTGGCTCTCACTACACGGGTTGTAGCCGGGTGTATCCACCAAGATGATGGTTTCTGGCGCTGGGTTTGAAAGAATCGCTTTCAAATCAGCCGGAGAGTACGCCAATTTCAAGGGAATTCCCAGGGCATCGGTAAAAGCGCGGGCTTCGGTGATTGCGCCAACGCGAACGGTATCGGCACAAACCCAGAGAATCTTTTTCTTAAGTTTTTCGCCCAAAAAGAGCGCCAGTTTGGCAAGGGTGGCGGTTTTTCCAGATCCGCTGGAACCAATTAGACAGATGACCTGGCCTTCCCGGTAGCTGCCCAGTCCCGGCTGCACACGCAGCTCGGCCCCAAGCAGTTGGAGCAGGTATTTTTTGGATGTTTCCTCATCCGCCAGGGTACTGGCGCTGAGAGTTTCAAGGGCAACATTCACCAGGCCGGAGATCAAGGTACTGTCAATACCCTGATTGGATAACTGCTGTTGGATTTTTTTTAGCGCCGGAGAAATCTGCTGGTCAGTACCTATGGTTTGCGGGGCAGCCGGTTTTCTCAAGACTTCCGGCGGAAGCGGTTCAGGGATCTCCGGCGCGGGAGCAATCGGAGCCGGTGACGCTTTTGGGGCAAGAACACGCACAGCGGGCTTTGCAACCGGTTCGGGGGCAGTAACCCATTCAATATCCGGGATTTCCTCTTCCTTTTCAATAATAAGCTGGCTGGCAGCCGGTTTTAAACCCGGTGCCACGGAAATATCACGCGAAGGGGCACCTTTCAATTCAGATACCGAATCAGGGGATGCTGCTACAATTTCGACCGCTATTTTTTTCCAACGGTTCCAGGCTGGGCCGGCCGGCACGTCACGCGTTGAGATGACAATGGCACTATCACCCATTTCTTCCTGGATCAGTTGCAGAGCTTGCAGCATCGAATCGGCTTTGAAGGTTTTTGTGGCCATGTTCGTCTCTAATCCAATTTAACCATGCCGTGCGCTTTGACTTTGGTTCCCTGCCCAACTTCGGAGAAAGCCATCACTACCAGGTTGGGAAGTGATTGTTCAACCAGTCGGCGTAGAGCCAGGCGCAGCTCACGCGGGGAGAGCAGGATGGGCATGTGTCCCAACTGTGCGAGACCTTCCATTTGCTCACCAATCTTTAGCAGCACCCGCTGGGCAAGATTGGCGTCGATCTGAAACGCCGGGCTGCCCTCAGACGAGACCAGCGAAGAGCGCAGCGTTGCTTCCAACTGTGGGGCAAGTGTAAAAACATGCAGGGTATTGGCTTCATCTTTATATTGGCTGGAGATGGTGTTGGCCATACTCTGCCGGACAGCTTCCGCCAGGATACGCGGGTCACGGGTCATACTGGCATTATTGGCGAGCACTTCCAGAATGCCGCTCAAATCACGGATGGGAATGCGCTCTCGAAGCAGGTTGCGTAATACGCTCTGGATTTCTCCCAGGCCAAGCAGCTCTGGCACAACTCCTTCCACCGAGGCGGGGGCTTTTTGACGAAGCTGGTTAAGCATTTCTTGCACGAGTTGGCGGCTTAAAAGTTCAGAAGCATAAGCGCGCACAACCTCGGTCAGGTGAGTGCATAAAACGGAAAGCGGAGTGACAACTGTGTAGCCTTTCAACTCAGCCGGGTTTTGATCGGTTTCGCTGATCCAAATGGCAGGCAGACCGAAGGCCGGTTCTGAAGTTTGGATGCCCTGAAGTGGCTCGTCAATATCCGCTCCGGGAATTGCCAGCAGCCGGTCTAACATGATTTCACTGGCGGCGACTTCTTGCCCACGAATTTTGATGCGGTAGGATTGCGGCAACAGGCGCAGGTTATCGCGAATGCGGACAACCGGCAGGATCAGGCCGATCTCACTCATCATCTGGCGGCGAATACCGGTAATTCGGCGCAGCAGGTTGTCTTGATTTTCTTCATCGGTAATCGGAATGAGACTGTAGCCGATTTCCAATTCAATCGGATCGACCACCACCATCTCCAACATTTGTTCAGGGGTTTCCATTTCAGTAGTCAGCGCTGGTGCGGCAGCGGTTTCTTCAATCACCCTGAGGGAGTTTTGCGTGCGGTTGACCAGGAAGGCCCCGGTACCCAGACCAACTGCAACCAACATAAAGGGGATGGTGGGTAAACCCGGGACGAGCGTCATCATCGCGACGATTACCGCGCCCACGGCGAGAACGTTGAAATTCGAGAGTTGGATGGAGACTTCAGTACCCAGGGAAGATTCCGAGGTAGAGCGGGTCACAATCAAACCAGCCGCAGCCGACACCAACAGGGATGGAACCTGAACAGCCAACCCCGCCCCGATGGTAAGCAAAACGTAGGTTTGCAGGGCATCCACCAATGGCATACCCCGCTGAAGCACACCGATCACAAACCCGCCAATGATGTTGACCAGCATAATGATGATGGCGGCTATCGCGTCGCCGCGAACGAATTTGCTGGCGCCGTCCATCGCGCCATAAAAATCGGCTTCGGTTTCAACGGCCTTGCGACGCTGGCGAGCCTGAGTTTCATCGATCAGCCCGGCGTTGAGGTCTGCGTCAATGGCCAATTGTTTACCAGGCATGGCATCCAGGGTGAAGCGAGCGGCGACTTCGGCCACACGTCCTGCACCGCTGTTGATTACCACAAACTGGATAATCATCAAGATCATAAAGATGACCACGCCAACGACGTAATTGCCGCCGACAATCAGATTACCAAAGGTGGTGATGATTTGCCCGGCATCACCACTGAGCAAAATAAGACGGCTGACAGATACGTTGATGCCGAGACGGAAGAGGGTGATCAACAGCAGAACCGTGGGGAAAACTGAGAATTCCATCGGCTGCTTGATAAACATCGTCAAAAGCACAATACCAATCGAAGCTGCAATGCTTAAGGCTACAGCCATATCCACCAGAAAAGCGGACAGCGGGATTAACAGCATGCCAACCAGAATCACCAGTGCAAGCGCCATGACAATGTCGGTTGAGCGCAATAAACTCTGCAATGCGACCACGATCGGGTTTGGAATAGTCGGTGCGGTTGTGTTATTCATTTTTACTGGTTCCAATTATGATGATGCAGGTTCGGCGGCTGGAATGGCCCGGTTAGGAGGCGTTTTCCCGCGTAGTTTGTACACATAGGCCAACACTTCGGCCATCGCAAGGTAAAGTTCAGGGGAGATTTCCTGGCCAACATCGGTTGTTTTGTAGATGGCGCGCGCCAGTGGGATATTCTGGACGACCGGAATGTTATTTTGCCTGGCAAGTTTGACAATTCGCTCAGCCACGCGGTAGGGCCCTTTTGCCAGCACCTTAGGAGCGCGCATGCCTTCCTGATATTCAATCGCGATCGCAAGATGGGTAGGGTTGACGACAACCACGGTGGCTTTGGGAACATTCGCCATCATGCGCCCACGCGCCATCTGACGCTGCATATTGCGTACGCGGCTCTTCAACATCGGGTCGCCTTCTGAACGCTTACTCTCTTCTTTGATTTCTTCCTTACTCATACGCAGATTTTTATACAAATCCCAACGCTGGTAGGCATAATCTGCCACGGCCAACACCAGGTACATGCTTCCAACCCGGATGGTCAGCGAAACGGCAATTTCGATAAAATGGCTCACAGCCGTGCTGAAATCGTATTGGGTAAAAGCAATCAGATCAAGAAAATTGTCGCGAATAAAACTGTAGGCCACCCATGAAACCCAGCCCAGCTTAAGCAATGAGCGCAATAATTCGATCAACCCGTGAGATGAGAAAATGCGTTTGAAACCATCAATCGGATTAACACGTTTAAAATCAAAACCAATCTTTTTACCTGCCCACAGAAATTGAGTCTGCCCAAGGGTCAATACCACACCCGTCATCAAGATACCAACCAGAATCATGGAAAAAGGCGGTAAAACCAGCGCTGCGAATGTGAAAGACGTTCCTCTAAGCCACTCCACCGATAATTCAGCATGGGGAATTTCCAGGATCATGCTTGTGATCATCTTCTTGAAGGCAATAATCATTTCGCCGCCAGAATTGCGCAACAAAAAGGCGCTGATCACGATCACACCGGCAGAAATTAATTCCTGGCTGCGCACCACCTGCCCATCATTTCGGGCTTCTTCGACGCGGTGACTGGTAGGGGCTTCACTCTTATCTGCCATTGGGTCTTATTTTTCCACAAACAAAAGCATGTTCTTGGGTATCGACTGAAACATCGCCACCAGGGATGGAGAAATGACTGTAAAAGTCAAGCTTAATGCCATCAGAGCTACCACCACTTTTACCGGCAGTCCCAAAAAGTAAACCTGCACCTGGGGAGCAACTCGCGCCAGCAAACCAAGGACGAGATCTGTTAAAATCAGTGCAGCCATAACCGGTAATGCCAGGTGAAGCCCCGCCGTAATAAGCGTGACGGTTGTGCGCATGAGGGCTTCAATCCCATTGAAAGGCAGGCCGCTGTTGACTGGAAGAACCTCAAAAGTCTTTTGAAGAGCAATCAGGACGAGGTGATGACCGTCGATGACCAGAAAAATCATTGTTGCAGTCATCACAAAGATCTGGTCAAACGAAGAACCGGACTCACCCAATGCCGGATTGAAAATACGGCTCGATTCAAAACCGCTGCCGGTGCCCATGGCCGAACCTGCCAGCTGGATGGCCCCAAATGCCAGGTCAGCTGCAAACCCAACCAAGGTACCGATCACGATTTCTTTGGCAACTGCGATACTATAAGCGATCGCGCCAATCGTGGCGGCGGTGGCGGGCAGCGGCTGCCAGGGCACCAACACCAATGCCAGCACCAGCCCTAGACCGATCCGGACCTGGTTGGGGATATTTTGCCCACCAAAGACTGGTATATGAATAATGATGGCCATTATTCGGGTAAAAACCAGGAAAAAGAGCTGCGCTTGGGCAACAGAAATAATCATCGCAAGGTTACCGGTTATTTAATTCCATAGTGAAATGATACCCGTTTCAGCCAGATTTGTCTGTAAAGGGAGTGTGAAGCAAATCTAAAGATGGCGTTAAATCTGGGCTATGCCCCTTAACGGAACAATAAATCGGGCAATATTTTGGTGTTTGTGAAGTTTTTGCTGCTTCATGAGCGAAAAACTTACCCCGCCAAACCACCTTGCGGGTACTGATTGAAAATAACCGGATAATCATTGGTGACAAATGAGAATTCCAATCCCCCTTACAGGCCAGCGCTTGTGTGACGTTATTCGGTCACTCAGGGTTTTGGCCGGATTGACCAAAGCTGTTTAAGATACGCGCCACCAAAAAATCAGGATCGATGGGCTTGACCAAAAAACCACTGGCACCCATGCGGGCGGCTTTTTGAACAATTTCAGGAAACCCCATTGAAGAAAGGATAAAAATTCGGGTGGTTTTCAGCAAAGCTTCAGCCTGCATTTGACCCAGCAAATCCAGGCCGTTCTGACCCGGCAGATACGTATCAATCAACAAGACGTCTGGGGAATGCCGAACTAAATGTCCACGCAGCGCATCCGGTTGTTCGCAAATGATCGGCAGCATGTTATTGCGCAGCAAAGTCAACTTGATCAGGTCACACTGCAGCGCGTTTGGTTCAAGGATAAGCACCGAAAGTTTTTTTGGGGGCATCCAGTTAGCCGCTATTTGAAAAACTTGAGAGCCGTCCCGAAGTCTTCAATCCGGCGCGCAGCTTCTCAACTCCGGCAGCATCAATTTTCAAGATAGTCAAAGCATCCGGATGGAGGTCAGAACTGGACAACCCCGAATTTGGCAGTTGATAGTCCTCGGCAAAATAATTCGCCAGGTTGATAATCGCCGGAAGGCGCTGATTGTTCACTGCCAGGGAAGGGGCATGATGACAACGAATCGCCTCCACCAAAACAATCGGAAAATCCCAACGCTCGGCGATCAAACCACCCACTTTGGCGTGGTCAATACCAATCAACTTTTCTTCCACCTGCCACAAAGGGAGTTTGTATTGCTGAACATGAGCAACAATGGTTTGATAGTTGTTCAAAACAAATTGATCAAGCAGCAGTTTTCCAATATCGTGGAGCAGGCCAGATACATAGGCCTCCTCTGAACTGGAATAACGCAGCGCCTGGGCAAGCCATTCTGAAACCACGCCCGTCACCAGGGAATGATGCCAAAGCTCACCAGCCCCCAATCGATAACCGCCAAGACTCCTGTTCATCAGGCCAGTAGCCGAAGATGTTAACAGGATGCTTTTTAAACGAGACAGGCCAAGATGCATAACCGCTTCGTAGGTGGTGGAAATGGTGCGCGAATAACCAAGCGAAGCTGAATTCGACATTTGCAGAACCAAAGCCACGAGAGCCTGATCCAGCCCAATCAATTGAGAAAGCATATCAATGGATACATGCGGGTTTTCAATTTCCCGCAAAATCCGAGTCACATTGGCCGGCATGGGCCGCAGGTTGGCAACCGATCGAATAATTTCGTCAACTTTTTGCGCAAGCATGTTGATATTCGCAGAGATAAATACGATTAGTGGACAAGATTAGGCAAACTTGTAAACAGACCATATGTGAAAGTCAGCATCTGTTGAAGCATCCACGAACCGAGCAGAATAATGACCACAATCACACCAATCAATTTGGGAATAAAGGTGAGTGTGGTTTCATTAATTTGAGTCGCGGCCTGCACCAGGCTGACCAGGCTGCCGACCACCAGGCTGACGACCAGAATCGGTCCAGCCAGCAAGATCGCCAGCATGATTGAATTTTGACCCAGGGTAAGAACATAGGCTTCAGACATTTTGGCCTCTCTAACTTCCAGAAAAACTCAACACCAGGCTGCGGACAATCAGATACCAGCCATCCACCATCACAAATAGCAGTATTTTGAAGGGCAACGAAACCAGTGAAGGTGGCAGCATCATCATGCCCATCGAAAGCAGGATACTGCCTACCACCAGGTCGATCACTAAAAATGGAATGTAAATTACAAAACCCATCGTAAATGCCGTGCGAAGCTCGCTAATGACAAAAGCCGGGAATAAGGAAACCATCGGGATATCATCGATGGTGGCGGGCTGAGGTTCATTCCCCAGATCCATAAAAAGCTTGATGTCTTTTTCGCGGGTCTGCTTGAACATAAAATCCCGCACAGGTTTTGCGGCCTCGTTCAGCGCGGTCTTCTGGTCTATTTGTTCTTTCAAAAACGGCTGAATGGCCTTCTCATCCATCTGCTTGTAAACAGGAGCCATGACAAAAAAAGTCAGCAACAGGGAAAGTCCAATGATAACCTGGTTGGGCGGAATGGCTGGTGTACCAATGGCGCTGCGCACCATCGAGAGTACGATCACAATGCGAGTGAAAGAGGTTGCCAGGATCAAGACCGCCGGCGCCAGGGAGAGCACCGTCATCAGTACCAGTAACTGCACACCCGAAGTAACCTGCTGCGGATTTGGCGATTGCGAATCAACGGTCAGTGAGACACCCGGAGCAGTAGCCGTGGCGCAGCCGCTCAGAAGCAGGCTGGCTAACAAAATCACGGCTACTCCCAACAAGCGCTGTGACTGTAACCTGGCTATCCGGCGGCTGAATGGATGGAGCCGACCTGCCAGAGATGTGGAAATGTTATTTTCAATCATGCTGAGCCTCACCCTTTATAGGTTCGACGGAAAGAGGTGCGCCAAACGATTGAAGCAAGGCGCCAAAATCCTGTCCCGGTTGGGGCTGGGCTATTTCTCCCAGAGTCGTTAGCGCTGAAGCGGGAAAAAGACTGCCTTCGATTGGTGCGATCAGGGAAACACTCTGATCAGTGGCACCGATTAAAAACTGTTGATCACCAACACCAATCAGGTGAACAGCTTGCCTGGGGGATAATCGGATCGTTTCCAGCAGGCGCAGGTTACGAACAGCCTTGCCATTTGGACCAAACTGCAGCCAGCGACGAAAAATTACCGAACTGGCAACAATCAACACCAAAACCCCGATCAGCTTGATAAAAACCCCTATAAAATACAACGGGGTTGCACCCGGAGCATTGCTCGATGCGGCTGAATCGCTTAACACCAGCAGCCCACCTGCTGCCAGTAAGCCAAAAGCCAGCACGCCCGCGGTCAATTTCTGCCGAGGAGTACTACTGGCAAGCCATTTTTGAAGCCGCACCGTGAGATTAAGCATCAGCCTGTCGCTTTCTCGCTTTTAGATGAAATCATTTCGGTGATACGCACACCAAATTTATCATCCACTACAACCACTTCGCCGCGCGCCACCATGACATCGTTTACAAAAATATCGACAGGGTCGCCAGCAAGGCGATCCAACTCTACCACCGAGCCATGCTGTAATTCAAGAATTTGGGCCAATTGCATGCGGGTACGACCCAGCTCGACGGTTACGCGCAGCGAAACATCCATCAATAAATCGATGTTGTTGTTATTACCGATTTTGGATTTCCCGGCTAACCTGTCAGCCCCAGATTCGCTTTTTTTGCCAAAGGTCATGCCTTCGTTAGGGTTCAGAAGATCTTCCATAATTATTTAAGCCTTTTTAATAACCAGTTTGAAGTGCGTCCTGTTCACGATAGACACCGGAAATTTGAATGCCAATGTGTTTGCGAGATCTGCCCACCCGGGCATAAAACTGTTTCTTGCTGGCCACTTCCACCACCAGGGGAGACTCGACACTTTTATCCAACTCGATCACATCTCCAACCGAGAGATTCAGTAATTCCTCCAATGTCAAATCGGCATTACCCAAAATAACCTTGATTGGCAGCACCGCTTTCATCATCGCCTGGATGGCGGCTTGCCGCGCGATCGGGTCCTGCTGGTGTTCTTTACGCCCCGCAATCCAGATATGTGGGTTTAGCACGTTGGTAATGGGCTTCATGGTGTTGAAGGGGATAAAAATGCTCATTGTACCGGTGACACCCTGGATGTTAATTTCCATGGTCAGCAGCAAAACGCGCTCATTACCCATCAGCATCTGGACCCAATGCTGGTTGACCGTGCTATCTTCAAGAGAGGGTTCGAGCAAGACAACCTTGCTCCAGGCGCCTTTCATGTCGCCGAGCATGTGCTCAACCAACCCGCGCAGTAGCGATTGATCGATTTCGGTCAGAGGCCGTTCAGTGAAGCGACCTTCGATTTTACCACCCAGGCGCTGTTCCAAGATCAAATAACTTACATTCAGGCTCATGGTCAGGACCATGTGACCAGGCAAGGGCGCCAGGGTGATCAGATGAAAGAGGGTGTTTTGAGGGAAATCCTTGATGAAATCATGAAAGCGGCCCTGCTCCATATGCACCAGGTGCGGACGCACATTGGTTCTTAAAAAAGTGGGCAGCGATGTGGTAAGACGTTCACTCAAATCCTCGTGAACCAACTCCACTGCGCGCATTTGTTCTTTTGAAAACCTGGCGGGCGACCAAAAATTATAACTTTGAATCGACTTGGTATTTTCGCCCTCAACTTTCGAGTGCTCGCCTGACTGATTCATCATGTCAGCCAGGTTGACTCTGTCCCCGCCATCTTTTTGATCCATCTCGATGGCGCCAGATAATAAAGCATCAATTTCGGATTGAGCAAGCATAGTTTATTGCACTACGAATTCTGTGAAATAGATTGAGATAATTTGAGAATCGGGCAGCTTTTCGGCAAGGGTTTTCATAATTTCATGACGCAGCTTTTCCTTGCCTTCCGCGCTATAGAGATCTTCATACGTTTTTGTGGAGAGCAGTGTGATCACTGTGTCATCCATGATCGGCAGGCGCGAATTGAGATTGTTCTGAAATTCGGTCAGGTAAGCCGTTTTTTCTTCCGCGGGCAGCGAAACATATTCGGGATTGTCCGGTGCAAATTCAACCACAACTGTCAGGCGAATGTATTTACGCCCGGCGGGGTCAACCAGGTTGATAATCTTGGTCGACATGTTAAGCATGATGCCTTCACCGGGCAGATATTGGTGCGGCTCCGGGCTGGGCGTAGCTGTTACCACCACCACAGCGCCAAGTGATGCAACCGGCGAACCGGATGAATTATCATAGACCAGCCGGAAAGGTTTGGGCATATCATCAGGCGCAAAGACAACATAAGCGGTGATGAGTGAAATAATCGCAGTGACCAGCAGCACGATCTGCGAAATGATATTGACAACTTTAAGAGCAGTATTCAGGACTTTGTTGAGCATGGAAATCTCCACACATTAGGGAACAATACTAGGTACACCCAGATTAATGACACTGTTCTCAACCTGGTATATGATGATGATATCAACACGAGCATTTAATTCACGATGAGCAGGCGAGTCATTTGCGAAAACCGGAGCATACTCACCTTGCCCTGCAATAACGATGCGATGCGGATCGATGCCGGCCTGGATCAGGTATTTAGCCACAGAAGTGGCTCGCGCCAATGATAACTCCCAATTGGTTGAGTAGAGCGGGTTGGTGGAAGGCGTATTGTCAGTGTGACCAACCAGGCGTATTTTGTTGGTAATTGGCTTTAACATTCCGGCGATTGTATCGAGCACCGTCATAGACTCGGCTGGCAGGTCCGCCTGATCAGCCTTGAAGACCAACCTCTCGCTGAGTGAAATCAATACACCTTCAACATTGGTTTGAACGCTGACTTCTTTGCCAAGATTTTGGGTTGAAAGCAAACTCGTCAACTGACCAGCAACTTCTTCCGATTTGGTCGGACCTTCGGGAATACCCGGGATGACAATCGGTTTGGCGCTTCCATCTTCAAGGGCTCCGCCAGCAGAGTTAATCTGCTTGTCAACCACCTGGGCCGCCCCGCCCAATGTAAAGGCAGAGTGCATACTATCGGCCAGGCGGCGGTATTTTTCGACATTGACCTGGCCCATCGAATAAAGGATGACGAACAAAACCATCAGCAGGGTAATAAAGTCGGCATAGCTGACCAGCCAGCGCTCATCATGTCCTTCTTCGTGTTCAGGTTCTTTATGCGCCATGGCTAAGCTTTCGCCTTCTCAGCCGCTTTACCGGCAGGAGCCTTGGCCTTGGACGCATCTTCTTCACCCTTGACATCCCCAGGAGCCAGGAAAGCAGTCAACTTGTCACGGACAATACGCGGGTTTTCACCGGCCTGAATGGCCAGAATTCCTTCCAACTGCATGAACCGGGTGCGAACTTCATCTTCACTTTTTGCTTTTAGCTTGCCTGCGATTGGCAGAAAGATCAGGTTTGAACTGAGCAAGCCCCACAGGGTCGCAAGGAAAGCAGCAGCAATTGATTTACCCAGGGCACTCGGATTATCCAACTGCTTCAAAACACTGATCAGACCCATAACAGTACCAATGATACCAAAGGTTGGGGCAAAACCACCCGCGGCAGTAAAAAAACCGATCCCAATTTTATGGCGGGCGCGCATTTGTTCGATGGTGGTTTCCATGATCGCAGCCACTTGCTCTGGATCGATACCATCGACAACCATGGCAATGCCTTTATGCAGAAACTTATCTTCAATCTTTTTGCTATCTTCTTCAAGCGAGAGCAAACCTTCGCGCCGGGCCTTATCAGCCAGCCTGGAGAGCAGATCAATGGTGCCATTGGCGTCAAATTTATTGACGGTAAAAGCCTGAACCAGGTATTTCGGGAGCAGCAAGACTGTCTTTAATGAAGACGTGATGATAGTGGCGCCCAACGAACCGCCAAAGATCAAGATAATCGCGGACGGGTGAGCGAATAATTCTGCTGGTGAACCGCCATCCATGATCAAAACGACCACAATCGCTGTAATCGCAGTGACAAGGCCTAGAATGGTTGCAATATCCATAAACTGCTCCTACTCTTACAAAGGCTTCCCAGGGTGGGAATTAGTCAGATTTGCGTTCAGAATACGGCGCTAATGTTTGACGCCGGTATTCTATAAACCGCTCTGAAATTTCTTGAGGGGTATCCCTGACGATCAGCTTTTTGTTGCTGATAAGGGTGACAACCGTATCAGGAGTGGCTTCAACGGTTTGGATCAACTCAGGATTGATATAAATTATTGTGCCGTTGGTGCGAGTTAAAAAAATCACACTGGTATTCCTTTTGACGCCACAGAGCTGCAGAAGAGCTAAACCAGGAGGTCTAGTTCGTGCATAACTTTAGCATACTGCCCTGAGTTTTTATGTAAATTGACCGTGAAAGGAATATAAAGATTGGCTAAAAAATTTTTATATGGCGCAGAAACCGAAAACACCCGTTGAAATGAACAACGGTGTCTTCGGTAATAGGCCGGCTTTTGCGCACATTTCCCCCAGGATGAGTGCTAAATTTATCAATATTGCCCGGATCGGCATCCCTGCGCTAACGTCTGTTAACCACTGACCTCCACAATGCTTTCACGGGTCGCCGCATATTTAATACTAATACTCTGGTATGCCGTTGGGCGTGAGACAGCTCCAGGGCCTGTGGTTACACCCCAGACCAAGTGCCCGCTGGTATCGACCCAGTCATTCCCATCCCCGGAGGCATAAACCGTATCACCGGACGGCAAACCACTGGCCTGACTGGCAGCATTTTCCATGACCGGCCCCGCAAACAAGCCATTTTCACCGTTCCCCCATTGTTCGGATGCTGCTCCCATTCCTTGCAAGTGCTGACTACCCTTGAAGATATCCACTGCGCCGATGATGCCGTCATCCTTGGCGGTAAAAGTAACCCGGGTGCCATCCATCAACATAAGGGTGGTATGACTATTGGATTTTTTCAGATCAGAAAATTCGCCATTTCGGTCGCCTTCCACATCCGATAAATCCACATGCGGATCACCCCAAATGGTGGTGCTCCTATTCGTCCACTTATCGCGAATGGTGAAGGATGCGCCATCCTTAAACAGGAACTGATAACGGTCAGTTTCAGCTTGCTGCTGATTGTGGCGCACCAGTCCTTGCACGGGCGTTGACGAGGCGCTGAAGAATTCCATCTCAAGCGAAATGGTTTCACGCTGGGCAATCACAACCGACTGGTTGGCCTGGGCTGGCTGAGCAGCGGTGGTTGGTATTTGTTGGGCAATATCCCCCAGGCGAACCCGGTCATTTGGAATATTTTGCGACTGGGACGGCAATGCAGCCAGCTTGGCCGCTTCACGTGCCTCACTGCTAATATCCTGCTGGTCCGCCTGTAAGCTATCGAGAGCATCCTGGATCTTTAACTTCTTCCCATCTCGATAAATTACGAGCTGCCCCGAAATAATCATCAACTGGCGGGTCATCGTCAAATTATCAATTTCCATGGAAGCCTGTGCGAAATAATCGCGCCTTTTCATCTTCGGATTTGTCAATATTATCGACCGTCTTTCCAAAAACTTGACCGCAAGAAATGAGAATGAAATATTGCTATCCACATTAAGTAGGCCTAATCTGTTAAAAATGTCTTTCCCTGCCCCTATTTGTGCCCTTCAAATGGAAGATGTGGCCATAGGCCATCTTTTTTCCTCCCCCATTTGTGCTCTTCAAATGGGGGAGGTGGCCGTAGGCCGGAGGGGGTCTCACTGCCCATCACCCCCTGAAATCACGCTGCTAAAACAAACACCCATGCTCCCCATTTCTGATAATTTCGAATCGCGCCTGCTCAAGACATGAACGCAAGTCGGCCTGTGGCTGATAGGTTTATGGCAACAAATCATCCTAATCCCGTAATCAAGCAGATCAAGGTTAAGACCAGGTATGGAATGTGATTTGATTGGGAATACATAGATAAATTAATCACGCATAAGGGCGCGAATTGGACAAATTTCACCACCCTCACAAAAACTCAGGAAACTACCGGTGAAACACAGAATAAAAATACCCCCTCTTCGCAGCTTTCATCTGGTTCGTGGTTGCCTGATGCCATTCCGCAAGACAATCTAAGCTGCGGGATAACACTGTGATTACACTTTATACATTCTGCACGCTGATTAGCCCGATTTTTTTATATCTTCCCAAACCTGGGCTGAAGAAATCGCCACGCGAAAACCGAAATTATCAAACTTGAAATCCGGATAATAGCGCTGACGGTAGGCACACCGAGCGGCGGCGCGGTGATAATAAAACGAGCCCCCTCGCAGCACGCGAGGCTGATCATCCCCGGCCTGTAAATTCTCCTGGCTCACATCCGCAGGATCGTACCCATCTGGATAATCCGGAAGATAAAGGCTGCGGGTCCACTCACGAACATTTCCAAGCATATCCAGCAGCCCAAACGGGCTGGCTCCGAGCGGAAATAATCCAACCGGACTGGTGCCACCCAGGCCCAGTTCACTGGTATTGGCACACAGATCGGCCCACGCGCCCCAGGGGTATTCACGTTGGTCCTGGTCACCGCGAGCGGCTTTTTCCCACTCAGCCTCACTTGGAAGGCAGACCGGCTTACCGATCTTTTGCCCCAACCAGGCGCAGTATGCCAGAGCCTCATACCAGCTTACATTTACCACCGGATGGTTCTCAATACCAGCGGGTATCTGCCCAGCGCGCCAATATTCTGGCTTCGGCGCGGCGCTTGAAGCCAGATAGATGGCATATTGAGCGTTGGTCACTAAGCCACGCGCAATTTGGAATTCAGGCAGAAATTGCCTGCGCAGCTGATGCGTTTCACCCATCCAAAACTCTCCGGCTGGAATGGTGACCCAATCCGGTTCGCCAAACGGCAGCTTCCAGAAACGTTTTATCAGGCTCGGACGGCCCAGGCGTGCCAGGGCCAGATGAGCCGCGTATTTTCGCTGCAGCAGCTGGCGACCGCCGTCATCCAATAACAGAACAGGCGAGTTAGCCATTTTTTTCAAGCGCGTGATTAACTCAGTACGCACACCCGCTGGCAAAGAAGAGGCCCCCAACATGAAGAAACATTCCGATGCCAGCAGCAAAGCCTGATCAGAATATGGACCATTGTCAACATTCGCCTTCAAAAGGGAGTCAATTACTTCGACACCATGCTTTGGAAAACCAGATTCAAAAAGAAGGACTTCCCGCCACCACCCTTCTGGCCGGCGCGCTCCTATTTCATCTTCAACCTGCAGCGCTAATGCGCTCGCAGCCAGATATTCCTGCAAGCTGCGCTGAGCAAATGCGTAGGTACCAGCCCCGAGATCGTTGAATATGCCTCGGTGCTCAATCCAGAGTAGAAAGTCTGCCAGAATCTGATTCGCGTGCGCCGGGTCTCCAGAAGTAAGCTCCAGGATTTCCGGAAAGACCAGCGCCCTAAAATCAGCATAGGTAAGTGTAAGCTGCTGATGGCTTTGCAGCCAAAGTGCGATTTTTCCCAACAAGCGGCGCTGCTCATCGAAGGGGATCTGATGTGCGCTGCCCTGACCTGTCCCATGATGACCAAGCCAAAGCTGCACAGCAGATGCCAATAACCTGGCGCTGCGCGCGGGCAGATGCCGGTGAGCTCGAAAGACCAATGCCGAAAAACTCAACAGCAGCGGCGTGATTGGCAGACCAGCCAGGCGTGGGTTCTCGTCCAGGGCACTGACCAAATTTTCTGCCCAATCCCTGGCCAGAGGCGTTTCTGCGGTTGCCAGGCTGGCAATGCTCAGAAATTGGCGCGCCTCGGCCGGGCTGAGCGGGCAAACCTGGGCCAGGCCAAATTGAGGACCCGCAAGCGCGGCGCGCTGATCATCCAGGTTTCGACAGGTGATGATCATGCGGCAAGCCGGGTACAACTCAGCCGCCATTTGGATCAGGTTGGTAACGCGCTGGCGCAAGAACGGATCAGCCACTTCGTCCAGGCCATCCAATAGAAGCACAGCCTGCCCGGAAATCAAAACATAATCAAAAAAATCTGTGGGCAGGGCTAATTTACGCGCAGCATGGCTTGTGCGCAGATAATCTATTAACAAAGCGGGGCTGTCAGCCTGGGTATGAGTCGATTTCAAGGAACTGCCCAGATCACTCAAGCGCAGCAGAATTGGCAGGGCATCCCCCAGGTCGGGGAAAAGACGGTTTTTGAGTATTGAGGCGGAGTGTTTTCTGGATGCGGGCGCGGCAGATTTGACCCGGTAAGAACGCGCATAGCTGATGGCAAGATAAGCCAGCAAGGTGGTCTTGCCAGAACCTGGGCCACCGGTCAGAACCAGGTGCTGGTAGCGCTGCAAAATACCGGTAAGCGTCAGTATCCCCGCACCCCCATAAAAACCATCATCGCTTTCCGGGGATATTTTGCCCAGGCGCTTATCGATCACACCCAATGGAAAATAAAATTCATCCAACGCCACCTGCGCCGGGGTACCGTCTACGCCAAAGCCGGGCATACGCAGCAATTCATGCGCGGCAATCAGATCATCGAGATAAATTTGAAAGGGGGCTGGTGCATGCGAAACCGGCGTGTTGACCGGTTTTAGAGGCGTTTCTAAAAGCATTTCCCGCAGCAACGCAAAAGTTTGCCTGACCCTCTGTTTGATGGTTTGTTTTTTTGCGCTGTCAGGCATACTGGGGGACGGTTTCTTTAATAAATTCCCTGGTGCTGGCGGGTCTGCAGGATAAAAGTGTTAATATTTTCGAGCGGCTGAAGTTGGCCGCCAGAAATCACATAATAACCCGGGGCCCAGAAATCGCCGGACATGTTTTTTTGTTTAAGTCGTGGAAAATCATTGAAAATTTTCAGGGAGGTGTGCTGGCGAATGATGCGCATGAATTGGGCCGGGTTGGCATCGGGCGGCACTGTTAGAAGCCACTGTAAATAGCCGGGACGCACAACCAGTTCGTCCAAACGCCAACCGTATGCAATACAGATTTCTTTCAGCCATTGGGCTAAGTATTCTGTGATATCGCCTGTCAAATAATGATCGCTAAAGCGCGGAATCAGTAAACATGCAAAAGATAAATTGCACACTACTGGCGAGAAAGACTCCAGCCCGGCAGCCTCATCTTCTGCCAAATCAAAGGCAGGCGTCTCGCCGCGCAGGGGCGAAAAAGCTGACGAAGGGGTCATGCGCCGCATATCTTGCGGCTGCCCATCATCGATTTCGTGCGGAATATGTCTGGTTTCAACAGAGGATGTTTCGAATTGGCTCACGAAGACCTCAGCAGATGAAAAACTTCTCAAATACGGTTGGCATGTATACCATAATAGCATAAATTTCAGATTTGGAATACCAATTAATTATTTTTCACGCAATATTAACGAGTTCTTCTCTTTATATTTATTCTATATCAAGTGGGTATTTCTTATAATAAATTTTATAAAACGGTCGATTATTAAAATAAGCCTGAACTGAGCCGCGGCCGCTCAATTTTCATCAGGCATGGCCGTGCCAGTATGGTAACAAAACAATTTTTTTTATTAAAACCCGGAGGAGTAAGACATGAATGTTCTCAATAACATGAAGACCAGCGTAAAACTGATCGGCAGTTTTTGATCGTCGCGGCCATTACGGCGCTGATGGGGGTGTATTCAATGGTCAGCTTGAAATCAGCGGATGACAACGATACAAAACTGTATCAAAACCAAACCATTCCGCTTGGCCAGCTCGCAGATCTGGGGGTAGCCTTTCAACGCACCCGCATCAACTATCGCGATATCCTGCTTGCGACCACTGCGGAAGATAAACAGAAATATGCCAACACCATCAAGGAACTCGATACGCAGATCGGTCAGACAATGGCTGATTATGAAAAATTGATCGTTTCGCCCGAGATGAGGGCGCTCTTCGACGAGTTCAGCAGCTTATACAAAATATTCGTTAGCAATCGCGACCAGATCGTGGCGCTTGCACTGGCGGATAAAAATGATGAAGCTCTGGCGCTGATGCGGCGGGCGGATGTATTCGCCAATGCCACCGACGTCAATGCCAAAATCGATGCGATGCAGCTCATGAAAGAATCACAGGCCAAGGCTCTTTCGGATGCCAACACGGCAACTGCCAACCAGACAATGACGCTGACAATCATTATAGTGGTTGTAGTAGTTGTTCTCTCAACCGTGTTAGGGGTGGTCATCTCCACCAGCATCGCCACACCGCTCGGACTGGTCACAAAAATGGCCAAATCGCTTTCAGTCGGCGACCTGGTGCGCGATACCAGCGAGCAGGAAAAGGACAAGGTACGTCTGCGCAAGGATGAGATCGGAGAGATCGGCAAGGCCTTCGATCAACTTATCAATTACATGCAGGGTATGGGCGCAGCCGCGACCGCGATCGCCGCG
>CAIMZS010000500.1 GCA_903846015.1 uncultured Anaerolineae bacterium | reverse complement strand
GGTTTCCGATAATGTCTATTATTCCAACAGAGTCAGACGGATTTCCTATGAAAAATAAGGTTTATATTGATGTTGAACCAACGGCCGCGCCTGCGTCAGCATCTGGTGCTGGGCAGGCTGCTTCCGTCCACAAAAAAAAGCCGGACAACTCGCCATAAATTGAATGTGGATAAGGAAGTGTAGGATGGACTGAACGGACCGATCCACTGGGCTCGTCTATCGTAAGCGATAGGCTTCCTTACGTCAGCCCATCCTACGGGTTTGAATTATTGCGTAGCAGCGTCGCGGCTGGCGCGGAGATAGGAGGAATTTGGGGGTGAGATGTCTCAACGTTCAATTGACGGTAATGAGCTTGTCGTGCCAGAAGCTGCTCGGTTTTCTGACGCCAGAATTCAAGCTCTTCCTCACGCGACAGGTGGGCGATTTGGGCGGCGACCCTTTCGGCGCCTTGCCGTTTCCATTGAATACATTTTGGTTCAGGTCTCGTCATAGTGGATTACCTCAGATGGCGAATAAATTTGGATGGGATGATGGCCGTAGCCAGCGATTCAGAGCATATCAATAGCGCTGCAATTGACAGCCTATGCAGATATTCAGGACAAATAGCCCCTCCCCATGCTGGCTGGAGTTTGCCGAATGCCGTTAATAATTGTTATTTTTCGTTATCCACTGGTTACTGTTAGTTTGGCCTCACTTTAGTGGGGTGGGCTAGCCCCTTTCTAACTCATGTCGAAAATCGGAATTGTTTCCGAATTCCAATCCTGTATTCCAGTTCTTGCTCGTCAAAGTCAAACCATTGCATAGCAGCGACTAAGTCACGCCACAGGTTATTCAGCGTCGGGTGGTTTTTAGCTTTCATGAAATTCTCCTGAAAGCGGGTGGTGATGGTCATTAGTTGATGGATGAGATGTGCCATTTGCATGAACTGGAAGTAGTTCTTGAGGGCAATGTAGCTTTTCCGCGCATATTGATGCTCCATCTCGTAACCACCGTTCTTTAATGTATTAAAACCCTCGTTCTCGATTTTCCATCTCAAACGGCCTGTCAGACTTGTTTCGACGATATTTTTGGCATTAATTGGTAAATCTGTTATTTGCACAAACCGAGTGGTTTCGGATTTTATCTTGGATGCATCTGAATTGGGTGTTGTGACAGTTTCTAGACACTCCAGCCAATTAAATATATGACCTTTGTAATTCACGCCAGTAACCCATACAAATACTTTTTCAATGACTTTACCATTTGTCTGGTTGATTACTTCACGATGGGTGTTAGTGATTTGCAATGGCTTTAGTTCTTCCACCTTCTTCCAAGCGCTGGGCAGATTGCCTTCCTTAAAGGTGACACAAAAGGCCCATTGGTTGGCCTTACAGATGGCGAAAAATCCCTCGTACGGGTACAAACCATCCGCAAGGATCAGCATGGGCAGGCGCGGGTACTGTGCCTTGAGCTTGGCTGCCAGACGTGGAAATGCCTTACGCTCACAGTCCTGCTTGTCGTATTCACCATCTTCCGGATTTTCGATCCACACCGTAGCAATCGAGACGCTAAAGCCTTGCGGGGTTACCAGTCGAGCTTCAAGAACAGAATGGAACCAAGTCCTTTTGCCTTTCTTGGAGGTGGAGTACAGGCATTGATCATCCCGTTGGCGGTCATAACTTCCAATGCTACTGGCATCTACCGCTACACGGAACCATTGGTCACGATAGCGGCTGGGACGGAAGGTTTTGCGTTGAATCAATACCTGCACCATCTTATGTTTGAGCTGTTCTATTTGTTCTACGTCCAGTAATTTAATGACATTTTGAACAGAATCACCGTGTGGCATATCAAAACCAAACATACGCTTGAAGTTTTTCTTGAACAGCGCGTCTTCCCGGTACTGGTTGTATTGGTTACGCGAACCTGACTTGAACAAGAACATCGCCAAGCACGCTGTCAAAAGAGCTGCCAACTCATAATCGGAAGCTTTTGAGCGACAGTCATCCACTTCTCTCATCCAGTCAAGCAGCTCAGGAAAATGCTGACGCATGGCAATAAGCATCTGATACACCAGTTCCTGCTTTTCTATCTTTTTCTCGTTCGCTGCCCGTTTCTTGATATCAGCCTCGCGTTGTTTAGCTTTCTTCATACGGCGTGCGATACTTTTTGGGTTTGACTTGGATTGGGGAAACTTTTCTTGGCTGCGCATTATGATCTATACTGAATCCGGTATGAAAACCACATTATCGCATAAAACAGCAGGAAGAACTGAAATATTTATGCTCATAATATCTTGATTTTTCAATAAAATATCTAGGCTCTGAATCGCTGGCCGTAGCCCAGCCCAACGGGCTGGGTCGGCTGGGTCATCTGAGTCGGCGGCTGGGTGGATGCCAAAAACCGGCAGCCCGCAAGGCTGCAATTACCTGTATCACCCCTATCGCGCCCCGTTGGGGCGCATGAATGGCCATCCCTACCCAGGGCGTTGCCCTGGGCTGAGGAATATTGGCCCGTTGGGCCAATGGGCAAAAGCATGGGTCCATCAGCCCAACGGACTGGTAGGTGTTCTACCGTGCTTGCACGGCTATTGGTCCAGAAGACAAAGAAACTCATCCACTGTCAACCCCGCGTGGCGAATTAAAGCCCGAAGCGTTCCGACGGAGAG
>CAIMZS010000499.1 GCA_903846015.1 uncultured Anaerolineae bacterium | reverse complement strand
GTTCATCCTGCTCAGATCGCAACAATCCTCCCAAGAATCCGCCATATTTTCCTTGATCAGAGTCTTCCCCGGAAATTTTGCGGGTTTTGGTGGTATTCAGTTTGATATAAACCTTATCCAGAGTCACATCACTTTCGGTGCTTTCCTCGCCACCGAGAGCGGCCAGCGGTAAAGACAAACATGCGCGGCTGAGACGGTTCAGGTAGGTTTCGAGCGCCCTTTGGCGTTTTTCAGCCTCGGGATCCGGCGGCAATGGGTTGAAGATGTTGGTCTGGCTACCCAGGATGACATCCCGGCCAGAATGAACGCCGCCCTCAATCATGACTCCGCCAGCGCCAACCGCTTTTGATCCGTTCTGCGCAATTGCGCCGCTGCCAACCAGGGATGCAGTGTATTGGGCCTGCTCCTTTTTCCAGGTTTCAACAAACCAGGGTCGATCTTTTTCCGACAAGGCATTCTCCGCCTGCTTGAAAGCATCCAGGTGTTCCAGCAAGGTGTCCAGTTCAGCTCTCAGGGCGGGAGTGCGTTGGGCCTCGGCTTCAAGTTCATGCGCCACTTCAAGGTCGGATTTATCCTTGAGCTTTTGAACCATGTTGGCCAGCAAACCAGCGCCAACCGCGCTACCCAGGGTGGCCATTGCTGTCCAATCGCCACTGTGAACAACCTGGATCAGCGGCAGGAAGGAAGAAGCCGCGACAAAATAATAGACCGAATTTACCCCGGCCTGGTTCAGATGTTTCTTCCAGCCAACCAACTGGCTGGCGATGCTGGTTTTCCATTTTTCAAGATTGAAATCCATAGATCACTCCCTGCCTGGTGGTGGAACAATCGACCCACCCAATAAAGCTTTTCTCAATCCGATAGTATTGGCATAGCGGGCATGGTTGACCCAACCGTGCGTACTGGCGCTCACATCAGCGAGCAGAATTTTACCATCCGCATAGTCACAAATCATTTTGCGCAGCTTTCTTTGATAGTATAGCCCTTTTCGGCGTTTGAGTCTGCGCTTTTGTGGAAAAATTTGGAAGCCGAGAAAGGGGATAGCCTCGCCCACCGGGATGGGGTGCGCCTCGGGGGGTAACTGGGACAATCGCTGGTTGTCTGAACCGCAGCTTTACGCAGATTTCGACGATTACGGCCCTGCTAGAACGGGCACTATCGCAAAAAGCCTTAACCACTAGAACGCCGGATTCACTGATGGAACAACCGCTTCGCGAGAGTTTGATTTTTGAGAAAATCTTGCGAAATCGGCGCTAGTTGATCGCTAATCGATGCAAGAATTATTCTGGATGCCTATAGCAGCCAGGTTAGAAAGTCAAATGTGCGTGTGAAGATGGGCGTAGGGGCACAGCGCCGCTGTGCCCTTACGCTTCTGATGCCATCGTTTGCTCTTATTATTTTTTTAACGCGACCCGCTGCGCGGGAAACATGCTTTTCACAGATTGGCTAGTCTGGCACAATCAGAGTACAAAGATTCAGAGCCCCAGAGCCCAGAGTGCCAGAGTTAAGAGAGAAGAATTCGGGACAAACTAACCCGAAAGCCAACACCGCGGTACCTGTCGTTCGGGGCGTTCCAGCGACGGTAGGCACAGCGTGCGCGGCCTTGATTGTTGCCGACCGCGCCACCGCGCAGGATACGTGTATACTCATCAGTTTTGCTCAAATCTTCACGCTCATCTTTTAGATTATAAGGATAATTGAAATCAAGGATATACCGTCTGCCCCAAATTGTACGTGTCCATTCCCAGGTATTACCGCTCATATCAAGCAAGCCAAAGGGGCTTCGGCCACCAGGAAATGCTCCCACTGCGCTGGTATTTCTAATGCCGATCTCGCGAGTATTGGCTTTGTTCGGGTCAAAATCGCCGTTCCACGGGTAAACCCTGCCATCTGCTCCACGCGCCGCCTTTTCCCACTCCGCTTCGCTCGGCAAAGTAACCTGCAGTTTTCCATCGGCCAAACCCTGCCAAAAAGCAGCCGTGCTGCCCTGGCCCACACGTCCTTTTGCGATCAGTTTTATCTGCGCATCCAACCAGCGCGTGTATTCCAGCGCATCGTGCCAGGTCACATTATCTACGGGGTGATTGGCAATTCCGCGTAAACTGTCAGCATCTTGTGGTTTGTAACCGCTATCGGCCACAAATGCTGAAAACTGTGCCACCGTCACCGGATATTTTGCCATCCAGTAGGTATACGGCAGATCGAGTTCGTGCTGCGGCTGTTCTTCTTTTTGGGCATCACCGTCCTTTCCAGGATCACTGCCCATGATGAACTTACCCGCCGGTATGGGAATGAAACCGAGATCGATTTCGCGCGGCAAAAACCAATTCTCAGGATCAAAGCGCGGGTCGCCCAGCGCAGCCAGCGTGCTCCCAGCGCGGGCGCGCTCAATGGGTGCCAGCTTGCCGCCCTCGAGCAAGTCCCTGAGCCGGTTCTGAACGCGTCGCAACAAGTCGCGACCAAAGCGGCTGTCATTCACACGTTTGAGACCAATTTCCTGCATGGCCTCCCCGGCCAACCAGGCCAGGTGCCAGGCGGTCTCGCTGTCAACGACAAACTCCGGGCACAGTTCGGCCACCAGCGCCAGCGGCTTCGCCACATCACCCGAAACAAACACCAGCTTGCCCACCGCGTACAAAATCGCCTCGCGCCATAACGCGCCCTGTTCAGCCAGCACGGCAGCCTGGGTTGCAAAATCAGCCTGCGCCGCCAGGTGCGCCCCGGCCAGATATTCTTGAAAGGTGCGGTGTGGAAAAGTAAAGACCTCCGGCTGGCGCTCGAGCAGCAGACCGGCACGAATTTTCATCAGATCCACCACCCGTTTGGCCCAGCTCAGATCGCCATCCGGGTTGCTTTCGTCACATTTGAGCGCCGCCAATGCTTTGAGAATGCGGTGTTCTGCGATATCAGCCAACGCATCGCCCTTCTCGCCAGGCTGCGAGGCGGCATGCGCGTTGTAAGCCACTTCCCACAACACGCGCTTGAGATCCACATCGGTGCGCCCGGCTTCCAGTAAATACTGGCGCAGGCGTGGGGCATCTTCTTTCCCGCCCAGCTTGATCTGTTCCCAGCGCCACAGCAGGATATCCACCGTTTCTTCGTAGAGCAGTGCGCGCGCATCCGGCAGGCGGCCCTTGTGGGTATGAACCAGTGCCATGACCGTCAACAGCAGCGGGTTGGGTGCCAGGCGCTCCAAATCGGGGCGGCGAACGGCTTCACGCAGGTGGGCAGTTAATCCATCCACATCGGTAATGGGAACGGTACCCAGGTGACCCAACTCAGCATACCAGGCCGAAACAAAGCGATCGATCTTGTTTTGGTCAAATGGCGCAATTTCAAAGGCAGGCAGTTCACTCAAGCGCAGATCAGGGCGTCCTTTTTCGGGCGGCTGATAGGAAAGCACGCGGCAGGTGACCAGAAAACGGCATTTAACGTAGCGCGCCATAAAGGCAAGCGTGGCAGCATCGCGCACAAAAATACGCTGCGGCGGGGTTGGAACTTCATCCAGCCCATCCAAAAGCACGATCACCTGGCCTGCATCCAGCGCCTTTCCAAGCGGTCTGGCGACAAAACCCAGGTTTTGGGCTTCCAGGCGCTCCTTGATAAAATCCAGCAGGTGATGCGGCTCGGCTTTGGCAGGCAGTCGATCGGCATAGCTGCGCGCGAGGTCACGCAAAAACACCACTACAGGCAAGATTTCTGCTTCTTCTTGCGGCCAGCCATTCAATTGCTGCAGCCAACCTTTATCAGGCTCGATAACCTGCGCCGCCAGGCAATGCGCCACAAAGTTGACAAAGGTACTCTTGCCGCCACCCGGGTCACCCAATAAAACCAGGTGGCGGTTGTTGATGGCTGCTTCCAGCACAGGCAGTGGGCGGGTTTCTTCGCGATCCATACCACCGGCCGGTTCGTTTTCTCGTTTGGCCTTTTGCGCGGCGGTCAGCTTGACCTGCTGCGTGGCGTCCAGATCGACATACACATTTGCCAGGCCAATCGCCTTTTGTGCCTGCGAAGGGTCGCTGGCGCCCACGTCCACCCCGCGCAAGGGCAGGCTGGAGGCAGTTTTCATCACCATTTGGCGATAGATGGCGAGGCGTTTTTCGTCTTCGTCAGGATCTTCACCTTGATAGATATTGCCGGTGAAGCTGCCTTCGATGAGAATACCGTATTTACCAACAGCCTTGGCTTGGGCCCCCTGGGCAATTGCGCCGGGGCCTTCGAGTTGAGCATCGAAGGTAGCAAGTTCTTTTTTTAAGGCTGCGATACTGGCCTCTGCCACACTGGCAGGCAGCACTCCACTTGTCCTGGCCGCTTCCAATTGCCGGATATTCTCTTGAAGTTGTTCTTGCGAATCTGCCATACTCGCCACCTTTTAGAAATTACTATTTCTTACTTTTTTTTCTCGCTGGAGTGAATCCCGCCACTGACGTTTCCACCAATCATAATGCCGCCTGCGCCAACTGCCTTGGCGCCATCACCAACAGCAGCGGCGCCATCTCCTTCTACTTTCACGCTGATAGATGTGCTTTGACTGCCCGCCTGCTTGACCAGCCCCTCCAATTGCCGCGCGAAGGCCTCGTCGTTTTCGAGCAGCTTTTTCAATTGATACTGGAATGCCCCTTGCACCATTGGATCATCCGGCGACTTGCTCAAATCAGCGGGCAGGCTTTTTGTCTCAGGATGAGACTCGAGTTTTGCCTTAACAACATCCCAAACCTTGCCAGTCACTTCTGGAAGAGCCTCGCCAGCCTTTTCGGTGAGTTTGCCAGCGATCTTTTGCGCAAATGGTGCGAGCAATTTCCACGCACTGGTAGCCAGAGATGCAGCAGCTGCAAATGTTATTGGATCCATATTTTTCTCCTTTTAGATCAAGTAGCTTCAATTTTTAACGTTGTTCAACTTTTCAACCCGAATGTATTGATATCACTATACATCAAGGAAAGTTGGATGGCAATACTTATACGCGTGAGAACACTACGGATTATCACCACTTGAAAATTTCGGGTTCTCTGGGAATTTCCGTGATAAAACCTTTTGGACGCGGACTATCGGCGGCCTCGGCAAATGAGAAACAGTGGGCTTCCGACTACCCATTTAGATGCGATTGCCCTACCAGGATGACCAGAGTACTTTCGCTCCTATAAAAGGTGTAGAATTATCAATAATGACCCCTGGCGACGACCCGGGTCGTATGTGAATTTATCAAACAGCAGCCTGGAACAATCTTTCATGCCCCCGATCCCTGTCCGAACAAACCCGCTCGCCATCCTCAGCGCGATCGCTGCCGCGCTCACGTTTTCATCCTTCTGCATCGGTGTCGCACCCATCCCACTTACCGCCTGGGTTTGTTACCCATCCGCTTTCATCCTGGGACTTCTGGCATCTGCCACCGGATTTATCGCCCTTCGACAGATACGCACAAGTGTTGAAAGGGGCCGCCGGCTGGCTTTGTTCGGTTTGTTCACCGGCATCCTGACCATCCTGGCAGTCCTGTGTGTTACCAGCCTGAGCCTGGCACTGGTGTATTTCGGCCGTAATTATATCAACGCCATCTGGCCAGCCATTAAACCCTGACCCCAATCCCCATTTTGGTTCTCTGGGAATTGGCGTGGTAAAAACCATTGGACGTGGATGAGCGCGGAAAACGCGGATGAAACCTTTTATTTGATGTTGAACGAAGCAATTTCCCTTGTTGAACCCAAATTTTGCGATTTTCGGATTGGTCAGCGATTATTCGAGCAAAACCGCTCTCAATGTACAAAAAAGGTTATCCCAGCCAGCCAGCGTTATGTGTTCAACCTTTGCCTGACCATTACACATTTCTGCGTTTTTTATATGAATGCACCAGGCTAACTTTGAATTTCACGGAAAATCCCAAAGAGCC
Organism: uncultured Anaerolineae bacterium; assembly: GCA_903846015.1. Classification (GTDB taxonomy): domain Bacteria; phylum Chloroflexota; class Anaerolineae; order Anaerolineales; family Villigracilaceae; genus UBA5195. Next base: position 44,317 of record CAIMZS010000499.1, on the reverse strand, counting down.
CCTATTTTGCCATCCCCAAAAAACCGGAATTTAAGGTATGCTTGCAGATGGGAGTGCATAGGTCCCGGTGGGCTTCCCGGTCTTCAAAATCGGTGTTGGGTCGCGTTGCGGTCCAGGGTGGGTTCGACTCCCATGCACTCCCGCTCATAGCCTGTTAACCTGACAAGGTTATGATTTAGCGAATGATCATTTCTAACCCGGGTAAGCCGGACCATAAAGATTTCCTTCAGCGATTACACAGATATTAAAGTCTTGAATATAAAATCTGTGTTACCTGAGTAATTCGTGTTTCAAATAAGGTGCCTGATGTTATTACCCGAACAGGAAGTGCTTAATTCTTATGTCTCCAGCGTCTTTCACGTTGATGACATCACGCTGGGCGCTCCAAGCGGCGAATTTATCGTCCGCTATCGCGGTCAGTTAATCATTGAATCAGTCGAAGCTTTTGACAAACTCTCAGACTTGCTGCGCCCACACGAGTTAATGCCCCTGTTTCGCAAAAGCGAAAAAGGTGGTCACGTCATCATCATCACTGGAAAATTACCGGACCCTAAACCATCCAATATCCTGATTAACATCGGCTTATTTTTGCTGACAGTGGTCAGCGTGGTATGGACCGGCATGGGCTATACCGACCCCGCCAATCTCGCCGGAGTAAATTCCAACAACCAGAGGCTGTGGTTATCCATTTTGCATGGTGGTATTCCCTTTGCCGCCAGTTTGCTGGCGATCCTATTGGCGCATGAATTCGGCCACTACTTGATGACCCGGCGTCATAAAACCGCCGCAACACTGCCTTACTTTATCCCATTCCCCACCTTGTTGGGAACCATGGGGGCTGTGATCGTCTGGAAGGAACTGCCCCGCAACAAGCGCATCCTGTTTGATGTCGGCATCGCCGGTCCGCTGGCCGGATTGGCGGTAGCCATCCCGGTGGTGATCATTGGTCTGCTGGGTTCGAAAACCGGCCCGATCCTGCCTTCCCCCGGTGGTTTTATCGAGGGCAATTCGATCTTATACTTACTGGCCAAATACGCGATCTTTGGGAGGCTTTTACCTGCCCCGGCCAGTTACGGCACGGTCGCGCCGCTGCTCTATTGGATTAAATTCGTCTTCACGGGTTTACCGGTTCCCATAAACGGTACCGATGTATTTATTTCACCCGTTGCCATGGCTGGTTGGGCCGGCCTGCTCGTCACCTCGCTCAATCTCATCCCTGTCGGTCAATTGGACGGCGGGCACGTCATGTCCGTCCTGTTTGGCAAGAAGCTAAAATATGCCATGCCAGTCATTCTCGTTTTGATGGCTGGGCTGGGGTTTTTCTGGAACGGTTGGTGGCTGTGGGTGGCTTTGTTGTTGGTTTTTGGCCGCCAATCTGCTGATCCGCTTGATCAGATTACCGAGCTTGATGAGGGCCGCCGTTTTCTGGCATACTGTACTATTTTTGTATTTATCCTGGTATTTATCCCGATTCCGCTCATCATGCTCGGTTAACTCGCCCCCCATGCGTCGAATCCTGCCTGTTCTGTTTTTCTCCGCCCTTTTTCTGGGCGCATGTGTTCCCACTGTCACGCTGCTTGGGCATGTCACCCAACCAGCCCCAACGGCGGAATTCATCGCTACCCCGCCTCCAGCCACGGTAACTCGCATACCCGCTCCCACAGCTCTCCCGGATCTTGGCATACGCCCGGATGCGCTCACAGGCGTGGAAGTGTTGGCCTGGGATGGCTGGGACGGTTCGTCGTCCAGGTTATTTCAGCAAATGGCTGCCGAGTTTACCCTTTCCAACAAGTGGGGTATCAAGGTCAGTGTTGTCTCCCAGCGAAATTTGGTTCTTTTGGCGGGTCAGGTCGATAAGGCCATGCTCACAGAACAGCAGCCGGATATTGTCGTAGCTTTACCCGAGCAAATTCTGGCCTGGCAGGATAACGTTGTCGATCTGTCCCCGTATACCGTCCAGCCTGATATCGGCATCGATCCTGGCGCTATGAACGGTGCTTTTTGGGAACAATCGCATACCAACGGCAAGCGTTACGGTCTACCGGCGGCGCGATCAGCCCGTTTTTTGTTCTATAACACCAGTTTTGCCCAAGACCTGGGTTTTAACGCTGCCCCTGGTAATCTCGACCAATTTCGCGAACAGGCTTGTAAAGCCAATGCTTTCTGGAAACAGGATGCCGATCTTACCAATGATGGATTTGGCGGCCTGGCACTGGATGTCAGCGCTAATTGGCAAACACCGTTTTCCTGGCTTGCAGCGGCGGGAGCACAGGTGTTTGTCGATGGTGAATTTCGTTTTAACACGCCTGAAAACGTTGCCGTACTGGATTTCGTTTCAAAGCTGCGTGCGGATGGCTGCGCCTGGCCCTCCAGCAGTTCTTCCAATTATGATCATTTTGCTGCGCGCCGGGCGCTTTTTATCACCGGCAGCCTGGGCGAGATGGCTGCTCAGAAACAGGCTTTTGTCGCCGCGGCCTCGGCAGACCAGTGGACTGTTCTGCCTTTCCCAGGAGCACAGCCTACGATCGTGGCCTATGGTCCCGATTATGCTGTTTTAAAATCCGGCAGCGCTCGCCAACTGGCTGCATGGCTTTTTATCCGCTGGATGTTGGAGCCGCAAAACCAATTGAGCTGGTCGCGTCAGACAGGTTTATTCCCGGTGACTGCCTCAGCCGTTAAATTGTTACAGGCCGATGGGGTCGCGAATCCCCAACTTGCCGCTGCGCTGACCCTGATCCCGGATGCCAGCCTCTATCCGCAAACGCCCCTATGGCGGGTGGCGGATGGTCCGCTGGCGGATGGTTTTATGGCTTATTTTTATAGTTTTCCAAATGGTACACTTGAAGGTGTTCTGACGTCACTTGATGCAACGGTCAAAGAATTGACCAAATAATGACCGCAGATTGAAGCGGTATTGTAATTCTGGGCATGGTACCCGGTTCTGCACGGGCAAAGATCAGGATAAATAAATCAAAGGAGCAACTTATGGAATTCACACAACTTGGACGTACTGGACTGAAGGTTTCCCGCCTGTGCCTGGGCACCATGAACTTTGGTCCGCAAACCACTGATGCCGATAGTTTTGCCATCATGGATCGAGCCTTGGAATTGGGCATCAACTTTTTTGATACTGCCAATGTTTATGGTTGGAAGCTTGGCGAGGGTGTCACAGAGCAAATCATTGGCCGCTGGTTTGAGCAAGGTGGTGGTCGCCGTGAAAAAACGGTGCTTGCCACCAAGGTCTTTGGCAGAATGGGCGATTGGCCCAACCAGCAGCGTCTTTCAGCCTTGAATATCCGACAGGCGTGTGACGCCTCCCTCAAACGCCTCAAAACAGACTATATCGATCTCTATCAATTTCATCATGTTGACCGGTTAACCCCCTGGGATGAGATCTGGCAGGCCTGTGAAGTGCTTGTTCAGCAAGGCAAGGTGCTGTATGTCGGTTCGTCCAATTTTGCCGGTTGGCATATCGCCAAGGCCAACGAAGCTGCCCGGGCGCGTCATTTCATGGGGCTTTCCAGTGAACAAAGCCTGTATAACTTGAATGACCGCATGGTGGAGTTGGAAGTGGTGCCGGCCTGCAAAGATTATGGTCTGGGTCTGATCCCATGGTCACCGCTGGCGGGTGGATTGTTGGGTGGCGTGCTCGGCAAAATCGAACAGGGCCGCCGTGCATCAGAAGATATGACCAAGGAAATTGAAAAAAATCGCCAAAAGTTGGAAAAATGGGAAGCGTATTGCAAGGAAACGGGTGAGGAACCCGCCAATATGGCGCTGGCCTGGCTGATAAATAACCCGGTCGTGACCGCCCCCATCATCGGACCGCGCACCCTTGATCAACTTAATGGCTCGCTGCGTGCCCTGGAGATCAAGTTTGATGAAGCCGCCCTCAAAGCCCTGGATGAAATCTTCCCCGGTCCTGGCGGTGAAGCGCCCGAAGCCTACGCCTGGTAGTAGGGCCGCAGCGCTGCGGCGTCCGGCTGCCTCCGGCGATAGTCCCGGTTCCCGCACGGCCACGGCCACGAGGCGGTTCAGACTCTCGCTCTTGCTCTAATCTGCGATAGTGCCCGTTCTAGCAGGGCCGTAATCATCGAAATCTGCGAAAATCTGCGGTTCAGACATGGGCCGGTTTGGGCAATCTTCGGGTCTTGTTCTTGACCTTCAATTTAAGATCGGAAATCTAAAATTCCAACCTACCGTATTCCGCGTAGATTGCTGGTTTCATCGGTTCTGAGCTGGCTCAGACTGAGCCAACGATCATTTCACGCGGATGCATGCACTTGTATTTCAAGCCTGAGCCCCGCTGTGAGGTATGCCGGGATGCAAAACATCCCTGCATACGGCCCTTATGCGGTCACATTTAATCATTATTACCGCCCAGGTTTCAGCATCTGGTGGTTGTGCATGGCAATTGCTGCGGCCCTGCCGGTGGAGCCGCGCGTTATAACTACCTCTGAATTGACATTTCCAGGCAGTTGGTATGCGCCCATCGGTATGCCGGTCTCGCGTTTTGTACTCAAACGCCTGGCGCGCGTGTACGGGTTTAGCGCCATGCCCCCCATGCCGCCGCGGGAAAAAGATGTACTTGAACGAGCCGCATGCGTTCGCGCAGTGTTATCGTATGTAAATGAAAATTTGGACGCTGTTCTCGTTCTTGCGCCTGAGGGTGGCGACCAACCCGGTGGGCGTTTGAATTGGCCGCCACCAGGCCTTGGCCGGTTTGCTGCGTTGCTGGCATCAAAAGGATTAAGCATCTTGCCGGTCGCGGGTTGGGAACAGGATGGCAGCTTGTATGTCAGCTTTGGCCAGGCATACCGCCTTGAATTGGGCAGCCTGCCCGCCGTTGTAGAAAAGGATCGCGCTGTCAGCGCGATCGTCATGCGTGCAATCGCCGATTTGCTTCCAGAAGCTTTGCGTGGAGATTTTGCATGATCAGTATTCTTGACTCGAGTACCGTTTTTTATGGTTCCCGCGATAGTGCCGGTTCTAGCACGGCCACGGCCACGAGGCGGTTCAGGCCCTTGTTCTTGCTCTAATCTGCGATAGTGCCCGTTTTTGCAAGGCCGTAATCGTCGAAATCTGCGTAAATCTACGGTCCAGACATGTCCGATTTAGGGTTATTTCATGAAGAAATTAACCACCTTCCGTGAACTGCTCGTCCTGAATACCTATTGGATTGGGTTATCCTTCAAATGGAATGCCCTGCATCCGATTGTTCTGCCTGCGTTGCTGTTGAATTATGTTCCCGATGCCCAGAAAAATACATATCTGGGTCTGTTTACTTTCATCGGGTTGATCGTGGCAACACTTGTTCAGCCGTTGGCCGGAGCCATCAGTGATGGCTGGGTTTCGCGCTGGGGCCGGCGGCGGCCGCTATTAGTGGCAGCTACATTGTTCGACCTGGTTTTCCTGGCGCTGCTTGGCTGGAGTGGTGGGCTGGTTTGGATTTTTATCGGTTACATCGGTCTGCAAATCAGTTCTAATATGGGGCAGGGGCCTGCGCAGGGACTGCTCCCGGACCGGGTGGCTCCGGATAAGACCGGGGCGGCTAGCGGGTTAAAAACCTTCATGGATATGACGGCGTTGATCATTGCTTCCCTGGTTGCCGGGCGCTTGCTCGATCCAAAGGGCAAAGACGCCAGCCTTGTCATGCTTATCTTGATCGTAGTAATATTGTTTTCGGCGGCTGTTACCATTTTTGGAACACGAGAAGAGCCTTCCTATCGCAGCGAGCGAAAAGTAGGTTCGTGGCTGCATGAATTGAAACAGCAATTTCGGATTGATTTTCGCGCGAACACTTCTTACTGGTGGCTGATTGCCCAACGCGGCTTGTTTTTACTGGGAATATACGGCATCCAGGCCTTTGCTCAGTATTACCTGCGCGATGTGCTCAAGGTTGAAAACCCGGTCAAAACAACCGGTGACCTGCTTGCGGCTTTAACTGTGGCGCTGGTCATTCTCGCGGTGGCAGGTGGTTGGCTGTCCGACCGGTTTGGCGCCAAACGTGTGCTCTATGCGGCCAGTTTTCTATCTTCTTTTGGTTTTTTGCTGCTCTGGCTGGCTAAAAGCCCAAGCACACTGGTGCTGTATGGCTCGGTTTTGGGCGCGGGTATCGGGTTGTTTCTGACGGCTAGTTGGGCCCTGGCAAACCAGTTAGTGCCGGAAGGCGAGTCTGGCAAATATTTGGGCCTGACCAACCTGGCAACGGCTGGTTCGGGTGCGCTGGCCCGTTTGGAAGGTCCCCTTATCGATGCTCTCAATGCCGCCCATCCGGGCCTGTGGTTGGGGTATTTGGGCATGTTTGTTTTTGGAGCATTATGCACCTTGTTAAGCGCATTTTTGCTTAATCGTGTTAAGATATTCGTGAGGGTTCCTGCTCCGAAAAAATAAGGCCTCCGCCGATAGTGCCGGTTCTAGCACGGCTTCCTTGTTCTTGAACTTGCTCTAATCTGCGAAATCATCGAAATCTGCGGTTCAGACAATCTCTAATCTGCGATAGTGCCCGTTCTAGCAGGGCCGATTCAGACACAATCATGAGTCCAGGAGTCGCCATGTATTTTTTTGTTCGTTTTACAGGGATAGCAACGATTGCGCTTGGGGTTCTGCTCATGCTTTTTGGGGTGGCAGCAACGATATATGGGTTTGTCCAGAATGCGGCGCTAGTCGATTTGATCAATAATTATTTGCTGGTCGACAGCTCTACCCGGATGGTTGACATACGGTTTTACGCGGCAATGATCGGGCTGGGCTTGTTCATGGCAGGCATGTTTACATCCGCTATGGGGCAGCTTTTGCTGGTCTTTAGCGATGTAGCTTCTAACTCTAAAGAGACAAACCGTATTTTACGCAGCATGCGCATGCTTGCTGAGCAAAATAACGATACCGCTATCTAAAAAGCCAGTCCAGCGCCCCCAGCCCGGCTGCGCGACCGGTGGCGAAACAGGCGGTGATCAGATACCCACCTGTCGGTGCCTCCCAGTCCAGCATTTCCCCGGCGCAAAAAACGCCTGGGGTGGCACGCAGCATCAGGTTTTTTTCCAGCGATTCAAAGGTCACGCCGCCTGCCGAGCTGATGGCTTCTTCAAGCGGGCGCGGCGCCACCAAAGGCACGCGCAGGTTCTTTATAGCAGCGGCTAACTTATGAGGATCCTCAAATAGGCTGCGTGGAAGGAATTCCCACAATAGACCGGCCTTGACGCTTTTAATCCCGACTGCTTTTTCGAGATGGCTGGATATCGACCGCGAACCGCGTGGATGTGAAAGCCTGTCCGCCAGCCGCTCATGACTCCAGTCGGGGGCCATATCGAGATGGATGCTGGCGCTGCCGGTGTTTTCAATCTCGTCACGGATGGGTGCGGACAGGGCATAGATCAGGCTGCCTTCGATGCCATTGGGGGTGACAATGAATTCGCCCTGGCGCTTCAAGGTGCTGCCTTGCGCGTTGGTGAAGGTCACCGACACTGATTTGAGAGGTTGTCCATTGAATTTTTCCCGGAAGTGGTCTGTCCAGTGTACGTCAAACCCGCAGTTCGAAGGTTTGAAGGGTGCCAGGCCAACCCCACGAGCGGCTAATATTTCTGTCCATGCGCCGGTCGATCCCAATTGGGGCCAGCTTGCGCCCCCCAGCCCCAGCACAACTACCTGCGCGCGGATGGCGATTTCCCCGCCTGCAGCACCCGGTGTCTCAAAACGCAGGCAGCCCTGGTCATTCCAACCAAGCCATTTGTGGCGCATGTAGAATGTCAACCCGGAAGCAGTCAATCGTTGTCGCCAGGCATACAGCAAAGGCGCTGCTTTCATATCAAGTGGGAATACCCGCCCGGAAGTGCCAACAAAGGTCTGGATGCCTAAATCATACGCCCATTTGCGCAATTGCTCTGGTCCAAATTGGTCGATGAGCGCCTCGAGCTGCCCGCGGCGTGTGCCATAGCGCGCCATGAACGCTTCACGCGTTTCAGAGTGGGTCAGGTTCAAACCGCCTTTTCCAGCAACGAGAAATTTACGCCCAACCGATGGCATGGCATCAAAAAGGCCGACCCTTGCGCCTCCCTGGATCAATACTTCCGCTGCCATTAACCCCGCTGGGCCGCCCCCGATCACAGCGGCAAATGGTTTACCATCAGCCGTGGAGTTCAACATGTCATTCCGGGTCGACTGGATGGAGGTACAGGTCTTCCACCCTGGCCCTGGCCCATGGGGTTCTTCTTAAGAACTTCAGGCTGGATTTGATGCTGGGGTTTTCCTGGAAGCACCTGATGGCGATGTGCTGGCCCAACGCCTCCCAGCCATATCGCTCCACCAGCGCTGTGATGATCATCTCCATCGTTATGCCGTGCAGTGGATTGTTAGGTTGGCTGTCGCTCATGGAATAATTTTCCCTGTTTTTACGAAAGTCCCGGTTCCAGCTCTTGCTCTAATCTGCGATAGTGCCCGTTCTAGCAGGGCCGGATCAGACACATGCCGGTGCAGATAATCTATCCTATTCTAACCGATACCGGTCATTCGGCTGACAATTGCGAGCAGCACACCACCCGCGATGACTGAGCCTAACTGTCCGGCGGTGTTAGAACCCATCGCGTGCATCAGGATAAAGTTGTCATAATCTTCTTCCAGCGCCATTTTGGCCGAGAGGCGCGCTGCCATTGGGAAAGCACTGATACCGCAGGCACCGATCAGGGGGTTGATCTTGCCGCCGCTCAGGAAGCACATAAGCTTACCAAACAACAATCCCATGACGGTATCCATTATAAAGGCGATCAGCCCGAGCGCCAGGATCAACAAAGTCTGCCATTGGACGCCTGTGGCTGGATCGTAAATAAACTTGTCAGCAGTCATGGTTGCGCCGATGGCAAGTCCCAGGAACAGCGTGGCGATATTGATGATCTCATTCTGCGCCGCTTTGCTCAATCGTTCCACCACACCAGCTTCGCGCAGCAGGTTTCCCAGCATCAATGTGGCGATCAGCGGAGCGGCGGCAGGTGCGACCAGGCTGATGGCAATGGTCACAACGATTGGAAAGGCAACCACCACCACAGGCGCGACGGGTCGTGGTGTATATTCCATGCGGATCAGGCGTTCTTTGCGCGTGGTCATCAACCGCATGATTGGCGGCTGGATGATCGGGATCAGGCTCATATACGAATAGGCTGCTACAGCGATCGGGCCGAGCATGTGTGGCGCCAGCTTGGTTGCCACGAAGATGGCAGTTGGCCCATCGATCGCGCCAATTACGCCAATTGAAGCGGCTTCGTTGAGTGGGAAGCCGAGCAGCGTGGCCAGAATCAATGCTCCAAAAATGCCAAACTGACCGGCGGCGCCGAGCAGCACCATCTTTGGTTGGGACAACAGCGGGCGAAAGTCGATCATTGCACCTACCCCAACGAAGATCAGCAAGGGGAAAAGTTCTGTCTTGATCCCAGCGTCATAAATGACTTTTAGAAAGCTTTCAGGGTTGTAGACCGACATGCCCAGGTTGGCCAGGATGCAGCCAAAACCGATCGGCAGCAGCAGTACTGGCTCATATTCTTTTGCCACTGCCAAATAGATCAGTGTGCACCCCACCACCAGCATGAGTGCGTTCGCCCAGGTGAAGGACGTACCTGCAAATAGTCCCGTGAGTACATCGCCAAGGTTCATTCCTGAAACTCCACCAGTATCTGCTTGTGAATCACGGTCTGACCTGCGCTGACCGGAACCGATGCAACGATGCCATCGCGTATCGAGCGAATGCTGTTTTTCATTTTCATCGCTTCGATGATCATAATGACTTGCCCAGATTCGACTTCATCCCCGGGTTTTATAAATATATCGATGACCGTACCGGGCAGCGGAGCGACAATTACCTTGCTAAATAGTGAGTTGGTCGGTTTGGTGGCGGTAGCAGTGGCTGGCCTTTGATCTGCCCCTATGGTTGTGTCTGTCCATATCTCCGGGGTGACTTCAAAGTCTTGCCCATCAACGCGTGCTATGATCGGTCGCGTGTTGATGTCGTCGATCTCTACTTCAAAAGATTTATCGCCAATTTTGATGTTGTACTTCATGTTTTTTTCCTTTATACACGGCGATCTCGTGCTGGAACCGGGACTTCCGTAAATCGCCGTGCTATCTAGCGTTTTTCGCCCTTTTCATACATCTGGCGGGTGCGCATTCCAAGCTGCCAGGCGCTGACAATCGTCGTAGGTGGCTGAGATAGTGGTCTGACGGTGGATTGACTCTGCTCTGCCAATGCCACTGCCACAGCGACTGCTGCGGCGCGCATCTTAAAATCCAAATCACCGGTCAAGTCTGGGGGTGTTGAAGATTGGGCTAAAGGTGCGCCCATGTCCGGTTTGTTTTCATCTGGCTGACGGGAAGGAACAGCGGTCAGTGCCCACATCATTAACCATAACAGGATGATCGCGGCAAAAACAAGTCCCATGCCCAGGGCGGTAATTTCGAGAGCTAGTAACAGGTTGGTCAGCATGGCGTTATTTTCCTATACTGGGATATTGCCGTGCTTGCGGGGTGGTGCGGGCGCATATTTATCGCGCAGTGCAGACAGGGCCGCAATCACCTTTGCGCGGGTTTCACGCGGCTCGATGATGTCATCCACGTAGCCAGTGCTGGCAGCATGATACGGATTGTTGAACTTCTCGCGATACTCATCTGCCAGCGTCTGTCGTTCTTTCGTGGGGTCAGCCGCTGCCTCGATTTGTTTTTTGAACATGATATTGACTGCGCCTTCGGCTCCCAATACTGCAATTTCGGCGCTGGGCCAGGCATAAGTAACATCTGTGCCCAGGTATTTGCTGGACATGACGACATAGGCGCCGCCGTAGGCCTTGCGGGTGATAACACAAATTTTTGGGACCGTTGCCTCAGAATAGGCATATAACAGTTTGGCTCCGTGTCGGATGATCCCGCCGTGTTCCTGGGCGATGCCGGGTAGGAAACCGGGCGAATCCACAAATGTAACTAATGGCACGTTGAAACAGTCACACATGCGCACAAAGCGCGTCATTTTGTCGCTGGCGTCAATATCGATCACGCCTGCCATGACAGCCGGTTCCTGCGCCACGATGCCCACGCTGTGCCCGCCGATGCGTGCCAAACCTACGATGGCATTGCGTGCCCAGGCCGGTTGGATCTCCAGGAAAGAGTCTTTATCCACCACGGCTGCGATCACCTGGTGCATGACATAGGGTAACTTTGGATCAATCGGGACAATGTGGTTAAGCTGTTCGTCCATTCGCATCGGATTATCGCCATTAGCCTGGAAGGGCGGGTTTTCGACATTGTTGGATGGCATATAACCCAGGAATTTGCGCACCAGTCCGAGCGCCTCGACCTCGTCTTTGGCTGCCAGGTGCGCCACCCCGCTGACTGACATGTGAATATCCGAGCCCCCCAGTGATTCAGCGTCGATCACTTCGCCTGTAACGGCTTTTATTACTTCAGGGCCGGTCAGAAACATGAAGGATTGTTTTTCAACCATGATGATCAGGTCTTGCAGGGCAGGCGAATAAGCCGCGCCACCTGCGCATGGGCCAAGCATGACCGAAATCTGCGGAATGACGCCAGAATACTGGGCATTGCGACGGAAGATTTCGGCATACCCGCCCAGGGCCTTGACGCCTTCCTGGATGCGTGCCCCGCCCGAATCGAGCAACCCGATGCACGGGGCACCGTTGCGCAGCGCCAGATCCATCACACGGCAAATCTTGTGGCTTTGCATTTCGCTCAAGGTGCCGCCGTAAATGGTGAAATCCTGCCCGTAAACATAGACGATGCGTCCGTCAATCTGTCCATAACCGGTGACAACGCCATCGCCGAGAAATTTTTCGGTTGCCAGGCTCATTTCATCGGTAGGCCCGGTGATGAAGGGCTCAATTTCGTTGAATGTTCCGGCGTCCAGCAGCATCTCAACGCGTTCGCGGGCGGTGGCCTTGCCTTTGGCGTGTTGCTTTTCAATTCTCTCTGGCCCGCCACCTTCGCGGGATTTGACGCGCATAGCGCGCAGTTTTAAAATTCTAGGGTCTTCTGCTGTCATGGAATAATCCTGATTCTCCGATTGGGCCCCAATTCCTGTGATGTTGTTCAGGATGGGGTGTTTTTATTATTGTGAAATAAATCACATATAGTATACAGCTTGTAGCGAATATTTACCAGTCTGAACCGTGTCTGAGCTGCTTCGTGCATGACGATTATTTTTCACATACCATATCAGATCGAGCGCCCTGCAGCGCGGCATCTTTTTGCGGGCTGTTGGAAACCTGGCGTTCAACCCGCTGCCAGAGGGCGCACAGCATTGGACGCATCACTTCTTTGGAAATTTTATAGGCTTCACGGCTTAGTTTGCGGGCGTCTTCCCATTGAGATGTGTGGGCATAGGCTTCGATGAAGACAAAATTTTCAACAGGATCGTTGGGCCTTTCACCAGCCTTGTAAGCCGCGGTGCCTATTTCCGCGATATGTTGCCAGTCGTTGGATTGCCGGGCAAGTTCGGCGCGTGAAAATGTATAACACCACCCGTGCGGCATTTCCGGAGCATAAAAATCGGGCAGGGTGACAGGGCTTTCAGCATGGATCATGGCCAGGTTGCTGAGTGCGGCTGCCTCTCGCAGCAGGGGCGGCAGCAGCTTGTTGAGCGGGTCAATCTCCGCATCCAACACGCGCAGGCAGCCGGGTGGATCAAAATTGATTACCACCATTCTGGTTGTGTTGCCGTGAAAGATGGTCGCCAGGTAATTCTGATCGAAGGATATGCCTGGCTGCAGTCTAAATCCCAGCGCGCGGCCTTCCTGGGTGCGTACAGATGCGAAGTATAGGATGTGATCCATTTTGCCGGGCGGCGAATAGATCCAGTTTAGTGGGCCAGAGAGCGAATTATCGCTGAACAACGTCACTGGCAGGTCGTTGGAAAGAAGTGTGGTGCCAGGTTCCAGGGATGGGATGCGCCAGGACATTTGCCAGAAAAAGGCGCGCTGGGTTTCCCACTCGTGACGGTACAGGCTGTTGGTTTGGAATTGTTTGCCTACCGAAAAACCGATCAGTACGGCTAACAGGGTGATCTGTATACGCGGGTATTTATCCAGGAGACTGAGCAGCCCGGTCACGATCAGGCTTGAGCCGAGCATAAAAGCCATTGTGAACCTGTCGGCAGAGAAATGCAGTTGCGGCAGGGTCTTTTCGCCAACCAGCCAGAAGGCGCCGCCACCCAGCAGCCAGGCTGCCAGGCCAAGCAGGAGAAAGACCCGGCTAAAAGCGATGCGCGGATGTGCCGAGGGGTTTTGCGCGCTTTCATCGCGAGCGAATCTCAGGTAAAGGCCCACAAAAACGGTCGTGATAAGCGCCAGCCCACAAGCGGCAATGCTGGTGTACTGGCCCAGGGTATTGATATCCACTGGTTCAAACGGAAACAACCAGGCATGCGGAACAGACTCCCAAAAGGCGGTCAGCATGTTTGATATTAGTTTTAATATCCCCAAAAAGAAATTATCGCGAATGGCCTGCAGGGTGCCGTAGCTGTAACTGGCATTCTGGTTTTTGAAGAAGAAGGCGCGCCAAAAGGTGACTGCCAGGAATGCGGTAAAGTAGGGCAGGAACAGGCGGGCTGCCCGGCGCAGCCTGATTTTCCAGGGCTCGTCGATAACCAGCCAGAACAACGCGAGGCGAAAGAATTCCAGAAAATAAAAGTATTCGAGCGTCAGTAAATTGATGAGCGCCAGCGCCAGAGCAAAAACGGATAAGGGGGCAGATTTTTTACGATAGGCTAGAATGGAGAGATAGAGTGAGAGTAGGAATGCGTTCAGGATCACATAAAAATGGGTATACATCAATGCGATGTAATTTTGACCCAGCCCGGGGTAGACCAGGAATAGGACACTGCTCCATAAAGCAGGGCGCTCATCTTTTGACCAGACCTGCTTGAAGATGGCCCATACCAGAATTGCAGTAAGCCAACGCAGAACGACAACCAGGATTTGCCAGATCCATGGGCGCGGGCCCAATAGTGGCAGTAGGATTTGGTAGAGTAATCCCCAGAATGGCCGGCTGGTGGAGAATGTTTGGGTTAATGCAGCCGGGCCCAGGCGGTAATATATCCATGTCCAGGGGGCTTCATCCCAATAAAAACCGCGCTCCCAGAAGAACAAAGCGTAGGTTGTCAGCGCCAGGATTAACAGGAAAACAGGTACAGGTATTTTGCGGAGAATTTTCATAAGGGGCTTTGGGATTATCCTGTCTTCTACCGATGCGGTGTCTGAACCGGCCCTGCTAGAACGGGCACTATCGCAGATTTACGCAGATTAGAGCAAAAGCAATGATCAGGGCAATTAATCGCAGGGTAAAGGGGTGAACAAACTCTTGGTGGATTATACCGAATATAAGCGCTGTCTTAATTGCGCCTTTCAAAATCTGGGCTAACTCGCGATGGTTATGTCTTGATTGCGTTAAACGCTCACAGGCCCAGGTATGCGGCGCGAACGTGCTCATTGTTCATCAGCTCGCGCGCAGGGCCTTCCATTTCGGTTTTGCCTTCCGCAAAAACGTAGGCATAGTCGCTGACAGCCAGTGCCATTTGTACGTTTTGTTCAACCAGTAAGATGGTCAGCCCCTGTTTGCGTAGTTCGCGCAGACTTTCAAACAGCTGTAAAGTTACCACTGGCGCCAGGCCAAGCGATAGTTCGTCGATCATCAGAATGCGAGGATCCGCCATCAGCCCGCGGCTGACCGCCACCATTTGCTGCTCGCCTCCTGAAAGAGTCCCCGCTTTTTGTGTGGCGCGTTCCTTCAAGCGCGGGAACATGCTGTAAACGCGTTCGAGATTATCTTTGAACCTGGGGATTGCGCGTTTGTTGCTTGCACCCATCTCCAGGTTTTCGTAAATGGTCATATCGGTGAAAAGCTGGCGACCTTCTGGAACAAGAATGATGCCCAGATCGGCCTTCGTATAGGCTGGGGTGCGGGTGATATCCTTCCCATCAAAGGTAATGGAGCCTTTCCAGGCGTGGTTAAGTCCCATAATGGTGCGCAGCGCAGTCGTTTTTCCAACCCCGTTACCGCCTACCAGGCAGGTCAACATGCCATCCTTAGGGCTCAGGCTCGCCCCCCACAGGATCTGTACTTCTCCATAACCCGATTCAATATTGGATACTTCAAGAAGAGACATATCAGCCTGCCTCCATCAGTCGTTTGGCCATGAGCGGGTCACCCAGATAGGCTGCTATGACCCGTGGGTTGCGTACCACCTCTTCCGGTTTGCCATCCGCTATTTGCTGCCCGTATTCCAGCACAAAGATACGATCCGATACGTTCATAATAGCCTTCATAACATGTTCGATCATAATGATGGTAACGCCCTGGTCACGAATTTGCAGGATGGTATTAACCATGCCGTCAATTTCGGAGGGAGTCAGGCCTGCCAGGACTTCATCCAGCAGCAGTAATTTGGGATGTGCTGCCAGCGCGCGCGCCATTTCGAGACGTTTTTTCTGAGCCACGTTCAGGCTGTTTGCCAATTGATCGGCGCGCGCAGCCAACCCGGAAAATGCTAAAACTTCGTTTGCTATTTGATAGGCTGAACTGAGATTGTGATTTTCGTGCCCGAAGCAGGCCCCTGCCATTACATTTTCACGCACGGTCAATTCGTTGAGAGGACGCACGATCTGATGTGTGCGCGCCATACCCATGCGCGCCAGATCGTAGGGTTTTGCGCCAGTGACATCTTTACCCAGGAAATGGATATGACCTTCATCCGGGGTGATGACACCGTTGATAGCGTTGAATAGCGTGGTCTTGCCAGCACCGTTGGGGCCGATCAGCCCCAAAATTTGACCCTGAACCAAATCCAGGGTGACCTGCGTCAACGCATGTAAACCGCCAAAGTGTTTGGTAACGCCTTCCACCTGTAAAATGAATGTCATGCCAGCAACCTCCTCAGCCGTGGAAAGCGCTGACGCAGCCAACCAACCAGCCCGCCGGGGATGAATAGGATAATCAGCAGCATAAGCAGGCCAGAGATGACCAATTGAAAGTCTTTGAGCGCAAAGCTGCCAATGGTGATGTCACTGGTGAGCAGTATGCTGCGCAGGCGTTGATAGCCGAGTGCCCCCAGGACTGGTCCGAGAACGGTTCCCTGCCCGCCCAGCATAATCATGACCAGTGATTCGATTGAAAACCCCAATCGGAACGCATCCCCTGGCTCGACACTTCCGTTTTTGAAAAAGAACAGGGTGCCGAGCATTCCAGGCAGTACTGCCGACAGAATAAAAGCCAATGTTTTGGCGTTTGGCGTCACGATGCCCATGACTTCTGCGGCATCTTCATCTTCGCGGATCGACATCAGGCTCAGGCCGAATTTGCTGTTCTTGATCATAAAACTGAAAACCACTGCGAAAATTGCGATACTCACCACTGCGTAGTAAGTCAACCACAGCGCTTGCATTGCGCCTCCATAGGTTTTGTAGATGGAGAATTGCAGCTCAATGCCGGTTGCGGCCCCAAATGGGGTGAAGTTAGATACAAAGGTTCGGGCGGCTTCATTGACTCCGATGGTTGCCAGGGCAAAATAAGAGCCGCGCAGCCTCAGAATGGCTTTCCCTAACAGAAAAGCCAGCAACGCCGAGCCTACTCCTCCAGCCAGTACGGCAACGGGCAGCGGCCAACCCAGCGCAGAAAGCGCATACATGCCCACATATCCGCCCAAGCCATAAAAAACCACGTGCCCAAAGCTGATATAGCCCGTGTATCCCATGACGATGTTCAGGCTGCTGGCCATCACGATTGCGAGAAGGATGGTGAATCCGGTTTCGCGCCCGGCAGCATCCCGGGTGATGATCGGCCAAAAACCAAACCCAACCACAATCGCTAGCGCCAGCCATAGTCCCAAATTCTTCCATTGGCTCATTTCTTGTCTCCTAGCAGACCGCTGGGCTTGATGAGCAGGATGATGACAAACAAGATGAATTCAATCACCGGTACCCAGGTGTTTGGCATTGCAAGCGGCAAAACCCCCTCGAGAGCGCCAAGAATCAAGCCGCCCAGCAAGGCCCCGAGTGGGTTTCCAAGTCCACCCAATACACCGATCACAAAGCTTTTCTGTTGGTAAATATCACCAGAGAGAATTGTGAAGGAGAAAAAAGTGGCGATTAGTCCGCCGGCGATGGCGGCCAGCATGGTTCCAATTCCAAAACTCAACGCCAGGATTCGTGAGGCAGGAATGCCCATTAACTCTGCGGCGGCACGGTTATTGGAGACAGCGCGGATGTATTTGCCGGGTCGGGTGCGGTACAGGAAGTAATAAAGTGCACCGGTAACCAGCAGCGTAATCAATGCCGCAACAAGGCGGGTATTCTGCAAGCGCAAGAAACCTAATTCAACTGAGCCAAGCGAATAACCAGAATCGCGTGGAGATGTGCTGAATGCGGCTGTCCCCAGGCCGATGATGACCATATTGATGGAAAAAGTTGCCAGCAGGGTTGAAAGCTGTGGCGCATCGACCATCCGCTCGATCGTCAAATAATAAATCACGATCCCAAGCAGCAGCCCCAGGATCGCCACCAGGATCAGCGCAACGTAAGGGTTAATGCCCAGAACGCTG
Organism: uncultured Anaerolineae bacterium; assembly: GCA_903846015.1. GTDB lineage: Bacteria > Chloroflexota > Anaerolineae > Anaerolineales > Villigracilaceae > UBA5195. Next base: position 26,736 of record CAIMZS010000499.1, on the reverse strand, counting down.
AAAAACAGGTATACACCGAACATTCCCAGCGCGATGACTGCGCCATGGGCGAGATTAATCACGCGCATGACGCCCCAAATCAGGTTCAGTCCCATGGCGGTGATCCCGTAAACCACGCCAATCAGCAGACCATCAACCAACGCTGTACTCAGGTTGCCCAAATCCATTGACCGCTCCTTTTCTGTGTACGGTACTATCGCCTGCACGAGGCGGTTCAGACAACTTTGCCCGTGCAGAACCGGGTACCATTATCGGGCTGGATAAATAAGGTCGGCACTTTTGCCGGCCAGCGGCCAGATAACCTGTTTGATCAGAGCGCCGGATGCATCTTTCTGCCATTGAATAAAGATCATTTCGTGACCCGTCTGGAGTCCATGGGCTTCAGCGCTGGTATCGAACTTAATCGGGCCAAAGAAGGTGATCATAACGGTGGCATCCAGGGCGGTCTTGATCGCTGCCATATCGAGTGAACCGGCCATTTCAATGGCCTTTTGCAGGATCAGGCCAGCCACATAACCACCCGCCGCATGGTAGGAAGGCTCTTCATTGAAAGCGGTTTTGTAAGCGGTGATAAAATCTGCGCCGGTGGGACCGAAATCGGGTTTGAAAGCGGCGGACGGTTCCCATTGGCTGGGACCAACAACTCCCAAGGCCGCAGCGCCAATTTCAGCAAACTTTGGCTCAGGCGGGGCAACCAGCAGGGAAATGAATTTAGCCTTGACGCCCTTTTCGGACATGGCTTTGGCAAACTGTTGACCATCGGCGAAGTGACCACCACCCATAACAGCATCCACGTCAGCAGGAATTTTGTTGATGATTGGTGCAAAGTCGGTAGTGCCGGTATCATAACCTTCGAACATGGCAATCTGATAGCCCTTATTTTCGGCATAGCTCTTGAGAGCGGTGGCAACATCGCTGGAGAACTTGTCATTTTCATGAATGACAGCCAACTTTTTGGCATTGCCATCCACATTTGCCAGAGCATCCAGGGCGCCGGTCAGGTAGCGACTGGCAGGCGTGTAAGCCTGGTAAACCAGGGTGTAACCTTTTTTATAGGTGCCGTCTGATGCCGCGCCTGTGGTGATCATGATTTTGCCATACTGTTCGGCGATTACTGCAGAAGCATCGGCCAGACCGGATGAGTAGGGGCTGAGCAGAAAATCTGCCTTATCTTCGGTCACCAGCTTGGTGTATAGTTCTTGCACGCGATCTGTCTTTGACTCGTCGTCATAGAACTTGGAAGCAAACTTGACCACGCTGCCATCGGTCAGTTTGATGCCACCTGCGGCATTGACTTGATCCATCCACAATTTGAAGCCGTTGTTCTGACGGGTGGATTCAACATTCAGCTTGCCGGTAAGCGAAGCTGTGAATCCGATCACGACTGTTTTTCCCACAACATTCGGAGCTTCATTGGTTTTTGCTGGATCGACAGCTGCGGGCGCCCCGCAAGCTGTCAGTAGCAGGCTTGCAAGAACTAGCATGGACATAAGGGTGGATAGGGTTCGGTTCATATTCTTCTCCTTGTAGAATATCAATCATTTGTATTTACCAACGACTCTAAAGTTTGGAACTTACGGAAGTCCCGGTTCCTGCACGAGAACGATCCTATTTTGCTGTGCATGTAATGGTGTTGAGGTGTTCCATGTTCAACACCACAAAAATTTTTACTCATGTCAGGAATGATGTTTAATCTGTGAAAGATATTCCACTGAATAGACACAAAAAATTATAATGGGCCAGGTTGGCCATCCTGGTTGATGTTATTGACTGAGTTGCATTGAAATAGATTAAAATATTTTCTGGATCGTATAAAATTGTACAAATAAATGGTGGAATAGTAAAGCGAAATCCCCATCTTGTATGCAGTCTGGATATGGTTATTAAAAAAGCTAGCGTTTTCATCATTATCAAGAATCAGGATTATTCTATGGTCATTCTCATTCGTATCATCGTTTTCATATTCGGGCTGGCCCTGGTGATCACCACATTTTTCTCTGCGATTTCCACCTTTGTGTTGCCACGATCCGCTCGCAGCCGGTTAAATCGCATAGTATTTGGCCTGCTGCGGAAAGTATTCGATATTCCACTGCGCTTTACATCTACTTTTGCCCAGCGTGACTCTATTATGGCTTATTACGCCCCCATCGGTCTGATGCTGTTGGTGCCCGCCTGGTATGTGTTGACTGCCATTGGGTATGCTGCCATGTATTGGTCATTGGGTGTGCCGGGCTGGATAATGGATTTCCGTTTGAGCGGCTCATCCCTGCTGACCCTTGGGTTGGCTGCATCGGATGATTTTTTCGTCAATATCCTGATATTTTCCGAAGCAACACTCGGCCTGGTACTGGTTGCGTTGTTAATTGCATACCTGCCTACCATGTATTCTGCCTTCTCACGCCGTGAACAGGCAGTCAATTTGCTTGAAGTTCGGGCTGGGAATCCACCATCCGCAGTTGAGATGATCTTGCGCTTTAATCGTATTCACGGTCTTGACAGGCTTAATGATTACTGGTCTCTCTGGGAAAATTGGTTTGCGGACATCGAAGAGAGTCATACAGTTCTGCCAGCACTGGTCTTCTTTCGTTCGCCACGTCCGCAGAATTCCTGGGTGGTTGCTGCCGGAACTATTCTCGATGCGGCAGCGCTGACCGTCTCTGCTGTGGATGTTCCCCGTTCAGCCTCGGCACAGCTGTGCATTCGGGCCGGGTTTATTGCGTTGGCCAGGGTCACTGAATATTTTGATATTCCATCCCCGGTCAATCCCCATTTTCCGGAATCGAAAATATCCATTACGCGCGATGAATTCAATACAGCGCTTGATAGGTTGGCTGAAAATGGCGTAGCCCTTAAACCTGACCGTGATCAGGCTTGGATCGATTTTGCCGGCTGGCGCGTAAATTATGATTTCACTTTACTGGCATTGTGCGCGTTGACGATGGCACCGCCTGCTCCCTGGTCAAGCGACCGTGCTCCACGCTTAAAACACAGTCTGCTTTCTACTGGTTTTCGTCAGCGCCAAGATCGATGATGCTCCCCTGAACGCGAGGCTGACCATCAATATCCCAGCTTCCTGCCTCTGGGATGGTTTGTCCCGTATTGATGGCTGGGGAACCGGTCTGAATATGTAAATCACCGGTTGCGGCATTTACCAATAGCGGATCGCTGTAATTGATCCCATTCGCATCATTGCCAGTGGCTGATTGGTAGCTGGCAAAAGTAGTATAGGTTACGTTCTTCCACTGCCAGGTCCCACCTGCGCCGCCAGTATTAAAGAATAAATTGTTATCCATCACGTTATTGGTCATGACCGTGCTCCAACTCAGGATATAGGGCGTATTGTTTTTGGAGTAAAAGATATTGTTCTTGATGATGTTATTGCGTGTATCATACTGTATATATAATTCGCTGCCCCAGGCGCCCGTGATGGATGCATTTTTATAGAAAGTGTTGTTTACGATGACACAGTGTTCCGCGGAACCACGCGCAGAATCGTAGCCGCCCATCGAAATCCCGGCTTCCAGGTTGTTGTACACGAAATTATTCCGAACCGTAACATAACTGCTTGCTTTTCCCAAATGTTCGCTGGCGATCTCAATGCCGATATCGGCAGCGTGGATTTTATTCTGCTCAATGACGATCATCGTTCCGCCATCCACATAGATACCATCTGCGCTGCGTTCGCTGCCGTAGGCAACATTGCCGTTCGAGTCGATGTTATACACATCGTTTCCGCGGATTACCCCGTTGCGAGCCTGGTCATTGGAAGGGGCAGTGCCTTCAAATCCAATCGCGACAATCGCAATATTGTTACTGTCGCGAACGATGTTATTGGTTATCTGCCAGCCATCGACATTCCCGTTGATCACCAATGCCTCTGAAGAACCAAGTTTCAGGGCATAGAGTTGGTTTCCGTCAATGATAATGTTGGTAATGGCGGTTGTCCCGGATGTGCCATGAACGGCTATCCCATGCGCATCGGTTCCATTGACTGTTGTGCCATTATGTTCAATATTGTGTACCTTGTTATTGCGAATCTCGATATCATGGGATGTACCGGTGATCCGGATGCCGACCGGTACAATATTCTTTGTGGAAGTTTTGTAATTCCGGATTTCAAACCCCTTGAAAATAATATATGCCTTGTCTTTTATAAAGACCATGCCGTTATCTGCGCTGGGGACAGATATTCCTATGCCGTCCAGGATTGGACTCTCACCCGGATAATTCTGAATGGTGACGGGGTAACCGGGGGTGCCGGAAACGCTAATGGTTACTTTTTCATTATAGGTTCCACTGCGTACACAAACCACGTTTCCCGGAGTTGCTGATGCGGCTGCCTTTTGGACAGTTTTCCAGGGTGTGCCAACCGTCTGGCCGTTGTTTGCGTCATTTCCGTTTGTCGCAACAAAGTGAGTGCACGTTCCTGGTGGAGGGGTGGCAGTAGGGGGGCTGGCGGTGAAGGTTGCTGTCGGCGGAACAACGGTTCCGCTGGTATACGTTAGTGTTACAGATTCGAAATCGAGATCTGCGTCGTCTGCTGCGTTGTTGGACTTCAGCCTGATTCGAATCTCCCTGGTTCCGCTGACATACTTGGCTATCTTGCCAGTCAGGTTGAACGTGAATAATTTCCAGGCGCTCCAGCTTGCACCGCTGTCTGTTCCAAGGGCCGCCCAGGATGAATTGCTCCAGTTGTAAATTGACCATGTCCACTTTTGTTTGGATGTCTTGGGTCCCAGTAGGTTTGCCTTCACCTGAATCGCGGTAATGGATGCAGCCAGGATCGTATCCGGAACCAGGTAGGAGCGGTAGCCCGCATAAGAACTCTTTCCAGGTGTCTGGAATTCAACATAATTGTTCGGGTTTTTTGTGGAACCAGCTTGATCTTGAATGGTTAAGTTTGCAAAGGATTGACCGCCATCGCTGCCGCTGGTTGTGGTGTAGGAAACGGGCAGCAGTGTGCTGGAGGCTGCCCATGCTTGTGAAGGCATGGCGAGCAAGCCAGCCAGTAAGATCAAAATCGAAATTACCGAAAAAAATGGATTTCGTTTCATGAATAAAGTACTCCTTCGTTGCTGCAAAAAGCCTGGTTGTGGTGGCCAATACTTCATGGTTGGAAATTTTCGCAATCTGCCCCTGCTGCGAAAATGAATACATCGTGCCCGAACTTGGGTACATACAATACAATTTTATAACGGATTTCTTGGGAATCGATTTGCAGCTGCCTATCAAAACTTTTGGTTACCCCCGAATACAAATAAATCGGCAAATGCTGCGTTTAGTGTGGGATTGCATTATCCAAAAGCCCCCATCTGACGGTAATCCAACGGCATATTCTTGAGTGGAATTGTTTACTCAAGAATATGCCGGATTCAAGGATTATCCGTTGTATGCCTTTTGCAGAGCCTGGATTTCGATTTTGCTCATTTGAAGCATGGCTTCCATCACCCGCCTGGATTTAACCGGGTCCGGGTCTCCCATCAGTTCGCCCAAAGCAGTTGGAATGATTTGCCAGGACAGGCCGAATTTATCCTTCAGCCATCCGCAGCGGCTTTTTTCTCCACCATCCGAGAGTTTCTCCCAAAGCTCATCAACTTCTGCCTGATCTTTGCAGTCTACAAATAAGGATATCGCTTCGTTAAATTTAAACTCTGGCCCGGCATTGAATCCCATCAATTCCTGACCTTCCAATTCAAATGAAACCGCCGACGCAATCCCGTTTGGTCCTGGGCTTACACTAAGGACCTTTGAATTCTTAAAGATGGCGACATAAAAATTCATGGCATCTTCTGCCTGGGTATTGAACCATAAAAATGGGGTAATTTTTTTCATGTGAGGCTCCTTTTGTTTTATTTCGTTTTTTTATAAAGTACTTCACTGCGGCCATAAGAATCTTTTACGCCGCGCTCCATTCCCGACTCGATAATACGCTAGTCCCGGTTCCAGCGATAGTGCTGGTTTTAACACGGCCACGAGATCGTCTCGATCAGAAACAGACCGGAAGATGGATTGTACATCAAGCCGGGATCTATTCCCTGGCAATTGGGTCAGGGTCATGCAGTCGAGTCCGTATCAGCACCCCTCCCACAGTACCTGATATTGCAACCGCTAATGTGAAAACGGCCAGGTACAGGATCGAAAGATAAGTATTGGGGTGTAGTGTATCTGGCATGCCAAAGATATGCTTGACGAAATGAGCTGATGGTATGCACACCCATGTAGCAATCGCAGACGTTGCGCCATTCCGCCCCCAGGTGACCCCGGCGGTAATTGTTGCGGCCAGTAACATGATAACGATGATGATCGGGCTGACCTCACCACCGAATGCGTAATTGTCGATATATACGATTGCTATTCCGGCAGCGAGACCAGTGCTGATACGCGCAATCCATTTGGATGGGGGCATTATCGCTTTGCTTTATGGGTATTTTTGCTAGTTTCAGTAACCCTGAATTTTACAATTCTGCTGATCAATTCCAATGGCATTGGTTTGTCTATGGGGAACTGCACCGAACCTTTCGCGCCTTTATAAGCTGATAATTCCTCTTTAAATGCCTCGATGCCCTGCGGCGCGGGGTAAAAACCGATGTGCTTTTTAAAAGCAGCAAAATGGACCAGGTTGCTGCCCATCAGTGCGAATGTGGGCATCTGGTAACTGATTTTCTCAACCGCATCCGGTGCAGATGCCTTAACCACCATCCGTACTTCTTCCAATTTTTTCTGCACATCTTCCGGGAAAGTGGCAATATATTCATCAATCGAATTTATTTTTAATCCATGCGAGTCCATATTTTCTCCTTCTCTTTTTGATCCTATGTAAATGAACTGTGTCTGAACCGCAGATTTACGCAGATTATGATGATTACGCAGATTAGAGCAAGAGCACGGCCACCAGATACTGGGCTTAATTACAGGATATTTAGGGTTTGATGGTTCCGGGACCATCTTGCGATAGTGCCTGTGCCCTGTGCGGGAGCCGGGACTATCGCTAGCAGTCCCGGTTCCCGCACGAGATTATCTATAACCTATCGCAAACCATGCGGTGACGCTCAAAGCGCCCTTCACTATAAGTTTGTGTGATGTGGAAGCCAGAGCGGGTGTAGAGTGCGATAGCAGCCGGATTATCGGTTTCTACGCTGAGCGCTACGGAGGTAAATCCGGCTGAACGCGCCCCATCCATGAACGCTGTGAGCAAAGCTGTGCCCAGGCCTTGCCCCTGCGCACTGGTTGCAACGCCAATATAGGTTAGTTCGATCTGGCCGGCGGGAATTGTGTTTATGGGTGATGCTGATAGCGCAGAGCGGATCAGTTCGATGAAGATAATTGGCCTGGTAAACGCTACGCGCAGCACTTGGGCTGTAAACCAGGGCAGCCCAGAGAAGCTCGAACTGCCCAAGGGTTGGCGCAGCCTGGCATTAAGCAGCGCCGGAGCTGGGGAACCCAGCGTCCAGCCCAGGATTTCTCCATCCGGCGAAATCGCGCACAATCCAAGAACAGATGGATCATTTTGGGCGATCTGGTAATAGCGCAGTACCAAAGGCGCGCCCAGGTCGACCAGCAAGGTGTGCATTACCGAGCAGTGCAGCGCGGTTAACCGGGCCAATCCGGCTGCGTCAAGTTGGGAGAGGGGCGTGAGTGTGATATCCATCTTGCTCTTGCTCTAATCTGCGTAAATCTAGCGGTTCAGACACGATGCACAGCCGGTTGCTCAGGCCAGCCCGCGGATCAGGAATGGCCCGAGCCAACGCACCAGCCAGGCAGGCAGGCGTTTCCAAACAGAAATCGCCAGAGCGAATTTGGGGTTTTTCTGGTTCAGGGCAGGTAATTCTGCGCCGGGTTTGATGGCATACCAGTAAGCCAACATTTCTTTGCGCGGCTTCCATTTCATCTTAAAAGTTTCATTTCCAGAGCCGAGCAGGCTGCGCCCGATATCAAAGACAGTGTAATTTTTCTGGCAGTAACGCTCGATAACTTTCCAATACAGAAATTCGCCGGCATAGTCGGTGCGAAATTTCCTCAGGATGTTGGCGTGCAGGTTGGTGACCACTCGTGAGTGCGTAATGAAAACCCCCGCGCCAGCCAGCTTGCCGTCCGGGGTGTACAACACGGCAAATTCAAGCGTATCCCCTAGCGAAGCGGCCAATGCGCGTAGATATTCTTTGGCGTGGTAGGGAGAGCCGAGTTCGTGCATGGAACGCGAAAGTGCTTCGTAGGCATCATCCAACAGATCAAGATGGCCGAATTTGACGATGAAGCCCTTTTTCATGGATTTGCGAATATGGTTGCGGTGGTCCGAACTGAAATTTGGCAGCAGGTTTTCTGGATTGGCATCCAGGTCCAGCAGATAGGTGGCGTAGATGGGGTGTTGGAGCCAGCCGGGTGGTACGGGCAGCTGCGATAGTGTCGGTTCTAGCACGGCCGATAGTGCCGGTTCTAGCACGGCCGCTGCGTCTGCCCAACGAATATTGACATATTCCACACCCAGCTCCGCGGCCAACAAGCGCGTTTCTGCCAATAGCAGATCGCGAGATTCAGTCGAACAAAAAGCGAACCCGCCGTAGGAGCCGAAGGGGGAGGTTGTCAGGTAGTTTCCGAAAATTGGATGCCGTACATGGGTAAGCGCCAGGATACCGGTGACGCTGCCTTCAATCTCGGTCTCAAAGCGATAAATTGGGTATTTATAAATGCGTTGGACGGTTTGCGACCAGGCATCCAGCGTAGTAAATGTGGCCGGTTGTGTCAGCGCCTCCGGCCAGTTGGATGGTTCGTCGGGTGCCAGGCGGCGCAGGCGTGTTTCAGTACCCTGTGCGGAATCGTCAGGCATGTTGCGCCTCTTCCAGGTAGGTGTTAAGCGGTGAAATCGGGAAGTTTTTGATCAAGGTGGTTAGAAATTCCTGTTTATGGATGATAAAGGGCAGCAGCAAAGGGTTTGCGACCAGGTCACGCCTCATTCTTGAACCAAATGCTTCGGGGCGGATGATTTCATAGGGATGTAAAAAAATAACTGGACTAAGCCCTGCGCGCAGCTCACGTTCCAGGATGCGCAGGATCATTTTGGGCATCAGTCCGATCATAAAACTGGATCCGTAAGGAATTTCTCCACTAGCGAGCAGTCCGGGTGAAAAATTGCGTGGGGCGTTTATTACTTGTTCTTTTTTTCGGCCAAATATGGGAAATGTGCTGACGGGAAGTTCCCACACTGTGCACGAACTTGGGGTCAGGTTATTTTTTTTGAGCAAAGTACCGGCTGGTGCATAGGTGGATGAACTGTACGTAAATCCATTTGAGGCCAGCATGGCGTATGCTTTTTCATCAATTCCAACCATCGGAGCGCGATAACCGCGCACATTATACTGTTTCAGCCATATTGCCGAAGCCGCCAGATCGCGTTTGAGTTCTTCAGGTTTTACCAGCGAGCGGTGCGTGTGACAGTGAAAACCAAGCTCGTGCCCGATAGTGGTGATCTTTTGTGGTATCTGTGGGTACCATTCGGCAACTTCGCCAACCAGGTAAATGCTGCACCTGGCATTACCTAGCAGTTCAAGAATGGGTTCAAGCGCATTTAGCGTAAAACCACCGTCAAGATTTCGGCGTTGTTCAATACCCAAAAGCCTGTCATGGCGGCGGGTGAGAGCAAACCAGGGTTCGTAATCGATGCTGAGTAAAACGCGTGGGGAAGGGGGCAAGAGATTTTTGATCGAATGTCTTTGAATTAAGCTTGAAGAGCAAGGTCAAGAGATTGGGCTTACAGGTGCTGTTCGAAGAATGCGAGCATGCGTTCCCAGGAATCTTTGGATGCGTCAACCTCGAAAGGGCTGCGCTGGCGGTGGAAAAATGAATGTTGGGTATTATCGTATATCTTGATATCGTGCGAAATATCGGATTGTGTCAGCATTTTTTCAAGATCGTGGGCAGCCTGGGTGGTGAAATCTTTGTCCGGATAGCTTCCGATAATCGGGCATGATTGCGCCATGGCATCAAGAGGGCGTGGATTTCCGCCATAAAAGACGGAAGCAGCTTTCATCCCTTGGTCGGTCACGGCTAATTGTAAAGCATACCCGCCACCCATGCAAAACCCTACTGCGCCGATCCGGGCTGCATCCACGCCTGGCAGGCTGCGCAGGACAGCCATGCTCGACTGCAAATCAGCCAGCATGGGGTTATCCAGCGGGCGCACCAGGAGGCCGTAAAAAGCTTGGAGCATGCACAGGGTGCGGTTGCGGTTGGCGAACAGATCAACTGCCAGTGCGGCATAGCCCTGCCCGGCAAAGCGGTCTGCGATCTGGCGGATGTTATCGTTCAGTCCAAAAATCTCGTGAATAACAATTATCCCCGGAAATGGTCCCGTCCCTTCGGGATGGGCGAAGTACGCATCAAAACTGTCTTTACTGTCTGCTCGCGGAACTGATATAGCAATTGTTTCAATGGCCATCTGCTTTTCCTTTAAAATAAGGTGGAAGAAAGGACAGGCAGCCAAAGGCTGCCTGTCCTTATGAACTTAATCCTGCACGATCCAGGTGCCGGTTTCACCTTTCAGGGCGCGGCCAATATTTTGTGGGTTGGTGATGAGCGCCTGGGCCTGTGGCATGGCTTCAAGGAACCAGACGATGGCCTGGATTTTAGGCGCCATCGATCCTTTGGCAAAGTGAGTACCCTCAGCCAGATAGGCTTTGGCTTCGGAGAGGGTCAATTTGTCCAGCCATTTCTGTTCCGGCTTGCCAAAGTTAATCGCAACTTTTTCCACGGCAGTGGAAATAACAAACAGGTCGGCCTTGATATTGCGCGCCAGCAGGGATGATGCGAAATCCTTGTCGATCACGGCGGCAATACCTTGATAATTGCCATCGCCAGGATCGACGACTGGGATGCCGCCGCCGCCCACTGTGATGGTAACGATACCTTGCTTCAACAACGTTTCGACCGTTTCAAGCTCAACGATCTCCTTTGGCAGTGGTGATGCGACCACTCGCCGCCAGCCGCGTCCAGCATCCTCGATTACCGTCCAGCCTTGTTCCTTTTGGCGGCGTTCGGCGTCTTCCTGGCTCATAAAACTCCCGATCGGTTTGGCCGGTTTTTGAAAGGCAGGATCGTCTTTATCGATCAGTGTTTGTGTGATGACGGTGACAACCTTTTTCTTAATGCCGCGTTGGTAGAGGATATTTTGCAGGTTTTGCTGCAAGGCATAACCGATTGCGCCCTGGCTGTCTGCGCCACAAACATCCAAAGGCACTTCGTGCATGCCTTCATATTTGTGGGCGATCTCTGAACGGCGTAAAATGAAACCGACCTGTGGCCCATTACCATGCCCGATGGCCACTTCCCAGCCTTGTTCGATCATGTCCGCGATATGGACGGCAGTTTCCTTCGCCGCCACATACTGGCTCTCGACACTGATATGTTTTTCATCGAGAATCAGGGAATTGCCGCCGATGGCGATGACCGCTAGTTTCTTATTAGCCATTAAATTTCTCCTATGACATTATTAGGGCCATGACGGCCTTCTGGGCATGCAGGCGATTTTCAGCCTCATCAAAGACCACGGATTGTGGGCCATCCAGCACGCTGCTGGTGACTTCGACATTACGGTCGGCGGGCAGCGGGTGCATGTAGATGGCGCCAGGTTTGGCAACCTTGAGCTTGGCGTCATCCATCAGCCAATTTTTGTACATATCCTGCAGCTTTTTGCCTTCAACGTTGTCGGTGGTGGTCAGCAGCGGGCCCCAGGACTTGGCGTAGATAACATCAGCATCCACACAGGCCTCGGTCATGCCGTCTTTTGTATCGATGATCTCGAAGTTTGTGCCAGCGATGCGGGCTTGTTCCCGGGCTTGTGCCACGATTTCGGGCATGAGCGGGAATTCGGGCGGGTAGGCCAGGGTGACATCCATGCCAAAGCGTGGCATTTGAAGGATGAGTGATTGCGGTACAGAGATCGGCTTGAGGTATGAGGCGGCATAAGCCCATGAAACGACGATCTTCTTTTTGCGCAGATCTTTACCCTTCTTTTCCATAATGGTCATCAGATCAGCCAGGCATTGGAAGGGGTGATAAACGTCACATTGCATGTTCAGCACTGGCGCCCGGCTGTTTTTTGCAACAGCATTCAGGTACTTGTTTCCATCGCCATAATCACAATGGCGGATGGCAATGCCATCAAAATAACGTCCAAATATCTCACCAATTTCCACCGGGGTATCACCGTGGGAAATCTGGGTGGTGTTGCTGTCAATGAATGCCCCGTGTCCGCCGAGTTGAGCCATGCCAGCTTCAAACGAACCGCGGGTGCGGGTGGATGAGAAGAAGAACAGCATAGCCAGCACCTTGTCACGCAGGTATGCATGCGGCTCGCCGAGCGCGCGCTTGCGTTTCAAGTCCCAGGCTACCTCGAGTACGGTTTCCACTTCTTCTTTTGTGAAGTCCAGGTCACTGATAAAATCACGACCGCGAAAATTTGTTTGCATAATGTTTTCTCCTTTATTAAACTTTGATTGTCTGAACTGTATCTGAACCGCAGATTTACGCAGATTTAGATGATTACACAGATTAGAGCACGGGGCACGGAATTAGGAAATCAGGCCAGGTAAAATTGCATAGAATTCTGTCGCTTTGACCATATCATCCAGTGACACACAATCTCGGACGGTATGAGCAGTCTCTTCGTCTCCAGGGCCAAAACCTATGGCTGGGATGCCAGCCTTACCGGCCCAGTAAATACCATTGGTCGAAAAATTCCATTTGCTGCTGGGGGCATCTGCCAGGCCAATAGCAACCCGCGCTTTTTGGCCTGCCAGCACCAGGGGGTGTGTCTCATCATATGCCCAGGCGGGGAAGTATTTATCAACCGGGTACACAAAGCCAGTATAAGACGGGTCATCATAGAACAATTCTTCCACCTTGACCGAATCTTTAAATTCCGCCGGGATCAAGTCTTCAACCTGCTGCTTGACGGCTTCCTTGGTTTCTCCGAAGGTCATGCGACGGTCAATGAAGATAACGGCTTCATCTGGAACGGCGTTGATCGAGGGGGTCTGTACGTGCATGTCGCTCACCGTGATTTTGCCGTGTCCGAGGAAGGGGTGATCTCCGAGCTTGGGTTCAAGATCGCGAATTCCAGCGATAACCGGCAATAGTTTGTAAATGGCGTTATCGCCCAGGTGATTGGAAGCTGCATGCGCTGATTTGCCCTTGGCAGTTACCTTCATCTCCAGGCGGCCTTTATGGCCGCGATAAACATTCATTTTGGTCGGTTCGCCGATGACGACGAAATCCGGGCGTACAGCCGGGTCGATTTCTACAAAGGTGTTGGGCGCGATACCATCACACCATTCTTCCATATTGCCGAAATAATAGGCGCTCCAACCATCGAGCAGTCCCAGGTCGCGGGCAAAGGCCAGGCCATAAACCATTCCGGGCGTGGAGCCTTTTTCGTCGCAAGCGCCGCGCGCATATAATATGCCATCCTCGACTTTCCCCTCGAATGGATCCCATTCCCATTCAGCCGGGTCGCCAATTCCAACCGTGTCGATATGCGAATCGTATACAATCACACGTTTGCCTGAGCCAATTCGGCCCATGATATTGCCCATTTTGTCGAAGCGCACTTCGTCATAACCAAGTTTGCGCATTTCAGTGGCGATGCGCTCACCGACTGGGCCGATTTTGGAGTCCATCGATGGGATGGCGCAGATTTCGCGCATGAACTTGATGATATCCTCGCGATGTTGAGCAACCTTTAATTGAATTTCTTTTGTTTTCATTTTTCCTCTTGATTTTGATATGAATATCCCGGTCTCCGGGTCTTCTGCGCTTTTCCTTGCTAAACGACTGAAGTCGTTACTACCTAATTTTCGAGCTAAAATCTATGCGCCATCCACCCGGCGGACGATATGGAATTTGAAATAGCCGGGCAGAAAATAACTGTAAGAAAAATCTACCACTTTGCTGGAGGCTGTGAATAATTTGGCTGTGAACTGCAGCAAGACATCACCACGCTGGATCTCGAGCATTTTGGCGACTTCAGAGGTGGCATTGGTTGCAGTAATGTTGGCGCGGGAAATGGTCAGCGGGTCACCGCGCATGCGCAGGTAATCAAGCACAGAACCATCAAATTTTCCAAACGCGAAGGGTTCTGTTGGGTTGGTCAATTCCTCGGGCTGTATGATTTCTGCTGGCAGCATATCCACCAGGTAAGCAACCGGGCGTGAGTCTGCGCTCATGGTTCGCGCAATCCGTATAATCGGAGCTTCCACGGCAATTTCCAATGCTTCTGCGGTTTCTGCATCTGCCAGAGCTTTTTCGATTGTTACCGGGCCAGGACTGACATCCAACCCGGTCCGACGCGCAAGCGTCAGCATGGATTCTAGCACTTCCAGACCGCTTTCGATAATGGGTGGCAGGCCGACGACAAAAGTCCCGGCGCCCTGGCGGCGGCGAATCAGGCCTTGCGTTTCGAACATACGCATTGCCTCGCGCAGAGTGGCGCGGCTGACACCCAAGCTTTTAGCCAGTTCTGGCTCAGATGGAAGCTGTGTTCCGGCGGGCGATTGCCTGATCATGATGGCCAGGTCTGCTTGCAGACGTTGGAAGGGAAAGTGTGACATATTTAACCTCGCTCTTGTTCTAATCTGCGTAATCATCGAAATCAGCGTAAATCTGCGGTTCAGACAAGCGCCGGTTCTAGCACGGCCGCAGTAACCGGATCATGATTCAGGCAATTACCGGAATAAACTCAAACTTCGAACCATCCACCAGGCCTTTGTCAGAAATACGTAGTTCGGGAATCACTACCAGGGCTAATAGGGCAAGCTGCATATTCGGACTGTTTAAAGAGCAGCCACAAACTTTAAAGCCTGCCAGGACTGTGGCTGCTTTACTGGCAACCACATCAACCGGTTGATTGGAGATTAAGCCTGCTATTGGTAGTTGAACTTCGCCGATGATTGCGCCATCTTTGATGACCACCTGCCCGCCCCCGGTTTCACCAAGCCGGTTGGCAGCCATTGCCATTGCTGTTTCATCTGTTCCCACCACGATCATGTGGTGGCAATCGTGTGCAACTGTTGTGGCCACAGCGCATTTTTCTGTAAATCTAAAACCAGAGACAAACGCAACCTGGATGACGCCGCTGCCATGATGGCGTTCAATAAGTGCAATCTTGGCAATGTCACGGGATATATCCAGATGCACCTGGTTATTTTCCGGTTGCATCTTGAAAGTCAAATGGCGGGTTGGGGCCTGGTTTTCGATCACTCCAATGACATGGGCAGTGACTTGTGATGCCATCCCGGTAAATGGGATGATGAAATCATCCGCAACGATGGCGCGTTGCAGGTGAACGCTGTTCATGGCCCAGGCGGGGTATGGATAACCGGGGATGCCAACCAACAGCTTTTCTTCACGCGCTACCAGCTTGCCTTTGGCAATGACGATTTGAGCGTGAAAATCATTCAGGTCATCGACCATCACGATGTCAGCCCAGCGTCCCGGCGCGATCTGGCCCATCTGGCGGCTGACGCCGAAGTGATCTGCGGTATTGATCGTAGCCATCTGGACTGCGAGCATAGGCGCGAGACCAGACTCTATAGCATGGCGGACAACCCGGTCCATGTGACCTTCTTGTGAAAGCGTTGCGGCATGGCAATCATCTGTACACAGCATGAAGTGACGCGGATCAATACCGTGCTGTGTGACTGCTTTCATTTGGGTGACCACATCATGCCACGAAGATCCATAACGCATCATTACCTTCATGCCCTGGCGTGCGCGCATGAGGGCGTCTTCAACCCGTGTGCCCTCGTGATCATCTTCAGGGCCGCCGGCGACATAACCATGAAAAGGCAGACCAAGATCGGGGCTGGCATAATGGCCTCCAATGGTTTTGCCGGCGTGAATGGTTGTGTGCATTTCAGCGTGCATCTTTTCATCCGCTGCAATCACCCCGGGAAAATTCATCATTTCACCCAGCCCAATGATTCCGGGCCATGTCATCGCCTCGGTAACATCAGCGGGGCTGATGGATGCGCCGGGTGTTTCCATTCCGGGGGCGGATGGCACGCAGGACGGTGCTTGAACAAATACATGGATCGGTTGGGCGGTGGCTTCATCAACCATCAGCTTGACGCCCTTCAGGCCAAATACGTTGGCAATTTCGTGCGGGTCAATGAACATGCCCGTTGTGCCATGCGGGGCAACGGCTCGCACAAATTCGCTAACGGTGACCATGCCACTCTCGACATGCATGTGGGCATCCAACAACCCGGGCACAAGAAAGCGTCCGCCGGCATCCAGTACCTGTGTTTGCATGCCGATGGTGTGATCAGCATTACAACCAACGTAGGCGATATGCCCTTCGACGATGGCAATATCGGTATTTGGGATGATCTCACCAGTTTGAACGCAGACCCATTGGCCGTTTTTGATGACCATGTCCGCAGGGATGCGTCCCATGACAACATTAACAAGCTTTTGTGAAAGCATTAAATTTCTCCGTCTGAACCGTGTCTGAACCGCAGATTTACGCAGATTATGATGATTACGGCCCTGCTAGAACGGGCACTATCGCAGATTAGAGCAAGGGCAAAACCGGGACTATCGCAGTGACCTGGGCATTATCCATTTACCAGTCGTCTGGCAGCTTTATTGTGCTTCTCGACGAGTTTTCCGGTATCCACGGTGGTGAGCTGGCCTGCCTTGACGATAAACCTGCCTGCAACGACGGTGTAATCCACCTGGCGCGGTTGGCAAAAGACCACTGCCGAGACTGGATCGTGTACTGCGCCGCCACTATAATCCAGTTGATTGAGATTGATGGCGTAGAAATCGGCGCATTTGCCAGGTTCGAGCGAGCCGATATCAGTGCGGCCCAGCACGGCCGCTCCACCTCGCGATCCCAACCATAATGCGTCTCGCGCGGTCATCAATTTACGATCCGGGTCATTGGAGAGCGAGTAACCGGTAATGCCCTCTTTGAGACGGGACAAAAGCATGGCCTGGCGTACCTCCGCCAGCAGGTGCGAGCCATCGTTGGATGCAGATCCATCCACGCCCAACCCGACATTAACCCCGGCAGCCAGGTATTCCTTGATGGGGGCTATGCCGGAAGCCAAACGCATGTTGGAAGTGGGGCAGTGCGCTACGCCGCAGTTGTGTTTCGCAAAGACGGCAATTTCCGCAGGGTTGACATAAACTGAATGGGCGAACCAAACATCCGGACCGACCCAATCGACCGACTGCATATAGCCCACCGGGCGGAATCCAAATTTCTGCAGGCAGAATTGTTCCTCGTCTTCGGTCTCAGCCAGGTGAGTATGCAGATGTACGCCATATTTACGCGCCATACTGGCGGATTCGCGCATCAAGTCGCCGGTGACGCTGAATGGCGAGCAAGGGGCCAACACGATCTGGGTCATTGAGCCAGGTTTGGGGTTGTGATATCGTTGGATCAAGCGTTCGCTATCGGCCAGGATCTTTTCTTCACTGTCAGTGACCGAATCTGGAGGCAGCCCGCCCTTGGACTCGCCCAGTGACATGGAGCCTCGCGAAGCATGCAGCCGGAGTCCCAATTCCAGTCCGGCTTCGATCTCATCATCCAGCCGGGAGCCATTGGGGAAGAGATAAAGGTGGTCAGATGCGGTCGTGCAGCCTGACAGGGCTAACTCGGCCAGGGCAGTCTGGGTGGATGTATAGATGTCATCAGGGGTCAGACGCGCCCAGATTGGGTAGAGCGTTTTAAGCCAGTTGAACAGGTTGGCGTTTTGGGCGGCAGGGATGGCGCGCGTGAGCGTTTGGTAAAAATGATGGTGTGTATTGACCAGGCCCGGCAGCAGGATATGCCCGCTCAAATCCAATACTTCGTCAGCGCTGGCGGGTAACTCTGTGCTTGGGCCGACTTGTTCTATGAAGCCATCGCGAATGAAAAGACCACCGTCCGATAACTCGGTATGGTGGTCATCTAACGTGACAAGGTAGGCATGTTTGATCAATAGAGTAGGCATTGGTTCCTTTGCGGTAGTGCCGGTTCTAGCACGGCCACGAGACGATTCAGACACTTATTCTTGTTCTAAGCCCCGTGTCTGAACCGCAGATTTCGACGATTACGCAGATTAGAACAAGAGCAAGCACGGGGCATGGGCATGTCCTGGTTGACCGATCTAGCAGTCGCATTAATTGTCTGACAACTTATAGTTTAGCAGAAAGGGATAGAC
Source organism: uncultured Anaerolineae bacterium (assembly GCA_903846015.1). Taxonomy (GTDB): domain Bacteria; phylum Chloroflexota; class Anaerolineae; order Anaerolineales; family Villigracilaceae; genus UBA5195. The sequence continues at coordinate 8,533 of CAIMZS010000499.1, read as the reverse complement.
AAGTCAATCAGGAAGTCAGTATCAATTCAATTTTTGATGATAGGACTGTGAATTTGGAAGCTTTCTGCAAATATGCGAAGTGGAAAACGAGAATAACCCGCAAACTTAGCGCGCAAAATGGTACTGTGCCCGTGCAGAACCGGGTACCATGGCACAAGCCTGATCTTTAATTGATCCCTGGTTTAGGTGATTTATTATTGATTATCACATGGTATTGTGCTACCATTTAGATCTATGATCTGGGAGCACATCTTATTGCCCAAACGAAATATGTTTGAGCAGTATTTTTTTATCATCTCGTGCAGAGTGACACATCGCAGAGAGAGCGCTCCCCGCATACCACACGAGCTGGGACTAATTCGCCCCACACGAACTGGGACTAATTCGCCCCACACGAACTGGGACTAACTCGTGACAGGAATCACATGGAGAAATTTGGACCATTGATGTCCCCAACTCTATTCAATCCGATATAACGCCGTTCGCAGAATTATCCATTATAGGTCAGACCGCGAGGGTTGTAATGCATAAACCCATGCCAGGGTAGTATCCGTCTAAGGCCTTCAGATAGACAAAGGAGAAAGCAATGAAGCGAACGCGAATAGCCATTACTGTATTACTGCTAGCCGTCATTGTTGTGGCAGGGGTGCTTTTCAGCAGATCCCAGGCCAATACCCAGGCTGTCCAGAGCTCCCGTTTTGCGCCGTTGGCGTCGGGTGGGGTTTCAGGGGCTTCAGTGAATGCCATCGGTAGCGCTGATAAAAGCAATAACAAAGAAATTGTTAATGAGCTCAAGCATGATGTCTCCTTGCCGCTGAGTTCCATCCTTCCGTTGGAAGCTGAAAAAGAAGCGGAAGATGCCGATATGAATAAGGTTTTTACAATGATGGGGCGCGGGACGACACTGGACCCAAATGTGCCGGCCCAATTGGATGGCGCGCGGCAGACTTCAGCTATTGCTCCGAATGCCCCGGCTACCCTTGTCAACTTTGATGGAGTCCCTAACTTGAGCAGCGTGCTGCCTCCGGATACCAATGGCGATGTGGGCCCCAATCATTATATGCAGTGGGTCAACCTCAGTTTTGCGATATACAGTAAAACTGGCGCACTGCTTTACGGTCCGGCTGCCGGAAATACACTTTGGAGTGGTTTCGGTGGCGTTTGCCAGACGAGAAATGATGGCGATCCGATCGTGCTTTACGATCAACTCGCCGATCGTTGGATGGTTAGCCAGTTTGCCGTGCCTGGTGGCTTATCAGGTTATCACCAGTGTATCGCCGTTTCTCAAACTGGCGACCCAACCCAGGCATGGTATCGCTATGATTTCCTGTGGAGCATGACTAATATGAATGACTACCCCCACTTCGGGGTTTGGCCGGATGGTTACTACATGACGGTGCACGAATTTTCGAATGCTTCCGACTGGGCTGGGCAGGGCGTGGCCGTATTCGAAAGAAGCCAGATGCTGTTGGGTCTTCCGGCCCGTATGGTTAAGTTTAACCTTTACTCTACCGATCCGAATATGGGCGGCATGCTGCCTTCCGATCTGGATGGGCCCGCCCCGGCAGCCGGAACGCCAAACTATTTTGTGGAACCGGATGATGACGCCGGTGGCTTTCCACAGGATCAGGTCCAAATTTGGAACTTCCACGTTGACTGGGCAAATGTTGCCAATTCGACTTTCACGCGCAATGTTACGCTCGCAACAGCAGCCTTTGATTCCAATATGTGTAATGGCGCCCAAACTTGTATTCCTCAACAGGGCACCACTGCCAAACTGGATGCGATCGCTGACCGCGCCATGTACCGTGCCCAATACCGAAATTTCGGTGGGTATCAAACCATTGTCATGAACCACACCGTTGATGCCACTGGCGGCGATGTGGCTGGCATTCGCTGGGAAGAATTGCGCAATACTGGTGGGGCGGGTTGGATGATCAAGCAACAAAGCACTTTCTCGCCCAATGCCACCAACCGCTGGATGGGCAGTGTCGCCATGAACAGCAATGGTGACATGGCCATTGGTTACTCGGCCTCCAGTTCGAGCATGTATCCAGCCATTCGGTATACGGGCCGGCTGGCTGCAGACCCACTCAACAGTATGACCCAGGGCGAAGGTACTTTGATGGCCGGGACAGGTGCTCAAACCCATACTGCCGCGCGCTGGGGCGATTACAATATGCTCTCAGTGGATCCTTCGGATGACTGCACCTTCTGGTTTACGAGCGAGTATTTGCAGACGACCAGCAACTCATCGTGGCGAACTCGCATTGGTTCCTTTAAATTGGCCAACTGTGCTGCTCCTGCCGCCACTGCCACGCCTGGGCCGCTCCCTACCGCTGTTAATACAGCGCTTCCACCAACGCCAACCCGCACCCCCGCGCCTGTTACCAGCTCGGGCTACCTGGCTCCATCAGCCAATGCGCCGGTAACCACCAGCGCAGGTGACAACAATGGTTATCAAACCAGGCCAACCAGTGCTTATTTGGCCGATGGTGTCTTCGCCGTTGACCCGAGCAGCGGCACGGGTACTGGTACTACCTGCACAGGTAATGGCAAAGATAAGCACCTCTTCTATAATTATAATTTTAAACTACCGGTTACAGCATCTATCAAAGGTATCCTCGTACAAGTGAAGGCCAAGGTGAGCAGTGCGTCCAGCGCTCCCAAGATTTGTGCGCAGATCTCATGGGATGGAGGCGTCACCTGGACAACTGCCAAAACCACCAGTACTTTAACTACTGCCAATATAATCTACACATTGGGCACCGCTACCGACACTTGGGGCCGGACCTGGGCCCAGGGCGATTTCTCAAATACTAATTTTCGAGTGCGTATCATTGACATGGCCAGTTCCACGGCCCGCACCTTCTCGCTCGATTCTATCGCTGTGAATGTGAGTTACCAGCCTTGAGTGCCGAAGATCAACATGCCTGACCAAAACATAACCCAGCCCAATTTTGGGCCGGGTTATGTTTGTGATAAATCCCTTGTGAGTTGGCATTTCGTGGCAATCAACCTTGTGTGATGGGACTTGCCAGGCGTGCTAAAATAGAATAAACAAGTTCTTTTTAACCATATGCAATGGAGGTTTCTATGCCAGACTTTAGACGTGCTCTTAAGTTGTTGATGGCCCCGAAAGTATTGGTGATCGATTTCAGGCCAACGGCTGTTCCATCTGCCTGGGCGGGAAGTGATGTTCTTACCCAGCAATACATTAATGCCATGCGTAAAGCCAGTGGAGATACCCTGGTTTACCAGGTGGTCAGCAAACAGGTGGTAACAAAATACCCTGTTCTGATGGATAGTCGCCAATACAATAATCCCACCTGGTCACTGGCCCGTGCCGATGATTCAAAGGCTTTTCGCGATTCGCACGGGAATTATATGCTAGCTGATTATCAGCGTATTATTCAGGATTTCAACATCTTGCAGCAAGTGCAGGATCAGCATATCGATGAAGTCTGGATGTTTGGCGGTCCGTATTTTGGATTTTACGAGAGCCGCATGGTTGGGCAGGGAGCTTTCTGGTGTAACGGGCCCGGTATTGAACAAAGCTGCCGCCGGTTTGTGATGATGGGTTTCAACTACGAACGCAGCGTCAAGGAGATGGTGCATGATTTTGGTCATCGCTCTGAAAGCATCCTGGCAAGGCAATTTGGATCGCAGACTTATCTGCAATTATTGTATTCTGCGCACCCCCCCGCGGCAGCAGCCATGCCAGCGCCAAAAAATGATTTTGAACGCTTCCTCTTAGCCAATGGAACTGTGCATCGCGTACCTGGCGGGGCTGATTACAGCAATGATGAGATCGCCTGGTTGACAGCTTTCAAGCCGGCCTGGTTTCCGCCAGCGGTAGACCCGAACAAGGCCAAATAACGCCACAGATGATGCTGAATTTTGATTTTCGTTTGATGGTCAAGGGCGAGAGTGAGATTGTCACGTCGTGGAGACTACGCTCATCACCTGTTCAGAGACCGGGACTATGTTAGTTCGTAAATACTTTTACTCTTTGATGATTTTCGTTTTTCTGCTTTGCGGTTGTTCAGCGCCTCCAACGGTGGTTGTTGAACAACCGCAGGCTGTTTCTGTGACTCAGCCTTCCGCCACGGCAACAGCGGCGCCATCAGCCACTTCGACAGCTGCTTTTACCCCTATTGCAAGCCCCACACAGTCACCCACCCCGGTTCCCAGCGCATCACCTACTCTTACTTTGCCTACACAGCCGCCTCAACAATTTGCCATCCTGCGCGGTGTGGTTCTGCCTGACAAAGTGAGTTGCCGTTATGGCCCTGGCGCGATGTATCTTTACCTTTATGGGCTGGTGAAGGGTGCGACACAGGATATTATCGGGCGTACCGAACCTGCTGCATGGGTGCTCACCCGTTCGCGTGGGGATGATAAATCCTGTTGGGTCAAGGCGGAATTCATGGATATCAAGGGCGATGTGAAGAGTGTGGAGATGGTCTATCCTGATAAATATGTTCTGCCGCCATCCAATCAGGGCTACCGTATTCCCTGGGATGTAGTCGCGCTGCGTGAAGGCAGCCAGGTTACCGTCACCTGGAAGAGCGAAGCGCGGCGCGCGGGAGATGAAGAAAGCGCATCGAGTGTCCTTTATGTCGTTGAGACCTGGGTCTGCCAGGGCGGCGAACTTATTTTCCTTCCCATTGGCGCATATATCCCCCAGATAAAAGTGATCGATGAGCCGGGTTGTACCCAGCCATCGCATGCCCGGGTATTCTTTTCTGAAAAACATGGTTATACAGGCCCAAGCCAGGTGCCCTGGCCTCCAGCTCAATAATCCACACGAAAACTTTTCTTCTCTTGCGGAGAGCGTACTCCTGATCATCAAAACACACCGAGAGTCGGCACCTTATTTTGATAAGGTCCTCGGGTATACTAGCACGCATCCAAAGGAGAGAGAAGGAGAGTCTATGAAGAAAAGAAAAATCAGTCCCCGCAGGGCCATTAAAAAACGCGCTCGAATTTCTTTACCAACCTGGCAGTCGTTGGGGAGGCGCGGTCAACTGATGATTGGTGGTCTTGCATTCCTGTTTGTGCTGGGTCTGGCTGCCATGTTTACCGGTACCCAGATGGAAAATAAAAACAGTTTTTGTGCATCCTGCCATACTGAAGGCGAACAGACTTTTTTCAACCAATCAATCGCTTCAGCGCCGGTGGATCTTGCCAGTTATCATGAACTCAAGGGGGTTTCGCGCTGCATTGACTGCCACACCGGTCAGGGTGTCGTGGGGCGCTTCTTTGGGTTACTGGCTGGGTCAACGGACCTGGTTTCATTTTACAGTGGACATTATCCGCAGCCTGCAGTCCAGGAAGTCCCCATCCCTGATGAGAACTGCCTGAAGTGCCATTCCAATATTTCACAAACGCAGGATATGACCAACCATTTTCATGTATTTTTGCCCAGGTGGCAGGCAATCGATCCCAACGCAGCCACTTGTGCGGGTTGTCATAATGGTCACAATACGAATGGAGATACAAAGATCAAGTATCTAAATTCGACAGATACCCAGGCGATCTGCCAGAAATGTCATAACGCCCTCGGCCAGGGTTAACTCCAGTTGATGACGGGATCACTGATCCCGTCATCAACTCTTCTCACCACTGTTTGATCAGTTCGGCCACCAACGCCGCCCGTTCAGGCAGGCTGCGGCTGAAGATATACTCACGGTCTGAGTGCAGGCCTTCACCATATGTGCCCATGCCATCCAGCAAGGCGATTCCCAACGGAGCGACGAAATTCCCGTCCGATCCGCCGCCGGAACCGCCTGCTTTTATTTCAAGGTTAATTCCTCTGGCAATCTGGCTGGCTTTCTCAAAGGTAGCCTTCATCAAGTCATCATTCGGCATGGGGGGGCGGTTTAAGCCTCCGCTTACTTCCACGCTCGTATCGGGTGTGACCGGTCTGAGCGCATTCATTGCATTAATAACTCGCCCGGTCTCCTCCGGAACCAATACACGGAAGTCCACATCGATGATGGCTTCCTCCGGAACGACATTGCTGACGGTGCCGCCTCTGATTACACCAACGTTCAAGGTCGTGCCCCTGGCATAATCTGTCATGTTTTGTATCGCCAGTACCTGGTGCGCCATCTCTGCGATGGCATTACGGCCTTCCTGATGCGCCCCGCCGGCATGCGCCGCGCGGCCCTTCACCCTCACCAGAAATTCTCCCACACCCTTGCGCCAAGTTTTGAGTGAGCCATCCACCAGGCCTGATTCCAGCACCAACACCAATGCGGCCTCTTTTGCCAGTTTTCGGATCAAATCTTCCGACGTGCCGCTGCCGATCTCTTCGTCGGATGTCACCAGGATCGTGATGGGGCGTATCAGTGCGCCAGCTTCCAGCAGTGCCGCCACCGCTGTCAAAGAAATCACGATGCCGCCTTTCATATCCAGCACCCCTGGACCAAAAATCTTTTTATCTTTTTCGTAAAAGGGCATGCGTTCCAGCGTGCCAAGTGGGAAAACGGTATCCATGTGGTGCATCAACAAAATGCCGTCCGGGCCAGAACCCCAGCGCGCTACCAGGTGATTACCGGTGAGGCTGTTGGGCACAATTTCCACCTGGGCGCCAATTTGGCGGCATTCCTGTGCTACTGCCGCGCCAACCCGGTCGACAGCCGCCTTGTCACTGCTTGGGGACTCGATTTCGACAAGCTTTTTGAGTAAGGCGATCATTTCTGGTTTGCGTTTTTCAAAATCAAGCATATTTTCATCTCCATGATTTATTTATTTCGTTTTTTCCTGACCTGCTCCCGCCCGCGCCGCATGCGTTTTTCGATCCAGCCTGCCAACGGTTCAGGTGGCAGATAGGCCAGTAAGGGCCAGGTTTCAAGACCGCGCGATTGTAACACCAGGTTGGCAGCTTTGATACCTGTGCCGCAGGCGCGTTCCAGAAAAAAGGATGGCAGTGGGTCGCGCACCCAATCCCCGGCGCAAAAAAAACCGGGCCAGGACGTCTCAACGCCGGGATGCCTGTCCTTCGGGCCCAGGCTTGGCAGGGTGTGCACCGCAGCGTTGTGTTGCAAATGCTGCTGAATGAGGTGCCCCCGCATCTCGGGATAGCTGCGATAAAAATCTGAAACTACCCGCGCCAGCAGTAAAGCGTCTGGCTGGGCCAGGGTTTCATCTGGCCCGTAAATATGCACTTCGATAGCCGATCCGCCTGTGGCCTTGTGCCATTTGCGATAGGGCGCGTAGATCCGCTCCAGCCAGAAAAAATTGTGCATCACAAAATTTCCGGTAAACATACCGCTTTCGGGACCGTTTTGCGGCGAGCGATCAAACCATAGGCGTACAATCGCATTGGCCATGCTGCGCGGGAAATACAGGTCATTTTTGCCAAAACTGTTTGTAAACAAGGCTTCCGCTGAAGCTGAATCTACCGCCAGGATGATCTGCTTGCCTGTGAAAAGCTCTTCGCCGCATTGTACTATCCAACCGTTGTTTTGGCTGGATTCGTCCTGCGTTGGTTCCGTGGGGATGGCAGCCAGTTTTTCGACCCGTTTTCCAAGCCGGATCTCTCCGCCAAGTGCTTTAATCCGTTCTGCCAGTGGTTCGGTGATGCTTGTGCCACCGTCTTCCGGTAAGTAAGAAAAGGACCAGGCATCGCGCCTGAGACTGGTATAGAAGCGCAGGAAGGCCAGGAAGCCCGCCAGTGGAATCTGATCGGAATGGGTGGAGAGACCGTTGCGCGCCAGCCCGGTAAAAAAAGCGCGCAGGGCAGGCGACCATTTTCCAATATAGTCGCCCAGCATATGACCATCCAGAGGTTGATCCTCTCCAAACGGATCGACACCCAGCGACATGACCAACACTGACCAGGTGTGAAACAATTTCAGCCAATCACGCACATCGATGGTCAATAAGAAACGCGGGCGCAGAAACAGTTGTAAATAATGCAGCGGGGCCGGGAAAATACTGTGCCGGATAGCTGTTCCAACAGCGGCGGAACGCACCCCGTTTTCGTCGCGGTAAATCCACAGTTCTTCCTGGGCCGGAACGAAGACTGGACGCAAGTTGTGGCGCGCCAGCATGGCCTGCAAGTTGCGGTAAGGCGACCAGATGCCGTGCACGCCGTGTTCCAGCCGGAATTTCCAGGCACCCACCTCGATTTCTTCGCCGCCCGCCAATCGTCCGCCAATGAAACGCGTGTCTGACTCTAATACAAGCGGTCTGAGACCGCGTTCTGCCAGGTGCAGTGCAGCGCTCAGACCAGCCACTCCAGCCCCTATAATGATCGCGTCGTGCGGATCAGGTTTTTGAGATACTTCTTTAGTCATTCAAACCCTTGTATAAAACACAGATTGTCGCCTCGTGCTGGAACCGGGACTATCGCCTCGTGCTGGAACCGGGACTATCGCAAAAACCTTTTAACCACAAAGAACACGAAGAGCACGAAGGAAATTCAAGGATATTTTAAAAAATATTAAACTTTTTCGCCTCATGGCTGTGCTATAGCTCTTCAGAAAAAGAATTAGGATTTGTAGTAACGACTTCAGTCGTT
>CAIMZS010000498.1 GCA_903846015.1 uncultured Anaerolineae bacterium | reverse complement strand
GTTATATTTTTTGGAAATTCAACGACTCATGGCCCGAAATTTACAGCGCCAAAGTCGATTATTTTCTGGAGCCATATCATGCCTATTATACCTTGCGGGCGGCATACTCACCAGTAATTATATCATTTGATATTGATACTTTTATCTATTTGTGGGCGGTAAACGATAGTACCCAAGCGGTTAATGGGACAGTTAAAATTCAACTTTACCATCTTGAACAATGCAAATTCAGAAAAGAAATTGTGAGGGAAATTTCGGTTGCTCCCGGCAAGTCAATGGTCTTAGTTCAACTGGATCAAGCAGGTATCCGTGCTTTCCGCAAGGAACATGTTCTTTTTGCCGAATTAAAAGACAAGGAGGGGAATGTGATTGCCCGTACCAACGCCCTTGCCGATATTGAAAGACGCTGTAATTTCCCCGATGCTAAACTTGAGGTGAAGGTGTTAAATAATGCCCTCGAAATTACTACTGATAAATTTGCAAGGAATATCAACCTTGAAGGCAATGCCGATGGGGATAAATTCGGATGGATGTTTGAAGACAATTATTTCGATCTGTTACCTGGTGAGAAAAAAGTAGTCCGTATCCTTGGTAAACATCAAAAAGGAAAAATCACAGCAAAAGCCTGGTACTCCTCACATTCTTCTACAACTGACTGGAAATTAAGTTAATCTCAACTCATACTTTTTTAAATGAAAACAAATTAAAATCAGATGAAATAAAAATTCTATGAGGTACATTATTACTCTTCTCATCTTGTCGCTCGCATCACTAACTGTGCTGCATGCCCAGTCCAGCCCAAGCAATAGCACCCCTCCCGGAAAGGTGTTTGTCTATAAAACAACCCACGGTCAGCCGCAAAAAATGGAAGTCTATTTTCCGGAAACGCACGGCAGCGGAATCAAAAAGGTGTCCGGCGTGCTGCTGTTTCATGGCGGCGGATGGAAGGGCGGAGACTTGAACCAGTTCCGATTTGCGTGTGCTTATTTCGCCAAACGCGGGCTGGTGGCAGCCACAGCCAACTATTACATGAACAGTGAGGACGAGACAAAAGCTCTTCCCCAACGTACCTCACGAAAGCGAGTGTGTGTAACGGATGCAGCGAGCGCGCTACGCTGGTTCAAGCAGTACGCGGAAGAACTGGGCATCGATCCGAACCGCATCGTTGTTGGCGGCGGCTCGGCGGGCGGGCACATCGCACTCCTTGCCTCGCTTCAACACGACTTGGATGACCCCTCCGATCCCAAAGCCATTGATACTTCTGTGTTGGGCTATTTGTTCTTCTGTTCTGCCTTCACCGCCGATGGCAAGGATAACGACAAGTCGGTGGATGCCTTTGCCCAATTGAAACCCGGCATTGCGCCCTCCCTGTTTCTGTTTGGCGAGCAGGACCCATGGCTTCCGGCAGCACAAAAACTGGTTCCCGCCCTACGCCAAACCGGTGCGCGCGCCGAATTGCTGGTGGCCGATAAGGTTGGCCACATGTTCTTCACGAAACCGGAATGGTATGATTGCGCCTTGGTCGAGTGCGACCGCTTCCTGGTGTCGCTCGGAATTTTATCCGGCGAGCCGCTGGTGCACAAAACGGCCGGCATTGACTTCGACCCAGAGAAATCCAGTCGGTAATGGCCAATTACATTATACCTCTGTACCTCAAGTCGACCAGTTAAATCGCGAAGAATATAATGATGTTCATCGAGTGCACGATGTGGGAAAATGAAATGAAAATCAACAGTTATTAATCTAAATGAAAAAAAAAGACAACAATTCAAGAAGAAATTTCCTATTACAAGCTGGGCAATTATTGGCATGCGCTTCTGCTGCGGCCTTGGTCTCACCAGCCTCCCTTTTGGCACAACCTGTGGCACCAAACGATCTTGGTAAAAAGGCGCAAGGCAAAATCAAATTCTCAATGTATCTATATACATTACAGGATTGTCCTACGCCTCGTGAGAAACTGGATATCGTGGAAATTTGTCGTAAGACCCGGGAGTTGGGTATAGACGGCTTCGATTTTATTGGGAACGGTTATAATAAGTCCTGGGCGGAAATCAGGAAAATAACAGACGACTTCGGTCTCAAGACGATTTGCTATTCGGCTGGTGTAAATAAGTTTTTATCCCCGGATTTGGCTACCAGGAAAAGTGGGCTTGATGATTTTCAAGAAATCTTGGATATAGCCCATACGCTTGGTTCTGGCAGAATTATGATGCCTCAATCTGGTTCAAATACAGGAAATGATTCGGCCACGAACCGGAAGTGGATGATAGAGGGATTAAAAGATGCGCTTCCGATTGCAAAATCGCAGGGGATTGAAGTCACAATTGAAACACACAGTCATGTTACAGCGCCATTCAAGTGTTCTTCCGATTTTTTGGAGGCTATCGCAATAGTGCCTGACTTGCGGGTTTGTTTCGACTCCGGCAACGATTTTATGCATGGTGAAGATCCCCTTAAAGGTTATCTTGACAACAAGGATTATGTTACTCATGTACATTTTAAAGATTTCGCCAGCGGTGTTCCTGGAAAGCCGGGGCCACTGGCTATTCCCGGCACAGGAGTAATAGATTTGCGGAGCATTTTAGAAGCCATGAAAAAGCAGGGTTATAATGGATATATAAACCTTGAAAGAGGAAGTAAGGATGGCTGGGAGGTATACAGAGAGGGCATGAAGAAACTGGGTCCTTACATAGCTTGAAAAACCTAATATTTTGACTTATTAATAATATTAATAGAATGTTAATAGAAAATTTAGGTTGCCCGTGTACATTTGGCATAATAACAATCCTGAAAAAGTGTTTGTGAAAAAAGTTTATTAATAATGACTTGTTATTCACATGACCGCCGTCCTGGACATTGGTCATGTAAATTAAAATAAACCAAAGAATTAGCTAAATGTATTTATTGAGTAATTTATGTTAGAAATTAAGACTAAAATCCTGGTAAGTTTTAGAACGTCATCCAGTGAGTTATTTTGGGCGTTTACTACCATCCTGGTCTTTCTGGCAGGAACAGTTTGCGCATCTGTGCCCCTAAAAAAATCCGACAAATCTCAACTGATCATCTGGCAAGACACTCCTGTAAATCCCAATTTGGTGTCCCAAAAAAACGTGGGAAATAAAGTCGATAAAGACAATCAGAAGATTCAATGGGATGTTTGGGGGTTGCCTATCGGAAATGGCCGTTTAGGCGCTGTATTCTATGGAAATGTTGAAAAGGAACTTGTTCAGTTCAATGAAAACTCTTTGTGGAGCGGAGGGGATACCAACATATCTGTGACTAAAGCTGGCGCTAAACGGCCGGAGAACGGTAATTACGGGAGCTACCAGCCTTTTGGCGATCTTCTCATTTCCTTTCCCCATTCGAAATTCACCGATTACCGGCGGGAACTGGACATCAGCCGTGCTGTTGGAACAGTGACCTACAAGAGCGGTGGCGTGACCTATCATCGTGAATACTTTGCCAGCTACCCAGACCAGGTATTGGTCGTCCGTTTATCCGCTGACAAGCCAGGCAGCATTAGCGGCAGTGTGAAGCTTGCCGACCGGCATCTTGCCAAAATCACTGCTGAAGAGAACACGATCACCGCTCGAGGTAAACTCGACGAGAAGCTCTACATTTCTTACAAATTCACTGAAGTCGCTTTTGGCACGCCAGAGCAAATTGCCAACGCACCACATACATTCGCCGGTAACAACATGAAATATGAGGCCATGGTGCGGGTGATCAACGACGGTGGAACGATTAAAGGTGGAGCGGATGGCGAACTCAAGATGTCTAACGCAAACAGCGTGACCATTCTTCTGGCGGCGGGTACCGATTACCTGGCGGACGCGTCCAAAAACTGGCGTGGCGAAGATCCGGACGCCCGGGTGAACCAACAGATAGATGCTGCATCAAAACGGACTTACGAGGAACTATTATCACGGCATATGGCTGATTACCAGTCCTTATTCAATCGTGTACGACTCGACCTCGGCAAAACTGATCCGAGGAAAACCGCACTACCGATGGATAAGCGTCTTGAAGATTATCGAAAAATTCCAAACGATCCCGAATTAGTGACCTTGATGGCCGACTTTGGCCGTTACCTGCTCATCAGTTGCTCCCGGCCTGGATCTTTGCCTGCAAATTTGCAGGGTCTGTGGAATCCTGAACGCATCTGGGCTGCCTGGAGTGCAGATTACCATCTGAATGTCAACCTCGAGATGAACTACTGGCAAACAGGAGCGGGAAATCTCTCCGAGTGCGACGAACCGCTGATCTATTGGCTGCAGTCCGTTATGCCCGTGCTCACCCACCAGACAAAAGCAGAATTCGGCACGCGGGGCTGGGCAGCCGGATGGGGTTTAAACCTTTTTGGCGGCGGCAGTATCGGTAAGAAAATAGAAGGGGCATGGTTGTGCATGCACCTTTACGAAAACTATAAATTTACGCACAACAGGAAGCTTATGGAAGAGGTGTCCTTTCCGATTATCCGAGGCGCGGTCAATTTCTGGGAAGACAACTTAATTGAGAAAGATGGCGTTTTGCTTGCTCCGATGGTGCAATCGCCGGAGTGGGGTCCGACCGAAGACGGCGTTCTCTATGCACAGGAACTTATCTGGGAATTGTTTACCGATTACATTGAGTTCGCCGACATTCTTGGCGTAGACAAGATCCATCGTGATAAAATCGCGGCCATGCGCGACAAGCTGGCCACCCCGAAAATCGGCAAGCACGGTGATGTCATGGAATGGCAAACCGAATATCCACAAATGTGGGGCAAGGGACATCGTCACAGTTCTCACCTCGTTGGTCTGTATCCGGGGCGGCAGATTGCTCCATTGACGACGCCAGAACTGGCCAAGGCTGCTGTCGTGACCCTGGTGGACCGCGGAGACGGAAGCACGGGCTGGAGCAAGATCCATAAGGCCGCCATGTGGGCAAGGCTTTACTACGGAAATGAGGCTATGAATTTGGTGAAAGCGTTCATCCAGACGCACATTTGGCCCAGTGCTCTGTCGTCAATCAATGCCAGCGATAAATTCCAAATTGATGCCAACCTCGGCTTACCGGCGGTTATCTACGAAATGTTCCTACAAAGCCAGACGGGAGTAATTGATTTGTTGCCAGCCTTGCCTTCAGATTTTCCAAAGGGAGCGGTCTATGGCATACGGGGTCGCGGTGGCTTTCTCATCGATCTTACCTGGGACAAAGGTGAGCTCACCCAGGCAGTAGTGCATTCCACTTTGGGTGAGCCCTGCAAGGTGCGTTACCGAAACAAGATTATTACACTCAATATTAAAAATGATGAGAAAGTCATCTTGGATAAAGACTTGAGAATTATGAAATAGATGATGCAAAGAAAGATTTCGATTTAATATCTAAACGAATACGAATGAGGAATTTTAGAAAATATAGATCAACTACCTTATTGATAATATTTTTGATTATAGGTGGTACCAGCCTGTCAAGGGCGCAACTTGTACCTGACTATAAAAATCAAAAACTATCCATTGAGCAGCGAGTTTCTGACCTGGTAAAAAGAATGACATTGGAAGAAAAATGTGCACAGGTTACTGGAAGCAGCATCGATTATGGTCAGGAATCTTTAGGGGCAAACGAAAGATTGGGAATTCCTCCATTCGTAATCGTAAATGGTCCGTTTGGAGGCAAATTTAGAGTGGGTAGTTCTTCCTGGGATGTTAGACTTAAGGATTCAATTAAACTCTGAGATCAAAAAATTTATTCTTCTAACTAATTATAATTTAACTAATTATACTTTATGAAACAGATAATTCTAGTCTTTGTAGCTATCCTTCTAATGCCAATGATTTATGCACAGGGGGTGGTTACTCCTGATAAGGGAGCCAATGTTGCAGCTTCTGACAAGTTAATCCCTTACCAGACTGTGAAATATGATAAAGCCAGTCCGGAAAAGATGAAGTGGTGGGAAGACGCCAAGTTCGGCCTGTTTGTCCACTGGGGAGTCTATTCGGTTCCGGGGGGGATATGGTCTAAGGATAACACCTTCAAGAGCTGGCTCAATGGCAACGCGAATGATCTTGTGGAAGTAAAAGGATACGGCGAACAAATTTTGAAAGGCGCGCTAATGCCGCTGAGCGAATATAAAAAGATTGCCGACGTTTTTGATTGGTCCAAATTTAACGCGCAGGATTTCATCAATCTCTGTTTTGCGTCGGGGCAGCGATACATCGTCATCACTTCCAAACATCACGACGGCCTTGCCATGTGGCGGTCAAAAGCGAGCAAGTGGAATATCGGCGACGCCACACCCTACGGCCGAAAATCCGGGCGCGATCCCCTGAAAGAACTCGCCGACGCCTGTCACGCCACCAAAACCAATGGCAGTCCCTGGGAAATAAAACTGTGTTTCTATCATTCGCATTGTGCCGACTGGTGGGAGGAAGATGGGGTTGCATTTGGTTACACGCTGCATCAGGATCCTGACGTGGCGACTTTCCAGCACTATCTCGACCGGAAGGTCAAACCGCAACTGACCGAACTGCTGACCCAATATGGCGAGATTGGGATGATCTGGTTTGACGTTCCCCGCGTTCTCTCCGTCGAGCAGGCACAGGAATTGAAGGATCTCGTCCATAAGCTTAGCCCTAACACCATCATTGATGGACGGCTTGGCCACGACATGGGCAATTACTCGAATACCGGCGACAACGGAGTGGTTGGTGTACCCGTTGACGTCCCATGGGAGACCGGTAGTTCTATCAATGAAAGTTATGGTTACAAAATCAATGCTCAGAAATACAAGACACCGGATGAGGTAATCAGCAAACTGATCCAGGTTGTCTCCCACGGAGGAAATTATCTCCTGAATATCGGGCCAAAGGGCGATGGCACAATTGCCGAAAAAGACAAGGAAATTCTTGCTGAGGTTGGCAAATGGACCAAGGTCAATGGAGAGGCTGTCTTTGGAACCCGGATGACGCCGTTCACCGGCGAATATGCGTTTCTGCCCCTGTGGGGGGAGTTCACCATGAAGAATAGTAAATTGTATTTAATCGTCACGCACTGGCCGAAGGACGGCAAGTTTGAGGTGCCGTTGTTGCAAAACAAAATCAAAAGAATCACGTTGCTGGCCGACCCAACCCGAAAACCGTTATCGTATCAACGGTCTAAAGACGCCAATGGCAATGACCTCGTGGTCGTCAGTGTGCCAGGCAATCCGCCGTCCACAGTGGCTACGGTCATCGCTGTCGAGTGCGAGGGCGACCTTCTCAAACTTTCTCCATTCAAGCACGGGTATAATCCGGTTAAAAAACAGATCTACCTGGATGCGGCGAATTTTCAGGCATACGCTTCAAACGTGAAAGCCTTGAGCCTGTATTATGACGGGGAGCAGAAGGCCATCGTTAATTGGAGACACGGCAAAGTCGGAGACCCGACCGTGGCATGGACCTATCAAGTGCCAGAGGCAGGTGAGTATAACATTGAAATAGACTACGCATTGAATAAACGCTTCGCAGGGCTGCCGGTTGATGTGCTCATCGACCACAAGAAACAATTCTCGTTCACCACTGAAGACACCGGAGGAGACAGCATCTTCAAAAAAATATCCGTCGGTACCGTGCGGCTGGAAAAGGGAAAACAGGATATCGCATTTGACTCCGGAAAGTCTGATGAAGCCAAGCCTTTTGTGATGCAACAACTCAAGGGAATTTATCTTACGAAAAAATAGTCAGTCGAAACTCTTCTTTGATCAAATATAAAACAATACTCAAATATGAAACACACCCTCACACTCCTTACCGTCCTGTTGCAGGCTCCGCTAGCTGCGCTTTACGGGGGTAATGCACCAAAGCAGGCAACCAGGCCCAATGTGCTGCTTCTGTTTGCAGACCAGCATAATGCCGACTTCATGGGTTGTGCCGGTCACCCGATCGTCAAAACCCCCAACCTTGATCAGTTGGCTGCCAAAGGGGTGCGCTTCAGCCGTGCCTATTGCCAGGATGCGATCTGCGTGCCTTCCCGCACTGCGCTGATGACCGGTCTGTACCCACGCACCACTGGCTGCCTGGATAACGGGGATTCACCCGTGTCCCAGGCTAAGCTGTATCCGCTGCAGCAAGTGTTCCAATCCGCCGGCTACCTGACGGGATGCTTCGGCAAGCGGCATTTACCACGTCCAAGCCTCGCGTTGGGCTGGAATCACTCGACCACTGTGATTTCCCCCAAGCAGGATCCCTCCGACGAAAATTACGACGAGTGGATTAAAACGCGCGAGCCCGGCCAGGCGGAGGCGTTTGAGAAGGAC
>CAIMZS010000497.1 GCA_903846015.1 uncultured Anaerolineae bacterium | reverse complement strand
TGTTGTCATGATCTCCAGTCCGAAGGTAACTAAACGCAGGATCCAATTTATTTATTTTCTAAATTTTTATTCCATCCATGGATGCCCCGAGTCTTTTAACGATCTCATCCACTTCGTCTTCAGTGATAGCCAGAGGTGGGGCGAAAGCCAGGGTATTGCCGAGCGGACGGGAGCGCAGCCCGTGAGCCTGCGCCGCTTTGAAAATGCGCATAGCCATTCCTGGGTCGGGGGTTCTGTCTTCTTTGTTTGAGACAATTTCAACACCGCAAACTAATCCTAATCCACGCACATCACCCACAAACGAAAATTCCTTAAGGGTCTGTAGGCCATCGAGAAGGCGTTTCCCCAATATTTTGGCACGAGACGGGAAATCTTCGCGTTCCATGATCTCAATATTTTTTAGTCCTACAGCGCAAGCTGTGGCGTGCCCGGAATAAGTGTAGCCATGCATCCAGGCTTCACTTTCAGAAGCGCTTTCAATTGTTTCGCGAATCGAGTCTGAGAGTTGAATGCCGCCAAGCTGAGCGTAACCACTTGTAATTCCTTTGGCAAACGACAAAATATCAGGTTTGACGCCCCAATGTTTGAGTGCGAACCATTCCCCTGTGCGCCCAAAGCCAGTAATGACTTCGTCTGCAATAAATAGGATTTCGTATTTATCGCAGATATTCCGGATGAGTGGAAAATAATCATCCGGTGGAATAATAACGCCGCCAACACCCATCACGGGTTCGGCTATGAAAGCTGCCACAGTATCTGCACCTTCGCGAAGGATGGCAGCTTCGAGTAACCCGGCTGCAGCATGGCCGATTGTCTCATTGGGTTCAAGTTTGCCATCAAAGCGATAAGGGTTGGGGGCGGAAATGTGGACAAAACCATCGATGGCGGGGCCAAACATGGTGTGATATTTTTCCAGCCCAGTGGCAAAGGTTGCTGCAAGAGTTACCCCATGATAAGCACCTTTGCGTGCAATTACCTTGTACTTTCCAGGTTTGCCTTTACGCTTCCAATAATAGCGCGCTGTTTTAAAGGCTGAGTCATTTGCTTCTGAACCTCCTGACGCAAAAAAGGTTGTATTGAGACCTTCATAGGCGAAGCTGGCCAACTTATCGGCAAGTAAAATGGAAGGCAGGTTGGTCATCCCGGCGAAATTCGAAGTGAAAGCCAGTTGTTTCATCTGCTCGTAGGCTGCACGTGCTAATTCCTCATTCCCATATCCAACATTTACATTCCACAGTCCGGCCATACCGTCCAATATTTTTTGACCATCGCTGGTGTATAACCATACACCTTCGCCTCGTTCGATGACAAGCGGGTCAATGTGGGATTTTGGATGGTAGACGGGGTGAAGCTGTTTGCGATCTTTTTCGATCAAATTCAAGGTGTCTTGTTTGCTCATAGGTCCTCCGTGTAACACATTATATCTTGACTGGACTAAAAGATTTACAACTATTCCACCCAACAAGATAATTTGGATGGATAGAGATTGTAGGGTGTTTATTACTAAAAACATGGATCACACGATCCATGTAAATGTTCATCAAAATAAAAAATGAAACTTGGATTTGTCTGAATTAGCCTGGATATTTTACTCCAAGTAATTTGAAAACTTCGCCTGCGGCCAGAGGGACAGCTGCTTCAATCTCAGGTGTAAGAACTTCGCCAAACTCATAAACATGGGTTGCTTCGATCGCAACAATGGATATGTTCTGATCGGCTGGCAGATTGGCGGCAAGGGTGCGACCCATCTCCATCGCCTTTGTAAGGGATAGGTCGTGTGCAGAAGCGCTATGGCCGTGAGTCAGGTCGGTCAGGCTGTCCAGGGTAAATACGTTCACTTTCCCCTGTGAATAGTTCCCTGTATTGAGAGAATCTATCAAAATAACCCTTTCAAACCCTACCATTTGTTCCATTAGCGAAATGCCGGACAATGCATAGCACTCTATCTTTACTTCAGGCAAAGTTCCAGCCAGGATTTCTTCCACTTTTTTTGCAACAACCCATCCAACGCCATCGTCACCTAGAATGGGATTGCCAAGACCAATGATAAGGGTTTTCATGGTGAATTACAAGGGGCATGGGAACAACCTGCCCCTTGTTGTTCAGTCGACAAACTGCTTGATCACTTCAGCTACTGTACCATCCTGGTTGTGAATTGTCACTTCCAATGGCATTTGGCCCGGCAAAGAGTGTGTGGCGCAGCCGAAACATGGGTCATAAACACGGAAGGCCATTTCTACCATGTTTAGCAGTCCTTCAGTCGCCTTGCCCCCCTTGATCAGGTGACGGGCTGCTTTGTTGGTAGACATCTGGATCGGGGCGTAATTATTGGTGGTGCCTACGATTAGGTTAACCTTTGTGATGATTCCACGTTCATCGGTAGTGTAGTGGTGAGTCAAGGTTCCTCGAGGTGCTTCAACAATACCAACACCTTCAGAAGGAACCCCAGTTGGAATGCGATGGATATTTGGAGATGTAATTTCAGGGTCACGCGCAAGCTCTACCCAGTGCTCAGCCGCGTACAACAGTTCAATTAACCGCGCCCAATGCGTAGCGAGGCGTTGGTGTACGGGTTTCCCGCCCAGCGTAGCATAGAATTCTTCATAAGCTTCCTGCGCTTTTGGAGTTGCCATACCATCAGACGCGTTTAATCGGGAGAGCGGGGTAGTCATGTAAACGCCAGAATCTATCCCATCTACAAAACCTTTCCAACCCACTTTCTTGAGATAGGGAAATTTAAGGTAAGTCCAGGGTTCAACATGTTCAGAAATGTGTTCTACATAATCCTTAGGCTCATACTTGACAAATTCCTTTCCGGTTGGGTCGACCACGCGTACTTTGCCATCGTAGAAATTTACCTTATTGTTCGCATCAACGAGGCCCATGTAGTAGGTTTGGTGGGTGTAAATATCGCCTAGGATCAGATCGAGGTAAGTTTTGTTAGCAAGAACAATATCTTTGAAGGCTTGAAGGCTGAAGAGAGCGAAATCAATGGCCCAGCGCCCCATTTCTTCGATCTGTTTACGCTCATCTTCGCTAAGGATCTTGGTCATACCTCCTGGGATGGCAGTGGCAGGATGGACTTTGCGTCCGCCGATTATCTCCACTACCGTATGCCCATATTTGCGCATTTGAATGACCTTGCCCCCAATTTCCAAACCCACTTTGTGGATGACCCCCAGGATATTTCTTTCAGCAACAGGTGCGTCTGGCCCCATGATGAAATCTGGGCCACTCAATGCATAGAAGTGGGTGGTGTGATCTGTGGCATAAAAGCCCATATAAAGCAATTCTCGCAGCAATTTAGCTGTACGGGGTGGGTCCACTTTGTAGACTGCATCAGCAGCCTTGGCCGCCGCCATGTGATGGGCTTCAGGACAAACGCCGCAAATGCGACTGGTCAGAAGTGGCATTTCCTCCACAGGTCGGCCGACGCAGAAGCGCTCGAATCCGCGCAGTTCTGGGATTTGGAAATATGAGTTGGCGACGTCGCCATTACTGTCGAGGAAAATATCGATTTTGCCATGGCCCTCGAGGCGGGTGATGGGATCAATCGTTATTCGATTTGAATTTGCCATGTCAGACTCCTATTGCCCGTGTTTCTTCCAATTAGATCTGCCTGCCCGCAAAAGCGAATTCGCTAGATTAAAGCGGTAGAACTGCCCAACTGGATCTGGAATGCCATCAAGGATTTTTTCGATTTCCGCTGGTTGTTTTGCATCAATTACTGAAGAAAAAGCAGTGATTAATCTCGCGCCATAATCCAGCACGCCTTCGGCGGGACCGTAGCAACCAATGCACTGAGCCCCTGCTTGTGGGCAGCGGGCATTGCAGCCAGACCGGGTGGCAGGCCCATTACAGGGAATACCTTGTTCGAGTATGCAAAGGACAGGATCGAGAGGAGCGACTTCTTGAATGCGGTGGAAAGCTTTGATCAACTTGACATTGCGCTGTCGTGGACACTCATCGCAGACGGTAGACGTACCGGCGCCAATCACAGATCCCTTGGGCGGAAGCTGGGCTTTACCTTGTAACACCTGTACCACAAGGTCGATTACAGCTGCGATTTGGTGGCTTTCGGGCGGGCAGCCAGGCATGAAGTAATCGACATCCACCACTTGTGCCAGAGTCTTTACGGTGGGGTTCATGGTAGGGATTGTCAGGGTGCCTTCCGGTACTTCAAAGGAGGGCATCGGATGAATATTGTCAGGGTTATCAGTTGAGATGGTATGGTAGGCAACATCGAATATCTCGTTGACAGGGAAAATGTTTGCCAACCCGGGGATGCATCCTTCAGTAGCACAGGAACCAAAGGATACGAGGATTTTTGATTTGCGTCGTAACAGGTGGGCAATCTCCTCATTCTCATCAGTCCGCATACTGCCATTAAAAAGGGTCAGCAGGATGG
>CAIMZS010000496.1 GCA_903846015.1 uncultured Anaerolineae bacterium | reverse complement strand
CTGCACGCATTGCACACAGCCTGTCAGCCAGGGAGCCGACCCACGCTCTGGTCGCTGGAAAGGGCATCAAAAGGTTGAATGTGGCATCCATTTTCAAAACGCTTAACAAGCACTATCGCTTTTTAGAAAAGAATTAGAACGTTATAATGGTTCCGTAGTCTGCGATTCCAGGGGATACGAATGGTGTCCAACCTGCAACCGGAAAAAACTGGATTTTTTTGGCAAAATAACAGCCACTTTTTCATATTTCGAAAAATACAAACAGTTATTATGGGTAGGTTTTATCGACCGATGAACATTGGAGCTTTCCGTGGCTAAAATCCTGATGATTGAAGATAATCCCGATAATGCCGAACTCGCACGAAGAATCTTGTTTTCGGCTGGTTATGAAGTGATTCATGCCCTCGAAGCAGAAACGGGGTTGGAAATAGCAGTGGCTGAACAACCCGACCTGATTTTACTTGATCTTGGTTTGCCAGATTACGATGGGCAAACATTGGCAGGTTGGCTGCGCGCTGAGCCGAAAACATCGGCGATACCAATTGTGGCTTTTACGGCCTGGCCCGAGGAAACTGCCAGACATATGACAGAAAGTTATGGCTGTGTTGGTTATATAAGCAAGCCGATAATCAAAGTGAATGAATTCACCACAAAAATCGCGTCTTATTTGAAGATCGCCAAACATGAATCTACCAACAAAAACCGCTGACCTAAAACTGATTCCTGCCAGTTGTTTCACCATCGACCAACTCACAGCAATTTATAATCAGACGCGCGTCGACTATATGATACCGATGCCAATGAATGCTGCGCGTCTCAAAGAATATATACTCGCCTACGATGTGGATCTAGATCACTCATTGGTGGCGCTCCATAATGATGAAATGCTGGGCATTGCAATGCTAGGTACTCGCAAAGATCGCGTCTGGATCACTCGGCTGGGCGTTCTTCCGAATACAAGACGCCATGGGACAGGCAAAGCCTTAATGACAGGATTGCTCGACCAGGCGGCAATGTTACAAATTGACTTTTCCATGCTGGAAGTGATAAAAAATAATACTCCCGCACACCAATTGTTTCTAAAACTGGGTTTTTCTGAAAATGGCGAGCTGCTGGTATTGCGCCGCTCGCCCACCATCCCACCTCCCGATCCGATGGTGGCGGATGCCGAGCGGTTGGAACGTGCCGATGCGCTAGTCTTGGTGGCGCGCGACCGGGGCACCCAACCCTGGACCAATCAATCCGAAACGCTGAGTAATGTGCAAGATGTATCAGGCCTGCGCATCACGCTGGCTGATGGCAGCCGTGGTTGGCTGGTTTATCAGCGGCAAAAATTCACTCTGACCCGTTTTGCCTATAAAACTGAGGTCGGGAATCCGGCTGCAGTGGCCTATGCCTTTCTCTCACATCTACATCATCAATATCCGCGCCTGGACACTCAACTCGAAAATATTCAGGTAAATGACCCGCACCTGCCAGCTTTCTATCAAATGGGCTATGTGGAATCATTTCGGCGCATCGAGATGTGGCGCGGTTTACCCCCGAAAAGTCTGCTATCCACCCGATGATTTATCACCGGGCTACAATCTATCGCTTATACTTCCAGTATGTCTTTTTTAAGATATGCTGGTCAGTGACAAACACTGCCCAAAAAGCTTACTGGCAAAAAGTCTGCAATTCCACAGTAGGGGGGTCATCTTTATCAGCCCTTACCGCACTGACGACATGGAAATGGCGCTGACAACTGGTATTAGTGGGCCCGAATAAATTCACATATTTTTGATGATAGCTTCATAACATAATCTACAAAAACCAACTTAAAGAGTTAAACTCTTGGAAACGAAGCTGCAGAATTATTACTTTGAGAAGATCTGAGATAACCCATGAATATTCGACACACTCGGTTTAAAAATAACAACGCGAAACATGAGCAGGCTGAACAAAATAAACAAGAAAACGCTCATCATCAGCGCTTGATTTTGAGTGCTTTACCCGTTGCCGCCATCGTAATGAGACCAGATGGTAGCGTTGTATATGCCAACAAATATGCTAAAGACCAGTTTGGCTGTGAAGCCAATCAGAATATATTTGATTTTTATAGTAGTCCTGATGAACGCGAGAAAGTAATATCATCCATTCGGCAGCAAGGATGTTTGGAAGGTTATGAATTGCGTACCCGAACAACGAATGGGAACCCGGCGTGGGCCTTATTTTCATCGCAACCCTTTGAATTCGATGGAGAAGCACTATTCCTATCTTCAATGGTTGACATCACTGTGCACAAGCTATCCGAAGAGAGCTTGCAAAAGAAGAAAGAAGTACTTTCAAAAGCCTTCCATTCCAGCCAGACAGCCATTGCTATTACCCGATTTAGCGATGGCTGCCTGTTGGATACGAATGAGGCCTTCCAAAAATTATCAGGCTATCTGGCCGATGAACTAATTGGCAAAAGTATCATCGATTTGGGGCTCTTGGTCAATATTGAAGACCGCGAGCAAGTTATAAGTGGACTTTCATCTGAAGGAAAAACTCTTGGGCAGGAATACGAGTGCCGAAAAAAAGACAATACAGTGGCAATCTGTCGCATGTCCGCGGAGCTGTTTGAGATTGAAGGCGAAATGTACGTGTTGTTTGATGTTGTTGACGTCTCCGAACACCACAAGGCAGAGGCGACCTTACAGCAAAGCGAAGAACAGCTTCGCATGATGTTTAAATTCCATGATGCTGTATTTCTTCTCATAGAACCAGGGACTGGGCAGATCCTGACTGCCAACATCGCAGCAGAAAAGTTTTATGGTTATCCACTGGAAACTATAAAAACGATGCGTATTCAAGATATTAATATCATGGATCCCGGAAAAGCAGTCGATCAACATCTTAAATCGCTTCGAGAGTCACGAAACTGCATCGTGCTTAACCATCGCTTGGCGAATGGAGAGATACGCATTGTTGAGGTGCATTCTTCGCCAATCATCCGACATGGAATTCCCACCTTATTTTCTATTATCCACGATATAACTGAGCGTAAACGGGCGGAAGAAAAACTGGCGCTGCAGTTCAACCGTTTGAAAACTTTGCACACAATCGAACGGGCAGTAATCAGCAGCACAGATTTAAATACAATTCTGACCTTACTCGTTCAAGAGACAGTCAAACAACTCCAGGTCGACACAAGCGCAGTTTTATTGATGAACCCACAGACACAGACCCTCGATTTTGCTGTCAAGCAAGGATTTCTTACCGACGCAATGGAATTTACCAAGCTTGGTTTGGGAATCGGATTCGCTGGTCGGGCAGCGCAAGATCGCAGAGTTGTATATTTTCCTGACCTGACTGAAATCAACTACGATATGGGCATCTCCAAAGCAATTACCAATGAGCAATTTGTGACCTATGTAGGCATTCCCCTGATAGCCAAAGATAATTTGCTCGGCGTGCTGGAAATATTCCATCGCTCCAAGATTCTAGCAGATCCTGATTGGCTGAGATTTCTGGAAACCATAGCCAACCAAGCCGCCATTGCAATAGATAATGCCCGTCTGCTAGAAATCACACAACAAAATTTAAAAAAGACCAGCGCTCTTTATCAGATCAATCAGAAATTAATTGCGACAATAGATTCTGAAGATCTGATGGCCGATGTTGTCGATTTGTTACAAAAAAACTTTGGCTATTATTACGTTCAGATTTTTATTGTCGATCATAAAACGGGAAATTTTGTTGTTCGAGCGGGGAGCGGTGAACTGGGGAAACAACTCAAAAGCCAGGGATTTCGTCTCTCAGTTGGAGAGGGAATTGTAGGCCTTACTTCAGAAACCGGAGAACCTTTTTTTACGAACGATGTCGAAAAAATTATCTCATTTGCTCGCCATCCTTTGCTGGTAGACACAAAATCTGAACTTGCGGTACCCATCAAGGTTGGGCACCAATTCCTGGGCCTGCTGGATGTTCACCAAGCAGCCCCGAATTATCTTACCGAACAGGACGTTCAACTGGTGTCTGCAGTTGCGAACCAACTGGCTGTCGCTTTGCAAAAAGCAAAACTTTACGCCGATTTAAAAGAAGCCAGCAATCAGGAACGGGCTTCTCGCTCGCAATTAATTCAGGCCGAAAAACTTGCAGTTACAGGGCGTTTGTTGGCTTCCGTATCGCACGAATTGAACAATCCAATCCAGGCGATACAAAACGCACTCTTTCTACTGAAAGAAGAACAAGGAATTTCCAACCAGGGTAAGCAAGATTTGGGAATTGTGTTATCGGAAACTGAAAGAATGGTTTCCATGCTAAAAAGGTTGCGAACTACATATCAACCTGTCAATTTTGAAGGCTTCAAACAGGTTCAGATGAATGACATCATCAACGATGTTGGCGATCTGATTGCCGCCCAATTACGACAAAGCCAGATATCCTTTAAATTCCATCCCGATCCTGAATTACCATCCATTCATGGCTTGGAAGACCAACTCAGGCAGGTTATTCTCAATCTATTCATGAATGCAGTCGAAGCCATGGCGACAGATAGGGGCGATTTGATCATTACAACGCTTTTTTTGCCCCAAAGCCGTGAAGTTCAAATGACCGTGTCTGATACCGGTCCGGGTATCGAAGAAAATATAATGCCTATCATTTTCGATGCGTTTGTTACCAATAAAAAAAGTGGCACTGGGCTAGGGTTAAACATTTCACACGAAATTATTCTCAAACATCACGGACGAATTCAAGCAAATAATAATCCTGTACATGGTGCAACCATCAGTATTTGGTTACCGGTGGATGCCAGGAGCCATGAATGAATATTACTGGGAAAGTTCTCATTATCGATGATGAACCTGTTTTGCGCCAGACGCTTGCACGCATTTTGCAACGATCTGACCTGGAAGTGACTACTGCAGAAAATGGAGAACAAGGCCTGGCTTTTCTTGAAACAACCATGTTCGACCTGGTCTATTTAGACAAATGCATGCCAGGCCTGGCTGGACTGGATGTGCTGGACTTGATGCACTCCCGCTATCCAGGGCTTCCGGTTGTGATTTTTACCGCCCAACCAGATATGAATTCTGCGATAGAAGCCTTGCGACATGGGGCCATCGATTATCTATTAAAACCGCTTGATCCTGAAATTCTAATCGAGAGAACAAAAGAAATCATCATCGCTCGGCAAAGAGAACACCGCAGACGTGAAATCCAGGACCAAATTGAAGGGCTTCAAACCGAACTACGCAGCCTGGAAGGCGATAATAGCGCCTTGCCTGCACCAACTAAAGCTGACCATCCTGCTGAACGTTATATCAAGTGCGGCCTGCTTGTGCTCGACCTGTATGCCCGCCGCCTGTCAATTGGCGAACGGGTGATTAATTTGCCGCCTACATCCTTTGATTTTCTGCTGGTGTTGGCGCGTCATTCTCCGGCTGTAGTGGACTATCAAACGCTAATCACGGAGGCTCAAGGTTACATAACAGAAGCGCGCGAAGCCCAGGAATTGACCAAGTGGCATATCCACCACATTCGTCAGGCTATCGAACCAGACGCGCACAATCCCAGATATCTGCTGAATGCGCGTGGGGTTGGCTACCGTCTCGTCGCTGATTAATCCAAAAGTACATTTTTCTCGATCAAAGAACCCATTTCCGCCCTGGAAGTGGGTTCTTTCTCGTACGGGAACCGGGACTACCGTTTATCGCCAACTTTTGCAAACACTTCCCGGCACATGCCAATCGATTTAATTACAGGAATAATGAGAAAATATTATTGATGGATACTTTCAAATCTCCCAATCTTGCACACACTCGCATCCTAGTTGTAGATGACCACACCAGTACAGCTACAACCCTGGCACGCGCCATCTCCCAGTTAGGCCCGGAAATTGAGGCCATTTCTGCCAACAGCGGCGAAATAGCCTTAGAGCTGGTACGTGAAAATCCGGTAAACATACTCATTACCGATATGATTATGCCCGGTATCAATGGTCTCGAGTTGATCGAAAAGCTACAAACACATCCGAAAAGCCGTCCAGGTTATACCATTTTAATGACAGCCTACGATGTTCCTGGTCTGAAAATATCTGCTCAACGCTTGATGGTGAACGAAGTTATCATCAAACCCATTCGACCGGAGCGTGTTTGTCAAATTATTATTAAAGCTCTTGAAGACCTTGCAGGCGCGACGATCCCTCCTGTAGTGAAAGCACAACCACGTCTGAAAATTTTGGTTGTCGATGACTTGCCAGACAATATTTCCTTGCTTACCCGCTATCTTCAAAACGAGGGCTATCTATCCATCTCCGCCACCAATGGCGACGAAGCTCTGGCAAAGACACGCGCAGAGATGCCCGATTTGGTATTGCTCGATATGAACATGCCAATCAAAGATGGTTTTGAAACTCTTCAAGAGATTCGCTCTGATCCGGCAATTGGACATATCCCTGTCATCATCCTGACTGCAGCCCGGCTCGAACCAATGGATATGCAATCAGCCCTGAATATGGGTGCTGATGATTATGTGACCAAACCCTTTGATCGACGCGAACTGTTCGCCCGCATCCGAACCCGTTTGCGAGTCAAAGAAGCTGAAGATGTAATCCGCCGTCGAAATAAAGAACTCAACCTGTTACCCGAAATAGGCAGAGAGTTGAGCGCTCGCCTGGATGTTGATGAATTGATTGATGTGGTATTACATCGCACAGTTGAGACATTGGGTGCTTTTCAGGGACATATTATCTTACTTGAACCAAAAGGAAAACGCCACAAAACCTATCGTTTTGCGGCTGGCGCAAGTGATATCGAGACAAAGCTGCCTGACCTATCTCTCTTACTGGCTAAGATGAGAGATACTCGCCAGGGTTTTGTGGTTAGTGATGCGCAGAAAGACAACCGCTGGCCGGTTGCATCCCAAGATATAACTCGCTCAGTTGTCGTTGTACCATTATTGGGCCGTTTTGACTTGCTTGGGTTACTTGTGCTCGTCCATGAACAATGCGGTTATTTTTCGCAGGAGCATATACTACTGCTGCAGGCAATTGCCAGCCAGGCTGCAATTGCCATCGAGAATGCCCAGCTGTTTGTCAGCATGAAGCAGGAAAGACAACGCCTGAATGCAGTTTTACAATGCGCCGCCGATGCGACTATGATGTTTGACGTTGCCAGAAACCTTTCATTATTCAATACAGCAGCAAAAAAACTGTTCAAAAATGATGAGATCAAACTCGGACAGCCTTTAATCGTTGGGACTGGCTATGATGCGCTCATTGACCTGATGAAAGAGGCCGAATTTACCACCAGCCCACAGATTTGTGAAATTACCTGGCCTGATAACCGATGTTTTACAGCACTGGTTACGCCCATCGAAGGTGGATATGTGGCAGCTTTGCACGATATCTCTACTTCCAATAAACTTGATCATGTAAATAGTGAGTTTATAGCATCAGCTTCCCGTGATATTGGCAATTAATCAAGGAGTTTTGGGTCTATGTCTCAGAAAAACATCAATTCCGTTTCATCAAGTACAGGCGCAACCCATAACCTTGGCGTGCAAACATCTTTACAGGTTAAGATGACCTTATGGTCAGGCCTCATCCTGGTGGTGGCGTCCATCATCCTGATCGCTTACTCTGCGATTACACTTCGCCAAACATCTATTACCGACTCAGAAAAAGAAGCGCTTTCCATTGCAGAAGCGCACGCCCAGCAAATTCGCGCAGAACTTGACGTGCCTTTGCTCACTGCCAGAACCTTAGCCCAAGGGTTGGAAGCTGTGAAAAACGCGACCAATCCTGCACCCATAACCCGCGACCAGGTTAATGGAATGCTTCGGCAGGTGTTGGCGGAAAACCCATCCTTTCTGGGGGTGTATACGGCCTGGGAACCAAATGCTTTTGATGGTTCCGACGCCCAGTACCAGGATAAACCTGCGTATGATACAACCGGACGATTCATTCCCTATTGGGTGCGAGGTAATGATGGCGCCATTCATGTTGAGGCGCTCAAAAATTACGAAGTACCTGGATCCGGCGATTGGTACCTGCAGCCCCGTGACACAAAGAAAGAATATACCAATGCGCCTTATATTTATTCAATCCAGGGCGTAGATACGACCATGGCAACTTTCAGCGTGCCAATTTTGATAGGTGATAAGTTTTTTGGGGTAACGGGTGTGGATGCGCCGATTTCTTTTACACAAAAAATTGTGGATAGCTTAAATTTGTATGGGGGCACGGCTAAAGCGATCCTGCTGACAGATGCCGGGACATTAATAGCTGTAGGCAATCAACCCGAATTATCAAACCAACCTGCCACCCAGATTTATCAAGATTTTGAACAACTTAAACCACGCTTGGCCACAGGCGAAGTTTTCACAAGCTTAAGCCCAGATGGAAAGGATTTGCGCGTTTTCTCGCCAATTTCCATCGGTGAAGTCGGTACACACTGGTCTCTCAGCCTGGTCATTCCTTTCGCTCAGATCACATCTGCAGCGACAACCAGTGCCATCAGCCAGGTGGGCATCAGCCTCATCTTGATCGTTCTGGCGCTAATCGTACTCTGGTTTTTGAACGGCCAGGTTGTGCGCCCAATCCGGGAATTAACAAATATAGCCCGTGCTGTCTCATTGGGTGATTTGAATGTGACATCAGCCATCGAATCGTCTGACGAAACCGGCATACTCGCCAGTGCGTTCAATACAATGACTGGCCGTTTGCGAGAACTGATCGGCACATTGGAACAACGCGTGACTGACCGTACCAAAGCGCTGGCAACTTCTTCGGCAGTCAGCCGCCGCCTTTCCACGATCCTAGACCAGAAAGAACTGGTGACTGAGGTGGTGAATCAGGTCAAGAACGCCTTCGAGTATTATCATACTCAAATCTACTTATATGATGATGCCAAGGAAAATCTCGTCATGATGGGCGGTACTGGCGAAGCCGGCAAATTGATGTTGGCTCAATTCCACAAAATCTCGAAAGGGCGCGGCCTGGTAGGTCGCGCGGCAGAAAGTAACCAAGCCATATTGGTATCTAATACAGCACAAAACCCCGAATGGCTGTCCAATGTGCTGCTTCCGGAAACAAAATCCGAAGTAGCCATCCCAATTTCCATCGGTGATCAGGTAGTGGGGGTGTTGGACGTACAACATAATATTAAAGGTGGTCTGCAACAGGAAGATGTTGACTCGCTCCAATCCATCGCCAACCAGGTCGCGGTCGCCCTCCAGAACATCCGTCAGTATGAAACGACCCAGAAGATCGCAGCCGACATGGGTGTGGTGGCGAGCGTGGGTATTGCCACATCCACAATTACCGAAACTGGGCGTCTGTTACAGGAAGTGGTCGATCTGTCTAAAAAATCATTTTATCTTTATCACGCTCACATTTACCTGCTAAACGAAGCGGCCGGTACCCTCGAACTTGCCGCCGGCGCGGGCGAGATAGGTAGACAGATGGTTTCTGAAAAACGTTCTATCCCAATGGATAGAGAACAATCGCTCGTGGCACGCGCAGCTCGTACTCTTATAGGGGTGGTGGTCAATGATGTAACCACAGCCCCGGATTTCCTACCAAACCCACTATTGCCAGATACACACTCTGAAATGGCTGTGCCAATGATAGTTGCAGGCAAGTTGATCGGTGTGTTAGACGTGCAATCAGAAACGACCAATCGCTTCACCGAAGTTGATATCAGTATACAGACCACACTGGCATCTCAAGTTGCTGTCGCTTTGCAGAATGCGCGGTCCTATTCACAAACACAGCGCCAGGCGCAGCGCGAAACTGCGGTGAACCTTATTACCCAGAAGATTCAGAACGCCGTCACCATAGAAGCAGCCCTGAAAATCACGGCACGCGAACTCGGACATGCGCTGGGAATGAAGTCTACCCTGGTAACGCTTGAACCCGAAGCATTGGCTGATAAGCAAAACAGCAATTAACCATCCTGGAGTATGCGAATGAATATAACCTCAACATCTACTTCCACTTCATCAGAAAATCGCTTTGGTTTCTGGGGAAAACTGCCACTGTCTCGTAAATTGTTGCTGGCCTTTGGTGTATTGTTTGTCTTCGCTGTGATCATCGCTGCCATCACTTTGTCGGGCTTGAGTAGAACGCAAGGCGCCTACGAGCAAGCGTTAACCCAGGGTATTGAACTCCGCAGGTTGTCTGATAAATTGTCTATCAACCTTTTACAAGCTCGCCGTGATGAAAAAAACTTCCTCCTGCGCTGGACCAGCGAAGGCTTCGATACCGCCTACTCGAACTATGTTTCCCTTTTTACTCAAAATGTTGCGGCCATGCGCGCAGAAGTTAAACAACTGGCGCTGCTTGGACCTGCGGTGGCAGCTGTGTCAACAGGTGATAGTACTCAAGCACAATACGAGGCCGATCTCGCTGATCTGACGAAAACGATCGATACTTATGAACAAAGTTTCACCTTACTAGTGAATCAATACGGGAAAAAAGGCTATGACGAGAACACTGGTTTAGAGGGTAAGTTTCGAACCTCGATCAAGACAATTGAAGCAAAAATCTCAGGTCAGGTTGGGCTGGAAAAATTAGAGATCACACTCCTCCAGATTCGCCGCAACGAAAAAGACTACCTTTCACGCGGAGATCAACAATATGCAGATCAGATTAATGGATTAATTCCGCAATTAAAAACCCAGATCGCCGCAGCTAACCAGATCGAGCCAGCTGCGAAAAACGAACTATTCACTCAAGTGGATGCTTATCTACTCTCATTCAACGCACTGGTAGCGTTGGATAAAGAAATCTTTACCATTGATCAAACGCTAATCGATTCCGCACGCGCTGTAGAACCTCTGGTAGCAAAAATCGAAACCCTGGGTGAGCAACTTGCCTCTGGTGATACTGATACGGCGCGCGCAGATAGTACCCAAACATTTACTTTCTCCATCGCGGCAGTACTGGTAGTTCTTGTTATTTCCGCTGTTTTGGCGCTGACGCTGTCACGACAAATTACCCTACCTATCACTCAATTGACAAATACTTCGCAACAAATTGCAGAAGGCAACTTTGATGTGCTCGCCGAAGTGTCATCCGCCGATGAAATTGGTACGTTGGCGCAAACCTTCAATAGTATGACATCTCGTTTGCGCCAGGCATTTGAAGACGTTCGTCGTCGCGCCACCGAACTCGCGACAGTGGCTGAAGTAGGAACCGCGACAGCCACCATTTTGGAGACTGATAAGCTCCTGCAAGAAGTGGTGAACCTCTCGAAGGAACGCTTCAATTTGTACCACTCTCACATCTACTTGCTTGATGAAGCCGGTGAAAACCTGGTATTGGCTTCAGGCGCGGGCGAGGCAGGTCGCCAAATGAAAGCAAAGGGACTTTCCATCCCACTCAATCGCGAACAATCACTGGTGGCCCGCGCCGCTCGTGAGCGCAAAGGTGTTACCGTCAACAACGTGACTGAAGCGCCAGATTTCCTGCCCAACATCCTGCTCCCAGATACCCGTTCCGAACTGGCTGTGCCTATGATTGTCGGTGGAAAAGTAATCGGCGTCTTCGACGTGCAATCGGATAAGGTTGGTCGCTTCACAGATTCAGACATTAACATCCAAACCACCTTGGCCGCGCAGGTATCCACCTCCATTCAAAATGTTCGTTCGTTCGAACAAGCCAAAGCCCAAGCCGACCTGGAGTCTATGGTGAATGCCATCGGACAGAAGATCCAGCGCGCCACTACAGTGGATGACACCTTGCAAACCGCCATCCGCGAAATTGGACTGGCGCTTGGCGCGTCACGTGTCAGCGCAAGTATTACCGGTCGTCAAGACGGCAGCAATAGCTCCAATCTCAACTGACGAAACTATTGGCGGTTAGCCGAGGTGACAAATTATGACTACTAATCAGATTTTCAAAGCTAAACAATCTTCCAATTTTCTAGCAAGCCAGCGAGTTTTCCGTTCAGATTTTTTAGGGAATATTTCCCTTGCCTGGAAAATGATCTTAATGGTGGTTGTGCTTTTTCTGGGAACACTGGGTGTTGCTGGCGTCGCTTATAGTGGTCTACAATCCTTGCGCTATCAACTCTCCAATATTTACGACTTCATGTTGATCCCTATTGTTTCCATCGACCGCGCAGACGTTGCCCTGGCTGATGCGCAATACCTGTTCAAACATCTTGAAAACGTTACAGGTACACAATTATCAAAGAGCATTGAAAGTATTCGGGCTGACAATAAAATAGTAGATGAAACGATCACCCGTTACGATACAGAATGGGTCACAACCGTTAGCCCAGATTTCACGAAATCCTTGCGAGATGCCGGAAAACTTGCCTTACAGCAACAAGAACTTACATATTTAAAAGCATTCCATACAGCATTCGATGCGTACAAGGCTACATCTGTAAAGTATCTCGAAACAATTCAAGCAGGAAACCCAGATGTTGCGCTTACCAATGAAATGACCGCAAACCTTGTGGCAGCTCGTGCCAGTCTTCAGGCATTGACCGGCATTAATAACACCTTTGCTGACTTCTCAAACAACCAGGCGCAAGCGGCCTACCAACAAGCCATCATTAATGGTGGCATCGTTCTGCTCATTGGCCTGGCGGTCGGCATCTTCCTGAGTTACCTGATTGTGACTTCGATCACCAACCGTTTGAGTATCCTGACCCGCAGCGCTGCCGCCCTGCAGGAAGGCGATCTGGACCAGGTCGTAAGTGTTACCGGGCGTGACGAAGTTTCTCTGCTGGGCACAGCGTTCAACTCGATGGCTGCCCAACTCAACAACCTGTTCGCCACGCTAGAACAACGCGTGGCAGAAAGTACTCACGGCCTTGAGCTAGCCGCCGAAGTAGGCCGTTCTGTATCGCAAGTGCGTGCCCTGGATATTATGTTAAAAGAAGCTGCTGAGCTCATCCGCTCTCGCTTTGATCTGTATTATGTTCAAGTCTATTTAACAGACATCAGCCAGACAAACTTGATCCTAAAATCTGGTACCGGAATAGTTGGGACAGAATTACTCAATCGTAGCCACCAATTGCCGATGAACACCGCCTCAATCAATGGACGGGCTGCAGTAGAGAAACGCTCGGTGGTTGTAGCTGATACAGTCTCCAACTCAACCTTCAAGCCAAATTCTCTTTTACCCGCTACCCGATCTGAAATGTCAGTACCGTTGCTTATTGGCGAAAAAGTGGTAGGCGTGCTGGACTTGCAAAGCCAGGAAGCCAACAGGCTAAACCAGAATATTCTGACTGCCTTCGAAGCATTGGCTGGACAATTGGCTATCGCAATCCAGAACTCAACCTTCCTGGCACAGGTAGAACAGGCGCGTGCCGAAGTTGAAGCCCAGGCGCGTCACCAGACGCGCACCAATTGGAAAGAATACATGGATGCCATCCACAAACCCGAAGAAACCGGATTTGTTTTCGAACAAAATAAGCTTGCGCCTTTAACACTGCAATCTCAATTATCGACGACTAATAATACGATGACAGCTCCTATTGCCATCACAGGTGAATCGCTTGGAAATTTAGTAGTAGAAATGGCAGGTCAATCGCCAATCACCCGAACTGATGAATTGGTGAATATAGTCGCACGCCAGGTAGCGCAGCAAATCGAAAGCCTGCGCTTGCTGGAAAGCGCCGAGCGCTACCGCTTCGAAGCGGAAGAAGCCTCACGCCGCCTAACCCGCGAAGGCTGGAAAAATTACACAGACACCAATGCTGGCAAAGGTTTGAGCTACATCTATGACTTGAAGGAAGTCCGGCCATTCAACCAGGCGGGAGACCAGCAGACCGAAGTATCTGCCTACAGCCTGCCAATTAAAGTTCGCGATGAAATGGTGGGCAAACTATCTGTGATCGGACTTAATTCTGATGATAAAGAATCTCTCGATCTGGTCGATGCCATTGTAGAGCGTCTCGGCGCGCACATTGAAAGTTTAAGACAATTTGAGGAAACCCAACGTGGTCAGATAGAATTGGATAAGCGTGCCCAACAATTGGCGGCAGTAGCCCAGGTCAGTTCAGTTTCTTCCCGCGAATTAGATATCGATAAAATGTTACTGTCTGTTGTTCAGTTGACCCAGCGCCAATTTGGCCTTTATCATGCCCACGTTTTCATTCTTAATGAAAATACCGCATCACTTGAAATTGCTGCCTGCGGTTGGAAGGAAGGCTACGAACATGAAGGTACGCACGGCACAACGGCCATCCCATTGGCACAGGAACAATCACTTGTAGCCCGCGCTGCCCGTACAAAACAATCGGTCATTGTTAATGATGTCCACAATGACCTGGGCTGGCTGCCCAATCCACTGCTACCAGATACTGCATCTGAAATGGCAGTACCGTTGGTTATCGGTGAACGGGTGCTTGGTGTATTGGACGTGCAGTCCGATCAAATTAACGCCTTTACTGAAGAAGATGCGAACATTCAAACAGCGTTAGCTTCGCAAGTTGCCACCGCCTTGCAAAATGCGCGCTCTTTTGCCCGCGCGCAACGCCAGGCTGAACGTGAAAGCACACTCAACATTATCGGTCAGAAAATCCAAAGCGCCACCACAGTGGAAGCAGTGCTTCAAATCGCAGCACGTGAATTGGGACATGCTCTGGGCGCGCCTATGACAATCGCCCAGTTAAGCATGAAAAACAAGAACTGAACAGTAACAGGCTCAGGAGAGATATACCGATGCCCCTCGATAATAAATCCAGTAAACGGATTGAAAAACTGTTCTTAGATATTGAACATCTCGCAAACCAACCGCTCCCCGCCGGTGGCGATGTAGGCGTGATGCAGGTTATGATATCCCCTGATCTGCATCCATCGATGGGTACCCAATCGACGTGTTCTAATTTGGAAATTTTGCAGGCGCGTATCCTTGAATTAGAAGCACAACTCAAAGAAAGTGAACAGCGCATTTCCGCGCACGCCAACACGACAAAAACGCATCCTGAAACATCCATCTTGTTCGAAAAGGAACAGATTGGTTACTCTTATAGCGGTGAAAATTTGTCGTCACTTCGGTTGACAACACCTTTGGCATCCACATCGAAGCTGGATAACTCCATCAATGCTCCCTTAATTGCAAGCGGACTAAAAATTGGAGAAATGCAAATTGAACCGCCATCAGAACGTGACTGGACAGATGAAGAAAATACCCTGGCCAATGCTGTAGCCAGGCAAGCATCGCTTCAAATTCAGAACCTGCGCCTGCTTGCCGCTGCTGAACGCTCCCGCGCCGAAGCACAAGCCGCCACCCGTCAATTTACACACAAAAACTGGGATTCCTTCCTGAATGGCATCCATCACAGCGAACGTATTGGTTTTTCATATGACCAGGCTTCGGTTGCTCTCTTTGACGAAGCAGCTCCTATTGAACATGACTTTCGAGAGACTGTAAACGTGCTGGATGAACAAATTGGCAGTTTATTCCTAAAAACTGATCCGGCGAATCCGCTGACAGATGATGACAAGGCGTTTGTCTCTGCAATCGCGCGCCAACTAAGCCAGCAGGTAGAAAACTTGCGTCTACTCGCAGATGCTTCACGTTCCCGCGCCGATGCTGAAGATGCCACTCGCCGCCTCACCCATGATAGCTGGAAAGAATATACCGAGCGTAAGGAAGATTCAATCCTTGGCTTTGTTTATGACTCTGTTCAGGTCACAGCCATCACAGAAGCTACATCAAATATCAGCCTATCTCAACCGCTTATGGTGCGTGGCGAATCAATTGGCGAGCTGGCCGTTGCCGGGCTGGATAATGTTTCTCCCGAAACCGCAGAATTACTGGCGGCTATTGCTGCGCAAGCCAGCATCCACCTCGAAACTTTACGTCTGACCGAAGAACTACAACAGCGCGCAGCCGAATTGCAAGAACTTGACCGCTTAAAATCGTCTTTCCTCGCTAATATGAGCCATGAACTGCGCACGCCTTTAAATTCCATTCTCGGCTTTGCAGATGTCATATTGGAGGAGATTGATGGGCCGTTAACAGATTACATGGAAAATGACTTGCGTCTCATTCAAAAAAATGGACAGCACTTGTTGCACCTGATCAACGACGTTCTTGACATGGCAAAGATTGAATCCGGGCGCATGAACTTGTATCTTGAAAAATTCCTAGTTCTAATGTTTTTTGTGGTCATCGTTTACAGCCAGACATGGAGGTTGCAACCAGCAAATTGTGCAACCAATTCGAGTGATAAACGAAACCGTTCATTCTGTGAGCTGGCGATGAGTAGGTTTTGCTG
>CAIMZS010000495.1 GCA_903846015.1 uncultured Anaerolineae bacterium | reverse complement strand
TTCACCTGCCCGGCATAGTAGGGGAGCAGGGCTTTCAAGGCTTCAAGGTTATCGCCCTGGATGAGCATGTTTTCAGTGTCGGCGCTTCCAAAGGAAAGATTTGCGTCCGCTTCCAGCAAGCGGTAGGGGATGTGCGCCGAAGTCTTGCGCGCTTCGTTGTCGTTGAGCCAGGTGAGGGTGGGCATGAAAATGTACCTTCAATCAAAGTTGCTGCTGCCTGCGCATTAGTTTACGTTTCGTCCCATGATGTGCAGGCGGCAGAATATCTGCAATTAATTCCCCAACCACTACTAATCGTCATCATCCGAGAATTCATCTGGAATGACAATTTCCAGTGTGTCACTTTCCCATTCATTATCACAAACCAGATATCCAATCCGGTTGATGAGATGGTAACCGGCCTGATAGACAAGCGCGCCATCTTCTTCCATGATCGTCCAAATCTTCTTCGGGTTTTGATCTATTACGAACTGCAATTCCGGGCCATAAGCATCAAAAATGCATCCGTCGAAACCTTCCTGTTTCTTGAGATGATTTTTGATCGGTTTGTATTTATCCCAAAGCATGTCTTCTGTAAATTCTTGTGCTGTCATCTTCGTTTCCTCTTGTAACTGCGCTGACTACAGGGCAAGACGCCTTGTGCAAATCAAAGTCGATTAGAAGTATTATAGCCTGTCTGGCAGAGAGCGGTATCCTTTAAGCGACGGTAATTTTTGGAGTTAATGCGGGCAAAAGCCGGTCTTTCGGGTTGTTTTTGGGGTTTTATGTGCGCACAACCAGTGTTATAAAAACGTATTCCTGAACTAATGGAACCCTGATTTCAGAATAGTTTTCATTGTCAATGAAAACTATTCGATGTATTATTTCATTATGAATGAAAACATCTGGAAATCCCGCTGGTCAAAAGACCAGATCAAGACCATGCTGATCGAACAGTTCGACTCCTTTTGGGCGCGAGATACCGGCATCGAGCGTACCCAACTGGCTGAAGTTGAACGCGCGGCGCATATGCCGCATGCCGTGATCGTCTCAGGGCTGCGCCGCGTGGGGAAATCCACTTTGCTGGCGCAGATGGCGCACAAGTTGGGCAAGGATGCGTTTTACTATATCAACTTCGAAGATGACCGCTTTCTGGGTTTTCAGGCTGAGGATGCCGAACATGTCTACCAGGTGCTAGTGGAAACCTTTGGAGAGCGCAAAATATTCGTGATCGACGAAGTCCAGAATGTCCCAGGCTGGGAGCACTTCGTCCGCCACTTTATGGATATGGATTTCAAGTTTTACATCATCGGCTCCAATGCTTCCCTGCTCAGCCGGGAGTTGGGCACCCGCCTCACTGGCCGTTATGTGCCGGTCGAGCTATTCCCGTTCTCTTTCAAGGAATATCTGCAATTCAGTGGACAGGGACTTCTCAATCTTCAACGCATGACCACCGTGGAAAATGCCCGCCTCAAAAACATGCTCAGCGCCTATCTGAAATCCGGCGGAATCCCTGATGCGCTCAAATACCCAGAGTTGCCTTTGCAGCGCACCCTGTATGACGATGTTCTGTATCGTGATATCGCCACCCGTTACCGCCTGGATGCGGTCACGGCGCTCAAGGAACTTGCCTTTTATTTGATGAGCAACCCTGCCAGCATGGTTTCGTTCAACAAACTCAAGGATCAATTCCGTCTGGGCAGCGTCAACACGATCAAAAATTATATCGATTATATGGAAAACAGTTGGCTGGTTTTTACCTTGAATTTGTATGATTTCTCGGTGAAACGCCAGCAGATCGTGCCCAAGAAAATCTATTGCATTGACACCGGTTTATCCAACGCATCCGCCTTTGGTTTTTCACCCAATACCGGCAGATTGCTGGAGAACCTTGTTTTCCTGACCTTGCGGCAGCAGACCAAGGAAATCTATTACTACACCACCCCTGGCGGCTATGAACGAAATGGTCCCGGGTCCTGGACGGGAGTGGATTTCTATCTCCCCGAAACACGCCAGCTGATCCAGGTTGCTCTGAATCTCGAGAACCCGGCCACCCGTGAACGGGAAGTCCGTGCTTTAAGTGATGGGATACAAGGTGTCAAAGTGGAAAGCGCCCTGATCCTTTCCGACGCGAACGAAAACAGCTTCGAGATCAACGGTATTACGGTGGAGGTTCGCTCCGCGGCGGAGTGGCTTCTCAGCCAGTAGACCAAACCGGTAATCAAACAGGAGCGGGGTAATAACCAACCGCTCCTGTTTGATTTTAACGACCATCAGCGCGTGTTTTTCGATAACGGATGGCTACGCAAGGGCGATGGCCGCGGCGCAGCCATCCGGAAAAAATCTACTTCGGTTTGCCTCCTAACCTTCGAATAATGCTGATGAGAATTTCCAACAATCTGGTCTCTTTCGGTGAGTTGGGAACGGATGCCATGCTGAACTCCAAATGGAGTTCCAAGTCGACTTGAAAC
>CAIMZS010000494.1 GCA_903846015.1 uncultured Anaerolineae bacterium | reverse complement strand
TCGCACACCTGTCCCGATGTTCTTCGGGAATGACCGGGGCGAGGGGCGCTGGATGCTTATTTGATTATTTCGTTTTTGAGCGCCCATTCGATAATGTCGCGCCGGCTGGTCACGCCCTCGCCGTGCAGTTTTCCGAGGATGTTTTTAAAGTGAGAGCGCACCGTATTATCGGCCAGGTAAAGGTGATTCGCAATTTCCAAATCCGTTTTATTTTGGGCAAACAACTTTACAACTTCAATTTCCCTGTCTGACAGAATCGACGACTTCTTTTGCGCGTTGGCGTCCGCTTCCGAAGCCATTTCCGAATCTGGCTGCCAATTGCCCCTGTAGATTAACCACAGATTGTGCTTGAGCCATTCGGTCCAATCTTCCTCACCCTGGGGAGCGTTGTGTTTTGGCAAATAGGCATCCGCGCCTTTTTCCAGCACCTGTCTCGCCAGGCCGGCATTGGTCAGGAAGTAATTTGACATGGCAACAATTTTTGCTTCCGGGCAAATAACACGCGCGCGCTCGATATGCCACAAACCCTCTTCGAGCCGCGGCTTTCTTTCCACCGGAGAAAGTAACTTGCCAGAAATGGGGAGATACAAATCAATGACAATGATGTTTGGCGAAAACTGTTTGGCATGCTTTTCAAAATTTGTGCGCCCCAGCGAATTTCCAACATACTTAAAACGAGCATCATGTGTGAGCGCTTGACGAAAGGCCATGTCGATCGGAGCTTCGTCTTCAACCAGAAGAACCGTGATCTCATTCGTTTCGCTCATAGTGCCTCCGGAAATTCGATGATGACAGGGAAACGGACCAGGGCTTCTGTTCCCTTACCCGGTTCTGAATTGATGACCAGGCTTCCATTCAAATAGGTCTCAACGCGCTGCTGGATATTATCCAGCCCTAAACCACGTTCAATTTGATCATTTGTAAAACCAATCCCAAAATCTTTGATGCGAATGCTGAGTTCATTGCCGGTTAGCTCCACCGTTATTTCCAATTTCTTGGTTTGCGAGTGCCGCACCGCGTTGTATACAACTTCTTCGACTACATATTCAATCTGGTTGCCCATCCAGGTAATAATCGGCACACCAGTGTTGATTTCGGGCAATTTTAAAATTACATTAATTTTATAAATAGTTTCGATCAGTTGGGCGTGCCAACGGATATTTTCCAAAATCGTTTTGAGGGAAAATATATCTTCGCCACGTTCCAGGTTGTAAATAATTTTCCTGGCCGATACAAGGTAATTCAGCGCGGCTGTGCCTGAACTTTTCCAATTTCCATTTTTGCCCCCGCTATTTAGCATGTCCTTGAGCGCTCGTTCGGTTCCTAGCAAACGATGTTGAACCGTATCGTGCAAATCCCTTACCAATTGATCGTGCCTTACCAGGGCTGTAATTTCTTCCGCCTGGCAGTTCTGGATGGCGAGAGATGAGAGCGAAGAAAAAATTTCAATCAAACTTTTTAGCTCATATTCAAAAGATTGATGCGTGCGAAAGTTTACAAACATTAATCCGATTGTTCCATTCTGAGAAAGAAGCGGGATGACTGCAAATGATTTAATATTTTCACGCGGGCCAAAAGGCAACCGCTGGTTATCATTGGGCCGATACGAGAGATTATCTTCGGCCTGTTCGAAATATTGAACGCTGTTGTTTGACAAAATATGATTAAGATATTCGTCCGTTAAAGTATCATCCGCGCTTTTCGTTACCTCCGGGTGTAATAATTCTCCCGAGGTATACGGTCCCTTGAGTTGGCTATCCAGGGGATTGATGTAATAATAGCTGATCACGTCCGCGCCGAGAACTTCTTTTGCCACAACGCCAATTTCAATCAGCAGGGTACCCAAATCACGAATAGAGATAACTCGTTTCGCAAGTGAAATGGATAATTCAGCCAGCTTTCTGCGCACTTCCATAGATTCCAGGCGTTGATAAATTTCTCCCAATTGACCGCCCAGTGTCTGCAAGATCAACATATCATCGTCTTCGAAAGGAGCTGTTCCTTGAATATCGAGCACCCCTATGATTTTATTATTTCCATACTTAATCGGGGCGCACATCTCGGATTTTATATCGGGAAAAGCTGGATGAGAAAAAAAGCGCTTTTCTGTATCGTCGTTAAGATCGTTTACAAGGCAGCATTTGCCATGCCTGACCACCCAGCCGGTAATTCCCTGGTCAATTGAGAAATGAAAATGATCGTTCACCAATTCCTGCCCGGCAGATGTCGATGAAGCATCAAAATACAAATCATCCGCTTTTACAGATAGGATATTTACGGTCACCCGTTTGCCGTTTCGGCTCATTGGTTTTATCAATAGACTGGCAGTACGATAGGATGCCAATTTCCAGTTACTGCAAGAAGAAATTTCCGAGATAATTTCAAGATATTCTTCACTGAGCTGCCGGTGTATTTGGGTCACATCGCGCAGCTGTTGGTTTTCTTGATTTAGTTTCCGAATACTGCGGTTATGATAATTCATAATCCCAAGGGTGCTTAAATAATAAAGAACAAGAATCCCTGAAAGCATGGCGGTTATGGCGCTTGCTCCTGCCACAAGATGCCTTAGCTCGAAATAAACGGAAATTTCGGTTACAAAAAACACACACAGGGGTGTGGTGAGGAGAATAAGCGCTACCAAAATTTTCTGACCGCTTGACATGGAACCCCCAATTTCGAGCAAGAATCGATCCACTTTTTTGAGAAGCGAAGATTCAGCCACAGCAGCATTGTTGCTTATCGGTTGCAAATTATCCCTATCCGTTTATCGTGGATTGGCGGTGAATATTGATGTAATAATAGCATGGAATCATCCCTGGCTATGTTTTGTTGGATGGTTAATCATGTTTAATCATGAATGTGTTTCGAGAGAGCGCCGCTCGCACTTGCTCTTTGCCGGCTGCCTGCCATTGCGAAACCGGCGCACTTGCTCTATGCCGGTTGTGGCCTCGTGCGGGAGCCGGGACTATCGCAATCTTGGCTTAAGTGGGCAGGCGCCACCGATAAAGAGAGGATTGCCACGCGGAAGAGCGCCGCTCGCACACCTGTCCCGATGTCTTTCGGGAATGACGGGGTGGGAGGGCGTCGGAAGACCGTTTATTTTGGGGGGATGGACCAACTTCTTACAATGTGATTTATATCACTAGTATTATATTATTATCGCGTGCTATAGTGAATATATCCCAGCAGCACCCGGTCAGCCGGTGTATTTTTCAGGACTGCTCGGGACATTCTCTTTCATCAGGTCGGAAATATAGGAGGATCAAATGAAATCCGCGCGTCTGATCACAATTCTGTTCGTTTTTGCGATTGCTTTTTCGGTCTGGACTCCCACCCCAGTGGCGGCCAGGCAGGCCGATCCCGGTAACCATGCCGGCATTTCTCTCAATGTTGAACCTGCTGCCACCGTCGGTATAGCGAAATTGAGAATTACCAACAAAACAGGCGGCACGCTTTACGTGCGCCTGGTTGGTGTCTCCAACGGAAGATACTACTATAGTTCTGTCGGGAACAAGTCCAGCGCCATTATTCAGGTCTTACAAGGCAAATATACTTACACCATCACCACCACTGCCTGCGGTGGCGTTGTTACCAAGACCAGCACCTTCAAAGGCAAAACGGGTTCTCTGGGCACCTGGGTTTGCCGCCACTGAGCATCGTCAAAACCTGCTGCTCTTCATTTAAAGTAAAGATGGACGCAGTCGACCGCGTCCATCTTTACTTGTTTGCCTCCGCCAGCGGCAAACCCTTGCCGAACACAAAAGCCTGGCTTTTTCATTGTTAAAATAATCCATGTCCCTGAGCGCAAATCTGTGGATGTGCCTCTTCGCTCTTTGGCTCTTGATTCCCCTATTTC
>CAIMZS010000493.1 GCA_903846015.1 uncultured Anaerolineae bacterium | reverse complement strand
GCCATCGCTGCTTCACTCGCTGATGTTATGCATTAAATAAATTTTCGCAGTGAAAGCAAAGATCAGGGCTTCAACCCCCTGATCGACCACCCTAAGAATATCTCCGTCCTCTGCGGTGAAAATTGGAGGATCTCAAAGAGAGTGAGACTCACGTCTCGTATATATTGAGACTGGTTTTACGGTCATATACCAATGAAATGTGCTGGAATTTCTGGTACCAATTTTGGGTGGGCTACCGAATGCCAAAGATATAAGTAAGGCGGCCCAACCACTGGATCAGGATCAGGCAGTTGGCAAAGCCTGGGGCGTGGAAGGCTGGGCAGACT
Source organism: uncultured Anaerolineae bacterium (assembly GCA_903846015.1). Lineage (GTDB taxonomy): Bacteria > Chloroflexota > Anaerolineae > Anaerolineales > Villigracilaceae > UBA5195. The sequence continues at coordinate 2,115 of CAIMZS010000493.1, read as the reverse complement.
GCAGCGGTATCAGCCGCACAATGCATACTTTAACAGAAACACAAGGCGAGCAATATGCGACCATTGTGGATCGCGCCCTTCAGCCTTGGATCGATCAGGAAGTGCAGCTGGCCAAATATGATTTAGTTATTGCCAAGCGTGCTTCTGGGCGCCCACAGGATTTGATAGATGCTGATTTGCTTTTGCCACCCAAGAAAAAAAACGATTTACAAGGTGGGTGAAGAATTTGTCTCAACCAAACCCCAACCCTCGCTCCTTCAACGACACCCACCTGCCCTGCCCAATTACCAAATGATCCAATACATCCACATCCAATAACTTGCCCGCCTGCACGATCGCCCTGGTGACTGCCACGTCATCCGGGCTGGGCGTTGGATCGCCGCTCGGGTGGTTGTGCACCACGATGATGCCCGAGGCGTTCTTGCGGATGGCTTCCTTAAAGACCTCGCCCACACGCACCTGGGACGAATTGACTGAGCCACGGTAGACCTCAGCCACTTCCAAAACACGGTTGCGCCGGTCAAGCAGCAGCACGCGCAGGTGTTCCTGCTCCAGGGCCTGCATTTCATATTGAACGAGTGCCGCCGCATCCCCGGGGGAGTTGATGGCTGGGCGCTCATCCGGAGATTCAAGGGTCAAGCGCCGTCCCAACTCAATCGCTGCCTTGATCTGTGCGGCTTTGGCATCGGCAATGCCATGTTGTTTGCATAGTTCTGTAAATGGAGCACGATGCAAGCCGCCGATGCCGCCAAATTTATGCAGTAACCGCTGCCCCACCTGGACAGCATTTTCCCCTGGAACGCCAACCCGCAGCAGGATGGCGATCAGTTCTGCGTTGGAAAGCGCCTGAGGCCCGAGCGCGGCCAGTCGTTCGCGTGGGCGTTCGGCCTCTTGCAAGTCGGTGATACGGTAAGCAGGTTGTGAACCAGATTCAGTCATTGTGCCTCTGCGATTTGCGCATTCCCTTAGTTTGTTGGAAACAGATAGCTTTATTATCGCCTGTTTTTGCAGATATGTACAATCATTTTATTTCTTTTTTTGCTCCCCATGGCAGCAAACAGGAACCCAATAATTGCCACACACGCTGCTTGACATTCCCCCTTGCATCAGATAGAATCATCAGGCTTTATATGGGCCTGTAGCGCAGTTGGGAGCGCGCCTCAATCGCACTGAGGAGGCCAGGGGTTCGAATCCCCTCAGGTCCACTTAATTTCATCTGTATCACAGACTTACTCACAAGATTTTGGATCTGACGTCCGAGCGACCATGTCATCAAATGGCCGCTCGGACGTTTGTATTTGAAGCGAGATGTTTTCCGAGATGAAGCGATTTCGGGGATATAGTGATCAAAGTTAAATAATGACATTTTGAAGGTTTGAAACCTGGCAACCAGCAAGGTATCCAAGTCCGGTTTATAGGTAGCCAATGATCCAGGATGATGCTCATCTTATAAACGTTCTCCAAGGCTTAAATCATCATACGAAATCGTCTGGGCTTTTGAAAAGCGATTACGCCAAGGTTGTGCCGTATTAATGCTTATGGGCAAGGTCGCAGCTATTGCACTGCTGATTCGCGCTTGTCCGACTGCCAATATACACTCCAGTTGCGCCTCACAGGCTTTGTAGACAACCGCCATAGCGCCTTCGTCGAGTGGTTCTATAAAGTAGTAATGGCTAATGGATTTTCCAACCAAGTTATTCAAAATATCCTCACACGATTTAGTAGAGATTTTCAATAACTGGCAGACATTACAGTCTGCTAGTTATGATTTTTTTTAAAGAACCTGGAATTGCTAAGTGGCTGAAAAAATTGATTTGACCTTATTTGTAATTTCTTCTCCGCTGGCCTGGAAAATTTGTATAGTTTCCCAAGTATTAGGCGCAGATTGAATCGGTTCCATCATCCAATAAGTGTCAGGTGTTTCAAGTAAAGCAAAACCCTGTACGCGATCATTTTTCTGATCGATAAATGAAAAAGTAGTATTTGTTGTAGCCTTTTCTAATGATTCGCTCAATAAAAGTGAATTCTGCTCATCCATACCGTGTTGTTTTAGAAAATTATTTGCTTCTTCTGCCCCTTTTTGTTTTGCGATTTCTCTGGCAGCAGTTAAGTCCG
>CAIMZS010000492.1 GCA_903846015.1 uncultured Anaerolineae bacterium | reverse complement strand
GTACACCATTCCACCGCAAAGGGTTTTAGATCCGGCCAGCCTGGATGACAAAACGCTTGAAAAGGCGCTGCCTGGTGAATATGTTTTTTCCCTGAGATTGCGAGCGGTACTTCCAGGTGAATCGTTGATAGAATTGGCTCAATATGAGCATTAATCCTCGCCCAAAGAAAAAGAACCCTTTCCGGGATGTCACCCCAGGTGTGGTTCTGCAACCGGAGGCCAGACAGTATTTTCAGCAGGGTATTACCCGAATGGTGGCGGCCATTCGTCCCAGCCTGGGTCCTCTGCCACGCCTGGTGGCAGTATCGCGCGCACATGCCGGTGACGCCCCTGAATTGCTGGATGATGGCGGTCTGATTGCCCGCCGGATTGTGGCTCTCAGCGACCGGGACGCGGACATGGGGGCGATGTTTGTCCGGCATGTGCTCTGGCGTCTGCGGGAAGAGGTGGGCGATGGGACGGCTTCGGCTGCCGTGATGCTGCAAACCATTTATGATGAGGGTATCAAGTACCTTACAGCCGGTGGAAATGCAATGCAGCTGCGCGAAGCGCTTGAGGACCTTTTGCCGGACCTGCTAGATGAACTTTCCAGTCTGGCCAGCCCCATTCAAACTCAGCAGGAATTGACCAATTTCGCCATGTCCATTTGCCCAGATGCCGGGATTGCCCGGCTGCTGGGTGAGATCTTTTTTATCATTGGCATGGATGGGCATATCCAGGTTGAAAAAGCGCGTGGGCAACCTGATGAGCGTGAGTATATTGAAGGCGCACTCTGGGATGCAGGGCTGGCCAGCCGCAGCCAGTTGAATGATTTGCGCCAGGCAATTGCCCGTCTGGAGAACTGTGCCATTCTCAGCACAGATCTTGAAATTAACGATGCCCAGACCATTTTGCCAGTTCTGCGCGCTGCACTGGGCGCGGGGCACAAGTCCCTGGCTATCCTGGCACGGAAATTTTCAGAAGATAGCCTGGCTTTAATGGTCAATGCCAGTCGTTCAGGCAACCTGTCTGTGCTGGGAATAAAAACGCCGGGCACCGGGCTGACAGATCAGTTTGCCAACCTGCAGGATGTCAGCAGCCTGGCCGGCGGGCGCGCCATCATAAGTGCGACGAATGAGAGTCTTGAGAACATCCGTCCCGATGATTTTGGTTTTGCCAGGCGTCTGTGGGCTGATACGGACAATTTTGGTCTGGTGGGCGGCCGGGGTGATCCGCTGGCTCTACGTACCCAGTTGGCCAGCTTGTTTGCGGCTCTGAATGCTTCGGACAGTGTTGAAACCCGCCGAAAATACCAGGCTCGGATTGGACGGCTGAGGGGTGGCGCAGCGCGTCTGCTAATCGGCGGTGCTACCGAAAGTGAGCAAAGTTTCCGGCTGGACCTGGCCCAACATACCAGCCTGGTGATTCGTTCCGCCATGCGGGATGGAATCCTGCCTGGCGGTGGGGCGGCTTACCTGGCCTGTCTTAACCGGTTGGTTCCAAATGCTTCCCAGACTGAGGTGCAATCTGCGGCGCGCCGGATCCTGCAAAAAGCGCTTCGTCAGCCTGCGCTGGTGATTGCCGCAAATGCTGGTTTTGAACTGCATGATCTGCAGCCCGGGCAGGCTCTGGATGTACGCACCGGCCAACCGGCAGATATGCTGGCAGCGGGTATTCTGGACGCGGCCGGGGTCGGAAAAGCGGTTTTGAATGCAGCGCTGCGTGGCGCAGCGCTGGCGCTGACTGTGGATGTGCTGGTTCAGCATGCCAGTCCCCAGTATTCTGCGGAGCCTTAATGTCGGACATTATTTATGCACTTACCAATTGTGGTGATACTTATTTTGCCGCTCACTCCGCTGGGTTATTACGCAGTCTTGATAGGGGTGGTAGCTGGCTTCCGGTTCTGGTCGGAAAAGAGGCTGCCATGCCGGTTCCGGCCAGCGTGGTAAGCTATTCCCCGTACGTGGCATTGCCCGCAATGGTATTCGCGGCCGTACCTGGGGGAATATTGCGTTCGCCTGATGATGGTACGACCTGGGAATCGGCTCAATTGCCTGGCCCCGCACCTTTTATTACTGCACTGGCATTTTCCTCTGATTTTGAGGTTGATAGGACGATGTTCGCCGCCAGTTTTGAAGATGGGGTATTCCGTTCGACGGATGGGGGGGCCAGTTGGGCGGCCTGGAATTTTGGTTTGCTGGACTTACAGGTGCTTGGTCTGGTATCGACGTCTGAAAATAATCTTTATGCAGGCACTGGAACTGGTTTGTTTGTCAGCCAAAATGGCGGGCGCGCCTGGCGGGAGGTACTGCTGCCGTGTGGGTTTGTTCCCATTTTGAGCATAGCCAGCCGCCCGGGACTGTTGTTGGTTGGTACGGAAGGTTCTGGTCTTTATGTAAGCGCGGACAATGCTCAATCCTGGCAGCGGTTGGGAGACGACAACCTGGAAAGTGCCAATGGGATACTCCAGGAGGGTGATGCACTGCTTGTGATGACGTTGGATGCGCTGTACCTTTCACGCGATGCAGGTCGGAACTGGCGTGTCATACCCGGGTTGGCGGATGATGAGTCGCCCAGCCAGATGATGGCTGCAGATGGGCTCAGGCCGGGTGCATGGCTGGTGGTCTGTCTTTCGTGGGGAACAACGCGATCTTTTCTTTGGGGAGAGATCGGAAGAGCACACGCTGAACTCCAGT
>CAIMZS010000491.1 GCA_903846015.1 uncultured Anaerolineae bacterium | reverse complement strand
TCCATTGTTTGACTGCTTAAGTATTGGATTAAAGGGTCGATAATAGGTTAAAATTATTTGTCTTTGCCTTTCAAAGCGATGGCCCACCTGGATGGCGATAAAAGAGTTTATCAATCAGTATCACAGCAAAATTAACATGTGAGCAGAGTGATCGGGGGCTGGCAAATTCTTCATTGTCCTGACTTATAGGGTTCGCGTCGCAAGCTACATTAACCAGATCACAATATTTCAGACACATTAAAGTCCTATTCAAGCTGTGACCCAATGATTGATCAGGCTTTGAATAGTATATTACGGGAAGATACCGGGCCTTTGATTTTTTTCAATGGCTTTTCCAGCCAGGTTGACACCACCAAGCCACGCCAGGGAAGAGATGAAAAAAGATGACAAAACAAACCATCTCGAGACAAGCTATTGAACAACCCGAATTAAACATATTAGATTGGTCGCTTCGTGATCTGGCAGGCTTTCTGCCAGATGCGCTCATTATTCTGAATGAAACCATGCAGATTTTATATCTGAATTCTGCGGCTGAAACCATGTTCGGGTACCTGACAGGCGAAGTGGTTGGTCAAAAACTGGATGCTCTCATCCCTGAACAATACATGGAAAATCATTACTCGAGTAAAGACGGCTTACACCAGATGGAAGAAAGCTGGCTTGTCTGTGGTAAACATCGCGCCGGTAATTTAATTCCACTGGAAATGCCAGTCACCCAGCGTAAATACAAAAACCAAACCTTTATTATTTGCTCGCCGCGGAAAAGCAGCGATCGGCGAACATTCGAACTGGCTTTAAATGAAAAGCCGCGACATTATCGTAAGATGAACGATTCGCAAAGTACGCTGGCTGTGCGGGTTGATGGTGAAGGCCGCCTTATTTTTGCCAACAAAGCCTATTGCGAACTGTTTGGAAAAGAACTCAGTGAATTGATCAGAAAACCAGTTACTCACCTGATGCACACTGACAATCTTCCCAAAACAATGGATGCGGTGAAAGATCTAAAAAAAGAACCCTACCATATCGTCACGGAACAGCTCATCATGACTGCCAAAGGCTGGCGCTGGATTGCTTGGGAAAATAGCGTTATCCAGAATAATGCCGAAGACATTGACGAAATCCAATGGATTGGTATCGATATTACAGAACATAAAGATATCGAAACCGAGTTATCCACCAAAAATTCTTTGCTGATCGGCCTGGTAAATTCAATCCCTGATATAACCTTTTACAAAGATGCGCAAGGCATTTACCTGGGTTGCAACCTCGAATTTTCCCGATTGGTAGGCAAACCGGGCTCAGAAATAGTGAATAAAACCGATTACGATCTATTTGACCAGCAAACCGCGGATACATTCCGGAAAAATGATCGCGAGATGATCAAACAAGGAAAACCGCGCCACGATGAAGAATGGGTCAAATATCCGGATGGCAGACAAATTCTTGTGGATACCTTGAAAGCCCCACTATACAGTGCGGATGACAAACCGATAGGCGTTGTCGGCATCAGCCGCGATATCACCATGCGAAAGAGGGCAGAAGAAATCGCCAACAGCGAGCGAAACCTGGCTATCAGCCTGGCGCAGAAAACGACATTGGCAGAGGCACTGCCACTCTGCCTGGACCTGGCATTGCAAGTCTCTGACATGGACTGCGGTGGAATTTACTGGGTGGATCATCAAAAACAGGAATTGGTTTTGATAACCCGTAAGGGTCTTTCGGATGAGTTTGTTGCCCAATCCAGCAAATATGAAAAAGGCTCGGCCCAATACCAACTGGTACTGACTGGCATGCCACTTTACCTGCCGTACACCCAATTACAGATAAACCAGAATCTCACTGACACCAATGAAGGCTTACATTTTTTCGCAATGGTGCCAGTGCGTTTTAATGACAAGGTGATCGCTTGTTTGAATGTCGCATCACATAGCCGTGATGGCATGCCAGATTTTTATCGCAGTGCTCTTGAGGACCGCGCGATTCACATCGGGAGCGTCCTGACCCGCTTTCAGACCCAGGATAAACTGCGCGAAAGCCAGGCTCAACTACAAACCACGTTTGATGCATTAGATGACTATATATTTATTCTCAGTTCCACCGGCGTTATCATCGAGATCAATCAAAAAGTATTAAATAACCTGGGATATTCAAGAAATGAGTTAATTGGGGCGAATATTCTAAAAGTGCACACAACCGATCAGCAAACCCAGGCCTGGGAAATTAGACAGGGCGACAACGCTGACACGACGAATACCTGCGAGATAGATTTAACCAAGAAAGATGGATCCCGCATCCCGGTTGAAACGAAGGTGGTGCCCGGGTATTGGGGAGACCAGCCGGCGGTCATTGGGGTCTGCCGGGATGTGAGCGCGCGCAAGAAAACGGAACTGAGCATGCGCAAGTTTTCGCAGTTGGTGGACCAGAGTCCATCTTCCATTATTATTACCGACGTCCTTGGCAATATCGAGTATGTCAATCCGGAATTCACACAATTAACCGGATACAGCCTACAAGAAGTGATTGGCCAAAATCCGCGCATTTTAAAATCGGAAAAAACATCGCCCGAAACTTACAAACGGTTGTGGAATACGATCACCCTGGGGTTTTCCTGGCACGGTGAACTATGCAATCGCAAGAAAAATGGCGAACTCTACTGGGAATCGGTCGTCATTTCACCAGTAATGGGTGATGATAAAAAGATCACGCACTTTGTGGGTACCAAGCAGGATATTACGGGGATCAAATCTTCCGAAAATCAGCGTCGGGAACAGACCAGGCTGACAGAATACCATCAAAAAATTGAAGAAGCCCTGACTTCGATGTCAACCCATACCATAAGTATAAATTCAGCGGACCTCGACCCGGAAATCAATTACATTCTTAAACAGATTGTTGAATTTGAAAAGATTGACCGGGGTTATGTTTTCCAGCTTGACAACGGTACGGATATGTTGTCCAACACACATGAATGGTGCGGGCCCGGGATTGAACCACAGATTGAATATTTAAAAAATATTCCTGCCAACAGTTATCCGTGGTTGATGCGAAAACTGGAAAAACTGCAGGAAGTCTATATTCCAAAGGTTTCCGAGTTGCCAGTTGAGGCACAGGCCGAGCGAGATATCTTGGAGGCGCAAGCCATTCAGTCTTTGCTTGTTATACCTCTGACAATGCACAATCGTTTGATTGGTTTTCTTGGGTTTGAGTCGACCGTAAAGGAGCGGGTTTGGTCATCAGACAGTATTTTATTATTAAAAATGGTCGGGGATCTCTTATCCAACACATTGACAAATATAAGGGCCAAGCATGATCTTTTACTAAGCGAAACCCGCAACAAAGCCTTGCTCAGCGCTGTTCCAGACAGTATTTTTCGCATTCGACGCGACGGAAACCTGCTGGATTACAAACCAAGTTCAATTCCCATGCCAAATTTATCTACACAGCAAGCTGCAGATGAGTTCAGAAACAATGACCTGCCCGATGTGCTGATCAAAGAAATCATGAATCACATTGATCAGGTGCTGGAAAAGAAAGAAACCCAAACCATGGAATACGCGATTGAAATTGACGGCGCATCACATGTATTTGAAGCAAGAATTAAGGACAGCGGATTAGATGAAGTCACCGCCATCGTTCGTGACATCAGCGAACGCACCCGATTGGAACAAATGAAATCAGATTTTATCAACCGGGCGACTCATGAATTGCGCACACCGATTGCCACCATGCTCTTGATGGTCAGCATGCTCGATGATTGTATAATCGATCCAGATTATCGGGAATATTGGGATGTTTTAAAGGGCGAGATCAATCGAGAGCGGCTGCTGATAGCCAATATACTCAGCGCAGGCCGCCTGGAAAGCAACCAACTACCGATGCATTTCCAAGCTGTTGATATCACTGAAATTGTAAACCAGGTGGTCGACCAAATTGAGCCATCCGCCAGAGAAAAAAATATAGCGATTTCGCTGCCCATATTGGATGACCTGGATGAAAACTACCGCATCATCCAGGCAGATGAAACCGCATTAACCCAGGTTTTTGTGAATCTACTGGGGAATGCCATCAATTTTACACATCCTATTGGCAGCGTGTGTATTAACCTGAAGAGTTCAAGTTCGGGTATTGAAATTTCAATTGCTGACACAGGCATAGGTATACCAAGTGATGATATCCCGATGCTATTCAGTCGCTTTTTTAGAGGCACGAACGCTATTCAAGAAGAAATACAAGGAACTGGAATAGGATTATTTATTGTTCAGTCGATCCTGGAAAAACACGGAGGCACAATCCAGGTGCACAGCCAAATGGGCTTGGGAACTCAGTTTGATATCTGGTTGCCGCTCGATCACTCTTGAAAGCAGGCTCTGTACTCCAGATCGAGCGGCGAAATCCCTGTCAACGACTTATTTCAACATCGGCATCTTAATGCCATGTCTCTTCGCAGCGGCGATGGCAATATCGTAACCAGCATCGGCATGGCGTACAACACCCATACCTGGATCGGTGGTCAGTACGCGCTCAAGCCGCAGCGCCGCTTCCGGTGTGCCGTCTGCCACGATGACCTGCCCGGCGTGCTGACTGTAGCCAATGCCAACGCCGCCGCCGTGGTGGAAAGAAACCCAGGTGGCCCCGCCGACAATGTTGATCATGGCATTCAAAATAGCCCAGTCGGAGATCGCATCCGAACCGTCCTTCATCGATTCGGTCTCGCGGTTAGGACTGGCAACCGAGCCACAATCCAGATGATCACGCCCGATAACAATCGGGGCCTTGAGAATACCCTGCGCGACCATCTCGTTGAACTTAAGACCTGCCCGGGCGCGTTCGCCATAACCCAACCAGCAAATACGGGCTGGCAGCCCCTGGAAAGGCACCCTTTCTCGTGCCATTTTCAGCCAGCGGTGCAGGTGCTCATCATCCGGGAACAACTCCATAACGGCTTCATCGGTACGATAGATATCTTCCTTATCGCCTGAAAGCGCCACCCAACGAAATGGTCCTTTACCTTCGCAGAACAACGGACGAATATAGGCCGGCACAAAACCAGGAAACTCGAAGGCATCGCTGACACCGTGGTTAAATGCCTGCTGGCGCAGATTGTTGCCGTAATCGAACACCTCTGCGCCCTTGCGCTGGAAAGCCAGCATAGCCTGCACATGACGAGCCATCGAATCCATCGCCATCTTCTTATAGGTGGCGGGATCGCTCAAGCGCAGCGCATCTGCCGCCGCTACAGTCAAACCACTAGGAACGTAGTACAACGCCTCATGAGCCGAGGTCTGATCGGTGACTACATCCGGTATGATGCCGCGTGTCACCAGTTCAGGATAAATATCGGCGGCGTTACCCACCAATCCAATGGAGATCGGGCGGCCTGCAGCCTTGTTCTCATCGACTAAAGTCATCGCCTCCTCAAGTGTATCCACCACCAAGTCAACATAGCCAATGGCGCGCCTGCGTTCAGCGCGTTCCTTATCCACTTCCACAACCAGCCCAACACCTTCGTTCATGGTAATCGAGAGCGGCTGCGCGCCGCCCATCCCACCCAACCCGGCAGTCAGCACAAACTTACCTTTGAGCGAACCCCACCCTTTTAGCTTGGCCAACGCGCCAAATGTTTCATAGGTGCCCTGCAGAATACCCTGAGTGCCGATGTATATCCACGAACCAGCGGTCATCTGACCGTACATGATCAGTCCTTTTTTAGCTAATTCGTCAAAATGTTCCCAGGTAGCCCAGTGCGGCACCAGGTTTGAATTAGCGATCAACACCCTGGGAGCATCTTTGTGCGATTTGAAAACCGCCACCGGCTTGCCTGACTGAACCAGCAGCGTCTCATTCTCTTCCAAATTTTTAAGCGATTCAAGGATGGCGTCAAACGACTCCCAATCACGGGCGGCTTTCCCTCGCCCACCGTATACCACCAGGTCTTCAGGTTTTTCGGCCACTTCCGGATCCAGGTTATTCTGGATCATGCGGTAGGCAGCTTCGCTCAACCAGTTCTTACAGGTAAGTTCAGTACCGCGCGGTGCGCGGACAACACGTGCAGTATGCATGGTCATCTCCTCATTTTTGATTGCAGTCTTAATGAATTATACGCTCTCAAAAAACAAAAAGACACGGGAAACCTTTCGGTCTCCGATGTCTTTTAAATATAATAGTATCTCCAGAAATATGGCTAGTTCATTGCCGCAAACTGGGAAAAGTTTGTCGATCTCAGACGATTCACCAGCTCATCCTGAGCATCGCACCAGATTGAACGCATCGGACAATCATCGCCAAACGAGCATGAATTCTGATCGGTTACACATTCATTCAAAGCAATCGGGCCATCGATCGATTCAACCACATCTAAAAGCGTAATATCCTCGGGCTTTTTGGCCAGCATCACACCGCCGCGCGCGCCGCGGGATGTCTGCAGTAGACCAGCGATCGAAAGCTGAGAAATGATCTTGGCCAAAAACGATGGTGGGATATGCTGCTCCTGCGCGATATGACTGGTAGCGGCGCGCTGATTTGCACCGAGTTTCGAAATATAAAGAACTGCGCGAATAGCGTAATCAGCCTGGCGTGTAATTTGCATGAAACACCTTTCTCATAAGCGTACGAATGGCGTAAAATATTCTTTAATATAGTATTGATGGCACCAAGGGAAGCGGCTATCAAATATAGTAAAAGGGTAATTTTCGTCTGTATACATTATATTTTAGTATTTTACATGAGATAGCACAAGTGACCATCGTCATGGATAAAATATGACCTTTTACTCCGAATTCCCCCGGACAGGTGACGAATGTACATGACAACAATAACCGCGGCGCAGGATGAAGGTATCCCGCGCCGCGACTGAAGCTAAACTATTTCACTCGGTGATGTTCACATTACCAGCGCCCATCTCAATAATAATGACCAGAGCCGGCCCATCGCCTTTCTGTGTATAAGTATCACCATGTTGGCTCCAATTAGATGGAAACTGTACGTTTGATAAGCCGCTGTTTACTGTAACAGTGGCGGTCACACCCGTTGGAATTACCAGGGTAAGATTACTCATCCCCGAACGGATAGTTACCTTGCTTTCACGCTGAAGCTTGCCGCCAAAATTAAGATTGTAATTCCCTGCGCCGCTCTCAAAAACGAATTCGGCAAAGTTAGCGTTGGCCAGGTTTTTTAGGGTTACATTGGACGCCCCGGTTTTATAACTGAGCATGCTCATTTTTTCGGGGTTGGGGGATGAGAAATCGGCAGTTACCTGGGCGGCCCCATCATTGACGGTCAGAGCTGTCAACGCCAGGCCTCCAAAATCAAAATGACCTTCGTAAGCGCCAGCATTAACAGTCAATGCCAACGGGTCAGAACCCAACTTCAATTCCCATGTGTTCTCAATATCGCCCAGGGATGGAAATTTATTCATCTGGTAATTCCCCTGGGTGATGCTGATATCCCCACCGGTTGTTTTGATCTCAGGCTTAAAATCGGGAATATTATATTTCGCGGTGCCTTCGATCAACTTTTTTGCACCAGGCGCCAGGGTGAGCTTACCTGCTCCAAATGTCAATGTCAGATTGGCATCCCCATCCGGCGCATTGACCGAAATTTCATCGGTGACCACGGGCCCGGGCGTGTTGGCACTCGGGATATTTGTTTGTATGCCGCAAGCCAGTGTTACCAGCGCCAACGCAGCCAGCGAAACGAGAGTAGCAAGTTTGTTGTTCATTCGACCTCCAGAAAATAATCCAGTTCATACGGAATTGGTTAACGTACGTCCGTGGATTAAAAAAGTTGCGCCGAATCACTCGCCCTTCCGATAAAGCTGAAATCCATCGCCGGTGTCTTTGATCAAGGCAGCGGGTTTTTCAGATGCGATACGCCAGCAAATATACATATCGCCAATAGCGCCTCCGCTGTTGGTTACCATACCAACCAGCAACCAACCCAGCATATAAATGGGGGCAAACGCGCTGACCAACAACCCAAGCAGTGTCAACAACACAAGCGGAGCCAACCCAACCACCAGATACAGTCCGCGCGGGTAGTACCAGTCCGGCATAGCTGCATAGGCATAACCCGGGCCTATGCCAAACTCAGGACGATGGCGGGCAAATAGCCAAAAAAACAGCCCGTGTACCATTTCATGCAAAATAACGGCAACCGTCATGGTCACAACAACCAACAGCAGGCCGGTCAACAAATTACCCGAAATACCAGCTTGTAAAACTTTCAAATAATCTGGGCGCAGCCATAGCACCCCAAGCATCAACAACCCGCCTGAAAGAACCATCCAGCCCAAGCCAATTACCTGAAGGATAATATTCAAGCGCATATTTTGTTTAAGATCCATACTCCAGGCAAGGCCATAATTTTCGGGCAGAGTTTGTGTAGGTTTCATGGTTCAAATATATCACGACGTTAAAGGTTTTTGCAGCGGCCTAAAGTATGTTTAAGCAGTTTGCCCGGTTTGTTCATGAATTGGCACGGATTTCGGTTAAAATAAAGTCACTATGCCTACTTATGACTATACATGCCTCGAATGCCATAAACGTTTTGACGTATTCATGACCTACAGTGAGTATGGAAACAAGCCCGTCATCTGCTCGCATTGCGCCAGCAGGAATGTCAAGCGGCGCGCTCCACGCGTGCGCATTCTAAAAAGCGATGAAGCCCGCATGGAACAGATGGCCGACCCATCCATGCTGGCGAATATTGACGACGACCCCAGAGCCTTGGGTCAGATGATGCGCAAAATGGGAAGTGAAATGGGTGAGGAACTTCCTCCGCAGTTCGATGAAGTGGTTGGCCGTCTGGAAGCCGGTCAAAGCCCGGAAGAGATCAGCAGCGCCGTCCCCGATCTTGACGACGGCGGAGGCAATATGGGCGGGATGGATTCGTCTTTTGATGACTAAATGCACAGGGCGGCTCTGGTGAGCCGCCCTGTGCATTTAGTCATGGTCCATTTTATTTTAACGGAGTGATATCCAGCATCATATTAACCTGATCTCGCGAAAGCCGTATGCCGGAAAGGGAAG
>CAIMZS010000490.1 GCA_903846015.1 uncultured Anaerolineae bacterium | reverse complement strand
TTTATCCGATCGGTTCTTTTTGGATGATAAACTCACAAACTTCGTCACCCATGGCATGGCATTTGGACTCGTTCACTCGAAACTCATTACCACCCGATACCCATTTCAATGATTCTTGTAATAATCCAGTAGCAATAAAACAGACTGGTTTGTCAAGATCAGAACGCCCCCAACATACTGGGCAGCGATGGATTGTCCAAACAAATTCGTTTTCATGCTCAACCACCGTGCTGTTCTGATCACTGACCTGTGTAAAGATCTTGGCAAAGGAAGGTAGCCCAATGCGCAGCTTGGTTTGTAATGGTAGCACTTTAAAGGCCAAATCACCTACGCCAGCCAGGGCGCCGAAACTCTTCAAACCATCAGCAAAAGTAGCGCGACCTGCGCGCAGAGCTAGACCACGCCCACCACGCGGACCGTACATGTCTTCCAGAGCAATATTCATGGATGAAACATCAGCAAAATCAAATGTCTTTTCAAGGCTATCGCCTGGATAATTATCCATGTAAACGCTCAGTCCGGCCAGGTTTAAAATGGCATTAATACCATTGGTTCCCATAACATCTTCAAGCGCCTTGACTATAAGCAGGCCAAACTTGCTCGGGTAATACAATCCAGCTTTTGGAATTGGGCTCATAACAATCTCCGCTTAGATGAGTTTTACAAAATCTTCGGTTGCGCGGCGCATATCCAGAAAGATCAAGCCGAGTTTGGCCTGTTCCCGCGCAAGGGCAGTCAAAACAGCTTCCTCGCCGACGGACATCAGAACAACAAAACCCTTCTCACCTTTGATGTATACTTGCTCAAGTGAACCACGCCCAAGCTCGGAAGAAATACGTTCGCCAAGGGAGAGCATGGCAGCAGACATCGCTGAAACACGATCTTCTTCAACACCCTGGGGTAATGCAGATGCGATGCTCAAACCATCGACGCTAACAACCGCAGATGCTTCAATATCTGGTGAAGAAGCTTGCAATGCACGCAAACGGTCAACCATTTGTTGAGTACGGGACTTGGACAAGACAACCTCCAGTCTATAATTTATAACTGAATAAAAACTTACTCATGGTTAGAAAAACTTATTTAAAGCCAACCAACAGGAATCATTCCAACCACAGCAAATAATCATAAAGACATTTGCTTAAATACCATTAACATTTTAATTATACTGTGCAAAGCTACCAAAACAGTACAATAATTATAGCATGAGACTTACAAACCACTTACATTTGGATACAATAATGCATGTATAATCCTTTTTACGGTAAAAATAGAATGAATAAACCATTAAAAGAACGAACTTTCTTCGTATTAATCATACTGTCCATGGCAGTATCCATCTGCCCTTTACAGATTTCAGATGTAAAGGCTGCCCAACTGCCAGAAAACAATACTGGCGCTGTGCTCTGCAGCCCCTCTGTTTATATTCAAACACCAGATGACTGCGTGCCGCTCGGCCCATCACAGTATCTGACCGAGTTGGCGCAGCAGGGTATGCAGTGGCCATTGCAGCCTCTGGACGTATCTCATCCTGATCCGGCATTAGGTGACCTATCTTCTTCTTACTTTAAAGTTGACAAAACTGGCACGACATTTTATCCAAGTTTGGATGCCGCCATTTCCAAAAAAGGTGCAAGCGGAGGACTGGCCCCCGGTGATTTCTTTTATGTAGTATATACCGAACGAATTGATCTAAAAAAAGGCACCTACTACTATCTGCCGTCAGGTGCTTACATGCCGGGAGATGGCTCCGATTCAAAGAAAATAACTGCGCCTTTCCTGGGTGTGGAAGTACACTCTCCACCCAAAAATGATTTTGGATTTGTATGGAATCCAACTGACATCCGGCGTGAACCAAATGAAATGAGCTACAATCTTCCTTTGGCAAGATTAGATTTCGAAAGAGACAAAGATGGCAATGTTCTTTATCCTCTTCGGTATCCAATTCTCAGAATCTATTCTTCAGAAATCATTGAAGGCACAAAATGGTATTTGATCGGTCCAGAGCAATGGGTGCTTGCTCGCGATATCGCCGCAGTCATTCCTAATGCAACCCCGCCAAATGGGGTCATCAACGGTCGATGGATAGATGTAAACCTGGAACAGCAAACTCTGGCGGTCTACGACCAGGGCCAAATGGTTTTTGCGACAGTTATCGCAACTGGTCGAGCGCCTAAATATTTCACGCGCCCTGGACTGTTCACAATTTACAAGAAAAAAGAACTGGAAACGATGCAAGGATTAAGAGGAACAAGTGATTTCTATTACCTTGAAGACGTGCCCTGGACCATGTATTTTGATAAAGCCCGCGCCTTGCACGGCGCATACTGGCGGGCAAGGATGGGTTACATCCAATCTCATGGTTGTGTAAATCTCACCCCCGGTGACGCGCATTGGTTGTTTGACTGGGCCAGTGAAGGTGATTGGGTATATGTCCACGACCCATCTGGGCTGACGCCCACGGACCCCAGCTTTTATGGCGATGGTGGCGGTTCATAAAAACAGCCCACTGGCTTTGAGCCAGTGGGCTGTTTTTATGGCTGAATTTCAAGCCGGGCACCCATTGAGCTGGTTTCTATTGATGAAATCGAGATGAGCGGTCCATCTGGCCCCGACAACAGAATGATTCCATTGCTGGAGGTCGGATCACTAATCCAGCCATTTACAATTGAAATAACATTCAGCGAGACCCAACAACCATCCTGCGGAATATTGCCTGGCAATTGAAAGCTCTCAGCGGGGATGGCATAATCACCACCACTGCTTGACCAATCCAGTGGAATGTCCGGCTTGGCATAAATCCAATTAGCATTATCATCAAATTCACGGGTAAGCCGGTAGGCCTTGATAATACCCGCTGATTGGGAAGTGATATGCAAGTACAGGTTGGCGCTGTTTGGTATAACAATCGGTGCAGTAAATTGAAACAAGGTACGCTGCTGCACCGTCGCCGATGCGTTAACCAACAACGCTGTTTGTGATCCATGCGAGGTTAAATCAACACTATCGACCCAGGTATCTTTGACCGGGGCCGAACCGCCCGTTGGAACACCAATGCAAGCCAACGCTGCCGGCAGCTCTGTAGGAATGGGGATGTTTGTTTGCGTTGGAATTGGAGTTATCGTTCCTGTGGCAGTAGGGGCAAGAGTTGCAACGGATGTGAATGTAAATGTAACGGTCACAGTGGGTGTAAATGTCATCGTTATTGTTGGCGTCAAGCCGGTTGTCGGCGTGACTGAGGTCAACGGGGTACGCGTGAGTGTCGGGGTTTTCGTGACCGTGGCAGTACGGGTTACCGTCATAGTGGGTGTCAGTGTTTTGGTTCGTATGGGAGTGGGCGATTTATATAAATATGGGGTATATGTTGGGTAAAAATTCACCGGCGGCCTGGGTGTAAAGGTTCGAAACTTTAGCGGAGTCGAGGTCATCGTTCCTGGCGCAAGCGGCGTCAACGTGCGTGATAAAGTGACCGGCCTGGTTGTCCCCCCCCCTGCAGTACTCAACAATCCAGGTGAAATGGATGCCGTGGGGCTTGGCGTTACTGTTGCGGTTGTGCCAGCATTAAATACTGAACCCATCATAAAAGCGGCAAACAAAAGCCCACCTACAATAAGAAAAACAAGCAGGATGATTCCGTCACCTGTAATCCCAGGTTGAATACCTGGTTTGCGCACAGAATTATTTTGCATAATCAGCATATTCTACTTCGTTTATTGCTCATCAGCCACAATACCACCATGCCCAAATTTCATTAAACAAACTTGGTTTTTCATCAAAACCGATTGACTCGCTCTTTACAAATAAACATCAGCTCTGAATGTAGCGTATTGTTGCTATAGAAAAATATTTATGATATTTATCTATTATATTGACAAGGAAAATCGGGACTGATATACTCCGATTATAAATGTATTACCCCTTGAACATCAACGCTATTTCCCGAAAAGGAATTTGGCAAAAGCGAAACAATGAAAAGCACGCGAGATCGCATTTTACAAACTCTTTTGCGTCATCCCCGTTCAACCGTCATTGAATTGGCCAAAGCGGTCGGTATCAACCCGATATCGGTTCGCCATCACTTGACCAGTTTGCAAGGTGATAGTTTGGTAATCGCCGAGGAAGAGCGCCACGGAGTGGGAAGACCCCGAATGATATATTTGCTGACCGAAAACGGCCTGGAGAAATTCCCAACCCGGTATCTTCGGCTAACAACTCGTATTTTAACCCAAATGAAAGATCACTTCCCACAGCCAATGATAAGTGAAATGTTCAAAGAAGTTGCCACTACCATGGCGGATGAACATGCCGCTGACCTTAAAGGGTTGAGTGTTGAAGAGCGTCTCGACATGATGAAAGACCTTCTGACCGACGAAGGATTTGTAATCGAATGGGAAAAACAGGGCAGCCAATATCTTATCCACGAGATTACATGCCCATATTTGCAAGTTGGACAGAGTCATCCAGAAGTCTGCACCGTTGACCAGACTCTCATCTCCAGGATGCTTGCGTTGCCCGCCAATAAGATCCAGTGCATTCTCAGTGGTGCATCCCACTGCACATATGTTGTGCAGAATTTGGCAGTATAAAAATATCAATCACAAAAAGACACAACACAAACGAGGAAGTATGACCGACACACCCATAAATATCCTTAAGTGGAGCATCCACGACACCCATCCCGAAATTGTCGATAGAGTCCGCGCAAGTCTGGCCGAGGTGGTTGACCCTGAAATTGGCATGACTATCATTCAACTTGGCCTTGTTCGGGACGTAAAGATCGATGGTGAAATTGCCAGATTAAAAATGATCCTGACCACACCATTTTGTCCATACGGGCCGGCCATGGTCGATATGACCCGACAGAAAGCCCAGGAAGGCCTGAAAATGCCTGTGACTGTTGAAATGAGCATGGATGCCTGGGATTTCGGCATGATGGAGGACCCATCCGCACTGGACTGGGGTATGTACGGATAAAAATCCAACCTGAACCAGTACAAGCCCGTATTATAAAAAACGTCCTGCGGCAAAAATGCCGTAGGACGTTTTTTATAATCTTTAATTTGCGTTCCCTGTTAAAAACCACTCAAAACATCAGCAATGGCTTCCAACACATCTCCGGCCATGACTGATACATCAGAACCAACCTTCTCAGCCGCATACAATCCAGATTGGGCATGGATCCACGCTCCGGCAACCGCAGCATCGTAAGCATCGACGCCCTGACCGCGCAACCCTGAAATCAAACCAGCCAATACATCGCCCGTCCCGGCTTTTGCAAGGGCCGCTGTGGCCACCGGAATAAGTGTAGCTCGCCCATCCGGCGCAGCAATCACCGTAAAAGCACCCTTCAACACCACAATCTGCCCCCATTCGGCAGCAAACTTTAGAGCAATGCTGATGCGATCGGCCTGAATGAGATCCTTATCCAACCCGGTCAATGCTGCCATCTCACCAGGATGAGGAGTCAGAATGGAATTGGCAGGAAGCAGTTTTGTCCAACCGTCTATTTTGGCAAGCAGGCGCAGACCATCAGCATCCACAACCAAAGGAGGGAAGGCATTATTCTTATCATCCTTCTTTTCAGCGTCTGCCTGGATAAATCCAATCCGGCCAGCAGGTTTCTTAGAGACTGCTTTCCCCTTCAGCAGATTTTCTATGAAATACCTGGTGGCATCTTCGCTACCTAAACCCGGTCCGATAAGGAGACAGCTAGCGCGCTCAAGATTTTTCAGCAGTACATCAGCGGCACCTTCCGCAATGACACCCATTTGCTGGGGCAGCATGATCCAGGTCGCTTCCGGAAGCTGCCCGGCTATGGCTATTTGGACAGGGCTTGGCACTGCCAATTGAACAAGACCAGCGCCAGAACGGTAGGCGGCTTTCCCAGCCAAAAGCGGTGCACCTGTATAATTGATCGAACCAGCCACAATCAGGGTTGTGCCAAAAGTGCCTTTGTGCGAATCAGATGGGCGCAACGGCAAAATATCTGCAACAATTTCGTCATCAGCCACAAAATGATTGATTTTCGTCCAAGCAGTCACTGTCTCGTCTAACCCAATCTCCACCACGCGTAGTTCACCTACCAGTTCAAAAGCGGGAAATTTGAGTAAACCCTGTTTGACCGCCGCCATGCACACTGTGACACTAGCAGGAATAACATCATCGGCAGCCTCTCCTGTATTGCTATCGACACCGCTGGGACAATCAACAGCAACAACATATGGAGGCCAGGAAAGTTCAGCGATGGCGGTATTTACTGCAGCAAGCGTGCTGGCAAGTTCAGGTTTGAGCGGCAGTTTAAAACCTGTCCCCAACACGCCATCAACAACTACATCAGCCGTGCTGACAAAAGCAGAAAGTTGATCAAACTTGGAGTCATTTTCTAAAAGAATGATCTCACCACCTTCATTTTTTAGACGATCGACCAAACCATCGCCATCTGTTTTACGGTGGATAAGATAGGCCCGGGAGCGCCAACCATCAGCAGCAAGGTGGGCTAATGCGATCAATGTGTCGCCACCATTATTTCCTGAACCAACCAACCCGAGCACTTCACGCTCATCATCTTCAGAATAGGCCAGTAATCCAATTTCATCAGCCAGCCCACGACCGGCATTTTCCATCATCAAGGAATACGAGATCCCTTCTTGGTCAGCTTCCTTCTCAATAGCAAGCATTTCTGGCACAGTAACGAGCTTCATCAGGGTTCCTCCTGGGGATTTTGTACTAAATTAAAGATATTCTAACCCAATCTAAGTGTAAGAGCGCAGCATATACTGATTAAGGTTGAATAATGGTATTTTTGAAAGATTGAAACTTGGCGACCAACAGGGTATCCAAGTCTGGTTTATAGGTAGTGGCAGTTTTCTCCAAACAGGTTGTAATAGCTTTGT
>CAIMZS010000489.1 GCA_903846015.1 uncultured Anaerolineae bacterium | reverse complement strand
CTACCAAACCAATCTGTCCACCAATATAACGTGGGTCTTTGGCCAACTTTTGAGTGGACTGGGCAGAAGCCTGGAACAAGAACGCATACATTAGCTTTTGGTTGCTACTCACCAACTCCGGGCAATCTCAGATCACCATACGGGAAAGGAAAGGCGAAAAAGATCGAGCGACCATGCTACCGTCTAGCTTGGTGCAGCCCCATAACGATCAAATCAACTTTGTTCGAAAAATCCATGAACGGGATGTAACACAAGGATGTGGTTCGGTGGAACTCCCTTTTGCGCTAGCTCGGAAATATCCAAATGCAGATAAAGAATTTAGTTGGCAAAAGATAAGAATATTCCGCTCAGCCTAAAATAAAATTATCGATCAAACGTGTTTTCCCGATAAAAACTGCCAATGAAAGCAGTGCCTTGCCACTTAGAGTATCCAGTTCTTTTAATGTATCATAATCAGCGCATGAGACATATTGGAGCTGGGCCTGGTGCTCAGTCGCCAGGACATCTTTTACAATCTGGCGAAGTGTTTCCGCATTTTTTTCACCATCATCAAAGGCTGTTTGCGCAGCAAGAAGGGCGCGATACAAAATATCGGCTGCCTTACGCTGGTCCGTTGTCAGATAAGCGTTGCGGCTGGACATGGCCAGACCATCTGCTTCACGTTGAGTGCGACATATCACGATATCAATCGGATAACTCAGATCGCGTGTCATTTGGCGAATGACCGCAGCTTGCTGGGCATCTTTTTGTCCAAAATAAGATTTATCGGGACGGGTGGCGTTAAATAGCTTTGAGACAATTGTCGTTACGCCACGAAAATGACCCGGGCGCATTGATCCTTCCAGCAGGCTGGTCAAATTTTCCACTTCCACCCAGGTTTGAAAATCTGGTGGATACATATCTTCAGTGGCAGGTGTCCAGACAATATTCACACCAGCTTGCTCCAGCAAACGCAAATCGTTTTCAAGATTGCGCGGATAACTGGCAAGATCCTCATGGGGACCAAACTGGGTGGGGTTGACAAAAATGGTAGCGATGACACTTTTACATTCAATTTTGGCCTGACGCACCAGTGAAATATGCCCTGCGTGCAGATAACCCATGGTAGGCACAAGACCCACCGGACCATCCAATAAGGTGCGGGTATAAAAAAGATCTTCGAGCTTTGTAACAATGATCATGCCTTCTGTCATGGCTGTCTCCAAAGAATGTATCTATTCACAGAATGGGACCGGGCGTGGCAAAATGGTCTGGCCAAAGGCTTCGAAAACCGGCCAACCATCCCACTCCTGGGGCAGGGTTAAACCGAGCGCCCATGCAGCAGTTGCGGCAGTGTCCGTGGTTTGTATCGGGGAAGCCAACAAACCGGGGCGAACGCCAGGGCCAGAAACAATCCAGGGAATGGTCATATCTTCAGCCGCGCGAGAACCGTGCGTCTGATTGTGTCCGCCATGATCGGCTGTGACGATAATGAGTGTATCCTGGCGCAAACCGTGATCATCCAGATCTTTAAGCAAGGTGGCGATAGCTTCATCGGAACGCTGAACAACACTGAGGTATTGCGGAGTCATCCAGCCATAAGCATGTCCCGTTGCGTCTGGCATGGCAAAATGAACAAACATCAGGCCAAAATCAAGTGGAAATTCGTCAGTAATATGTTGGGCAATCACCACATCGCTATCATTGATATATCGGAACACATCTGTAGTGTCTGGTGGGGTAACCTGACGCAATTTTTCTTTGCCAACAAACATAACTGTTTTTAACCCGGCTGCATGCGCCAGAGCAAATATGCTAATTCCTCTGGCGTAGCCCTTCTCAGGCAGGTACTCATTCCAATCAATTCCATGCTTGGAAGGGCAAAGTCCTGTAAGCATGGATGTGTGG
>CAIMZS010000488.1 GCA_903846015.1 uncultured Anaerolineae bacterium | reverse complement strand
AGTCAGCCTTAAATTCCTTGCTATCCCTTCGTTTTCAGCTCTTTCAAAAAGCGCAATTAGTGACCGTGTAAGGTATAGCAAGGCTTGGTGGTCAATCCGGTCGAAGCATTTTTCAATGTCTGCTTCCAAAACGTATTTGGGTTTGAGCCGGATATGGTTAAAGATGGCTTCGATGGCGTCTTGAGGGCAGCGTCCCGGTCTGAACCCATAGCTGTTCGGTTCAAATCCCGCTTCCCATTCTGGTTCAAGGACCAGCTTGACCAGGGCTTGTTCAGCCCGGTCGCGCATGACGGGTATTCCAAGTGGTCTTCGTTCGTTTGGATTGCTGGCTTTCGGGATGTAGACCCTACGAATGGGCGATGGAGACGGACTGAAAGTGCGCAGTTGTCCCACCATTCTCATTCGTTCGGGTAGCGTGAGACGCGCAATGCCATCCACGCCGGGAGTATTTTTCCCTCGATTGTCTTGTGATACCTGCCGTACTGCCAGGCATCGTGCTGAATAAGAGCGAAGCAGCAGCCGTTGCAGCCTGCGAACACACTTGAAGTCGCCACGAATTTGGGCTTGGTAAATGCGCTTTTGGATGCGGAATACATTCCGCTGGAATTTCTTCCACGGGAGTGTCTTCCAATCTTCAGTACGAGTTGGCTCGCCTGCATTAAGACCTGACATCTGCCAGTACCTTTACCTTCCTGTAGTCCGTGCCCACGTCAGCATATCCACTGGCTTTCCCAGAGGCTTTGGCTTCTTGGGCAATCTCTCCCGCTTCGACTTGCGGCTGGTTGCCTACTCCTGGTGGAGAGCGCCAAACGGGTTACTCTGTTCCGCACATCCATTTCGCGCGACGTTAGGACGATGCTTTATGCCGGGTTTCGTTATGAGTGAACGCCATCGGCGATGTGCCCGATGAGCCTTGAAACCTTTCCCTTTTGGGTCCAGCCTGTCATCCGGCTTTGGCTGGTACGTGCATGACGACACCTCAATGCATCTTCAGTTGTCTTATCCATAGTCGCTTTCCCGACCAGTCTGGTCATCCGGTTTGACTTTTCCGGCTTTTCTTCCCGCTTTCGACCCGCGTTTACCAGGCGCACGCCGAGGGAAGGGGCTGTCTCCCATTCACCAGGGAGGCAGGGGTTGTTGCGATACCGCTTGCGCAGTATCATTTACCTGCATGGATATGCAGTTACGAAAATCAAACGACTTCCGCCGCCCAGCCTCTGTCCTTTCAGACAGTTTCAGGCGAACAGGTCGCACACACCGCTTGAACCTGACAAGTGCGGGCTGTCGCCCTCCGAGATAGTCGGTTTGCTATACGTTGCATTGTATCGGGCAGGGAAAATTGAACCTTGTTACAATTCCTGAATTGCAGAATTGGGTAATTGAAAACCTTTTGAAATTTACAGAATGAGAGCTGTGTGGCCCTTCTTTTTTACCAGAGTGGTAATCCTTTCAAAACTTAATACCCATGCTTTACAAGTTGAGATGGAAACGGTAGAATATAAGCACGAAGTGAAACAAACACAGCGGATTTTTGAAAATTCACTTTTCCGTTCTAAATGAAAAGAGAAAAACCACAAGGCTGGCAGGGGCACTGCGTACTTAATATCCGCCGGTAGAGATACTGGTGGGCTCGCCCCCCACTCGCCCCACCTGCAAGACCCTGAGGATACATGCACCCCTTGGGGTCTCTGGTTCGAAAGGTAGAACATGTACTTCGATCGCTCCACGCTCGAAGATCTGGAAGAAAAAACGCTGGCGCCTTACGGTATGCGTTCCAAGAACAGTAAGGGCCGCGCATATCTTGATAATGAGCCGGAATATCGGTCAGCTTTCCAGCGTGACCGCGACCGCATCCTGCACACCACTGCATTTCGCCGCCTGGAATACAAGACCCAGGTATTCATCAATTATGAAGGCGATTATTTTCGAACCCGCCTTACCCACACCCTGGAAGTTGCTCAAGTAGGGCGCACTCTCGCCCGGGCCCTGGGCGGCAACGAGGATCTGGTTGAGGCCATCTGCCTGGCCCATGATCTTGGCCATTCTCCCTTCGGGCATTCCGGAGAAACGGTTCTAAACCGATTAATGAAAGACTTTGGTGGCTTCGATCACAACAAACAAACCATGCGCATCGTCACCGAGCTGGAGCAGCGCTACCCTGAATTCCCAGGTTTAAATCTTACCTGGGAAGTGCGTGAAGGAATTGTCAAGCACGAATCTGAATATGACTTATCCGATGCGCGCGACCTGAACCCAGAATTGCGCGGCAATCTTGAAACCCAGATCGCCAATGTAGCCGATGAGTTGGCCTACACCACCCACGATCTCGATGATGGTCTGCGCTCAGGCATGATCAACCCTCAAATCCTTGAAGGCATCACCCTGTGGGAGATATTGAAGGAAACCTATAATTGGCGAGGTCCTATTCTGGACGATATGGAACGCCATCGCATGATCCGCCACCTGGTTGGCCTGATGGTGACAGACATGGTACAGGCTACTGACTACAGGCTGAAAGAGAGCAACGCAAAATCAGCCCTCGATTTGCAAAAACTGAACAGCAATGTCATCGGTTACAGTGAAGATATGCAGCGGCGTAATCGTGAATTAAAAGATTTCTTATTTCAAAAACTATATCGTCATTTCCGCGTTGTGCGTATGCAGGTAAAAGCAGAAAACATCATCAGAAACCTGTTTGAGGCCTATCTGAATGAGCCCGCTATTTTACCCACTCAATACCAAAAGATTATCGCGCTGCGTGGTTTGCAGCGCACCGTCTGTGACTATATCGCGGGCATGACAGATCGCTTCGCAATCGAAGAACACCAACGTCTATTCGACCCCTTCCTGAAGCCCTGACCTTCAATTTCCATCTCATTTGGGAAACTCCGGGCAGAAGGTCGACCACAAACCCGGAGTTTTGAATTTCATTAAGGAGTATGCCATGTCTGAACCCATTTATCTCACAATCGAAGGCGCAGAAAAACTAAGAATTGAGTTAGCCGACTTGAAGGGTCCACAGCGCCAGGCGCTGGCTGCGCGCTTGCGCGACGCCATTCAAATGGGTGATCTATCTGAAAACGCCGATTACCACAAAGCCAAGGAAGATCAGTCCTTTCTGGAGGGCCGTGTTCAAGAATTGGAATACACCCTAAACGCCGCAATCATCGTTGATGGGACAGCCCGTAAAGATATGGTCTCAGTAGGTATGCGTGTCACCGTACAAGAAGGGGACGATGATCCGGAGGAGTTTTATATTGTTGGCGCAAAGGAAGCCGATCCGCGCGCCGGCAAGATCTCACACGAATCGCCTTTTGGCCGTGCCTTGATGGATCATAAAGTCGGTGAGGTTGTAGAAGCACAAACACCTGGTGGGACGATCAAGCTGAAAATTCTAAAGATTGTATAATCGGCTGGGTTGACAGCAGCACAGCTAGATTTGCAAAATTAAACTGAACAATAAAAAATCCGCCTCTTCCAAGAAGGAGACGGATTTTTTCATTGCGCAAAATTTAATTTTCCCTTTTTAGCGCGATCAATGTAATATCATCCGAGATTGCCTGCTGCCCGGTAAACAGATCAATTGATTCGTCGATCTTATCAAGGATATCTTTGGCTGTACCCTGCCGGCCGGATCTCAAAACCTGCATCAAGCGCTCATCCCCAAAGATTTCCCCATCCACTGAAAAAGCCTCGGTGATACCGTCTGTATAGAACACCAACATATCACCTTCGGACAGGTTAATGCTGCGCTCGCTCATTTGGGCATGTTCAATAACGCCCAATGCGATACCCGTGCGAGAAAGTAAATCTATCTGTGCTTCCCGAACCCACATGGGGGGATTGTGACCGGCATTGGCATATGTAAACCGGCCTGTAACCAAATCCAGGGCGCCATAAACGGCTGTTACGAACATACCTTGCTCACAATCGGGATAGAGCAAGTCATTTACCTGGCGCAAGACTTCAGCCGGGGAATCGGTTTGTAAAACTGCAGCCCGCATCAATGTACGCGTAAGCGCCATAAACAAGGCAGCCGGGATCCCTTTGTCTGCCACGTCAGCGATAAATAGCCCAAGCCGTCCATCGGCCAAATTGATCACATCGTAAAAGTCGCCACCCATTTGCAGGGCAGTCCGCCAGCGCGCGTCAAGACCCCAACCTGGAAAAACCTCAAGCGTTTTAGGGATAAACGTTTCCTGAATCTGCCGGGCCAGTCGCACCTCGATATCGAGCCTTTCACGGTTCACCTTTTCCTGTTCAAAAATATCATTCTGAATAGCAAGGGCCGTTTGCTGGGCAACGCCATTTAAAATTTCCAGCCGCCTGCTGCGGAAGCGCCGCCCACCGATGGCTTCTTCAACAAGCATAATCCCGAATATCTCACCTTTAAGCATCAACGGCAAGGCCACCAGGAGGCGGTCATCGCTGTGAGTGACCTCATCAAGTTCTTCAGGGGTGCACGGACAAGCCAAAAGCCAATTCTCGGGCCCCAAGTGAGCGTCCTTACACATCACCATCTCCCCCAGGTCTCGCGCTGCATCCAGCATCGCAAATTCGCCCGGAGAAAATTGCCGCCAAAGCGCAGAATGGAGGTTGGTTGGAATACCGTATTCTTGCTTCGGACGCATTAATTGCGCAGCGCCATCCCAGGAAAAAATAGCTACTCGCTCCACACCCACCAGGATGGGCATGATGCGAACAATGGTGCCCAGGATTTCCTCTATTTCTGAGAGGCTGACGACAGCCTGGGCAACCTGCAATAACGCCGCGGAAGCATAGGCCTGTTCCTGTGATGAATCATACAACCGGGCATTTTCAATTGCAACTGCAGCGTAACTGGCAAATGTAGTCGCCATGGCTTGCGCTTCATGTCCATAACGGCCCGGTGTATGGTGCGCCAATGTCAACACACCCACAGATTGATCCCCCAGGCGCAGCGGCACCGCAATGGCAGAATGTTCCAAATCGAAGCCCGCAGAAATAGCCGATGGCCCCAACGGGTCATTTGCTTTTCGAATAAATGGCTGGCGAGAAAGCAAAGCCGTTGCCAGCATGTTGGTCGCCTCGGGGTAATTCGCGCGGGCCCATTCCAGGTCGGCAACCCGCGCGCCATGCACCGCAGCGCAATAAATATCGGTATCGTCCAGCAGCCAGATTGCGGCAATATCCGAAGGCAGGTTGCGCTCCAGTTCGGTCAAAATGGCGTGCATTACCTGGTCCAGGCTGGCATTTGCAGAAAGCAACCCTGCCACCTCACGCAAACTATCACCCACCTGCCGGCGCCACTGTTCGGTGCGATACAGATCTGCATTTCGGATGGCCGCCGCAATGGAATCTCCCAGCGTTTCAATGATCGACCTATCATGCTCAGTGAATCCATTCAACTGGTCAGACTGTACATCCAGGATACCGTTAACCTGCCCATTAAAAATCAGTGGCACAGTCAGCTCTGAACGGGTATTGGATGGAGGTAGGGGCGATGGAATATAACGGGGTTCTTCATCCACATTATTCGTCATCACGGTTTCACCGTGTTTGGCGACCCACTGAATAATCCCTTCGGCATCATCCAGATTGAGAATATACCCTTCCAGGGCCGCTGAGCGAGCCCCGGAACCAGCCTCATAATGGATCTGACGCCGGTTGGGATGAACCGTAAAGAGATGTACATAAGGGAAACCAAAACGAGTCTTGATGAGTTCAGCCACTTCCTGCATCAGGTCACGCAGATTGAGAATGGAGGTAATCTGTTTGCTAACTTCAGCAACGGCGCGCAGTTGATTCGCCTGGCGGCGCTGATCGCCATACAGTTTTGCCCCCTCAATAGCCATTGCCACGCTGTCTGCAAGCGCGCGTAAAACCAGCATGTCATAAGGATGAAAGGCATTCAGATTATCAGACTGAACATCTAACACGCCCACAACACGATCTTCCAGCTTCAGCGGTAGGACCAACTCCGCTTTTGTTTCGGGCAGACTATCGAGATGCCTGAAACGCTGGTCTGCGCGCACATCATTCGCCAACAACTCTTCTCCAGTCAGAGCAGCAATCCCCACAAGCCCTTCGCCAAGCTCCACCTGAAAAGCAAGTTCTTTCAAACTACCTTTATGGCGAGTGGCACCGCCGGCACTCGATCGAAACGTTAAAGCCATCTGCCCGGTTTCAAGTGTAAAAATCCCTACATAATAATATTTAAACGTAGCCTGGATAAGGCGTGTTACTTTGTGCGCCAGTACATCAATGTCTGGCTCATTGGCGATTTGGGCAGAAACGGTACGCACCAACCCTAACTGCCCCAGCCGCCAGCGTTCCACGTTGACACGGTGCCAGGCAATTAGCGCAATGGAGGCCGTTCGAGCCAGGCCATCCAAAAAGCTAAAGTCCCGGCGCGTAAATTTTTGGCCGTTTCGACGGCTCACCTCGATCACGCCCAGCGCAATCTCTTCATGACAGAGTGGCGCGGCAACAAAAAAGATCTGTTCATCTTGTTTACGAACAGTTTTTCCGGTTTGATGGGCGAGATCCATGAAACTTGTGGGCGGGGATGGCGAAAACAGGCTCTCCACCCAATCCGGCAGACGAAAAGCCGATTCATTTAGCCAAAGGGTCACTTCTCCACCAACGACGCGTAAGGCGGTTTCAACGATCAGGTCACGTTGAGCGGCAAAGGTGGAGGCTGCCAGCATCTTTCCGCCCAGGTCAAAAAGATCAGGATAACCAGGGTTATTCTTCCTGGTGGGCTTCTGTCCAGACGCGCGGGTTTTGGTCATCGTAAGCACATTGCCCTGGCCCGGCTGCCATTCAAAACGAACTTCGTCCATCAGTTTGCGCATGAAGAACAGCCCCAACCCCCCAATTGCGCGATCTTCTAGCGAAGCATTGAGATCAGGATCGGAAATACCTTCAGCATTGAAACGCTTGCCATGATCCCGTAAAACGATAATCAGGGCATCACGAGTAACCTGTGTGCTGATTTCAATATCCCCGTCCGTTACCCCTTCGTAGGCGTGTTCAATAATATTGGAACAGGCCTCGTCAACAGCCAACTGCACATTGTAGATACTTTTTTCATCCATGCTGGCCTGACGCGCAGCCTCAGCGGCAAGGTCACGGATGGCATCTAGATAATCGAATTGGGCAGGGAAAACCGTGGTAGGCATGGTGTTTTCAACCCGAAAAGAAACAAAGCCGCCCAGACAAGAAAGTCAGAGCGGCTAATAATAGGATAAAGAATTATAAAAGCGAGCTACAAGCTGCCGACCGCTGTGGTGACATCCGCAAAAACCCGGAACAGGGAAGTGAATCCAGCCAGTTCAAGCGCAGAATTGATATTGGCTGGCACCATCGCCAGCACAACTTCACCACGGTTATAACGTCTGCAATTGCGCTGAGCAGCAATCAACGAGCGGAAACCAGCACTGGACATGTATTCCAATCCTGCCATGTCGATCACAATTTTAAAGCGTCCTTCAGCCGCAACAGCTTCCAGGGCTTCGCCCAGTTTGGATGCAGTGGAACTGTCGACACGACCTTTGATGGCGACCAAATCACAGTGTTTGAATTGCTTAGACGTGACTTCCATAGGGCCTCCGATTGAATATGACTGATAAAGTTATTTTCAAAATTATATCACAGCCCCAAACCAAAGTATTCACCACCCAATTTGTAACCGGCCATTTCAAGCCGTGGTGAAAACATGGGACGCAGCCCGGTGGGTTTCAAATCGCCATGCACCTTGCCATCCACACCGGTGCTGACCGGATAAAACTTATAAATATCTGTCTGTGTAACGATATCCCCTTCCATACCACCGACTTCAGTAATTTGGATAACCTTGCGTGTGCCATCGGGCATACGATTCAAATGAACTATCAAGTTAATCGCCGAAGATATCTGTTTGCGAACAGCCGTTACTGGCAGGTCAAGACCAGACATAAGTGACATGGTTTCGAGGCGGGCAATGGCATCGCGCGGGGAATTGGCATGCAAAGTGGTAATCGAACCAGCATGACCTGTATTCATGGCTTGAAGCATATCCAACGCTTCGCCCCCTCGTACCTCACCCACCACCAGCCGGTCAGGACGCATACGCAAAGCATTCCGCACCAGGTCACGAATACCGACAACTCCCGAGCCATCAACGTTTGGCAATTTGGTTTCCAGGCGCACAACATGGCGCTGGCTCAGCTGAAGTTCCACAGCATCTTCGATGGTAATGATGCGTTCATGATTGGGGATAAAGGTGGAGAGGATATTGAGCATCGTGCTTTTCCCCGAGCTGGTATTGCCTGAAATCAAGATGTTCAATCTCGCCACCACGCAGGCCTCCAAAAATTTTGCCATGTAGTGAGAAAGCGTACCGAGCTTAATGAAATCATCAATCGTCATCTTGGTTTGTGGAAATTTTCGGATGGTCAATATTGGGCCATCTACCGCTACCGGCTGGGCTACTACGTTAACGCGTGATCCGTCTGGCAGCCGGGCGTCAGCAGTTGGGTTATCGGCATCCACCCGCCGGCCAAGCGGAAGCAATATCCGATCAATGATGTGCATGAGATGTGTAACATCTTCGAACTTGACATCCGTCTCCATCAGCTCACCATTCCGCTCCACGAAGACAACCTTTGGACCATTGACCATTATCTCGCTGATCAAAGGATCGACCAATAGAAGTTCCAAAGGACCATATCCAATCATATCGGCAACAGCAGCATCCACCAGCTGTTGACCAACAGTGGTTGAAATGAACTGCCCAGGCCCCAGGCTCTCGAGTGTTTTTTCAATCCATATACGCACATTCTGACGGGTAAGGTCTTTGGTGGCTACCTGTTGCATTGCGGGCGTTACCATATTAATAATCCGCATTTTTAATTTAATAACATCACTATCTCTTAAAGCCGGCGGTGTTACCAACAACAAAGGATCCGTCATAAAACCTCCAATTATTCATAACAGTATAGCATTAGAAAATAATATTAATCCACCGAAATCCAACGTTGACACACAGCCCCAGTTCGGGTATGCTTATCCTTGTCCGGGCAGGCCCGGCGCGGCAGGACTCTTCGAACCCCGCCAGGGTCGAAAGACAGCAACGGTAAGGAGACGTTCCTGGGTGCCGCCGGTATCCTGCCCGGATATTGATTCCACTGCCACATTTGCGCTTTCTTCACGTATAATCCCATTCATGTCACCAAAACGCTGGTCATTTTTTTTACTATCCATTATCGTTGGCATCGGCATCGGTTTGTACTACGGCTGGGTGCTCAGCCCGGTTCAATACGTTGACACCACCCCGCCCACTTTAAGAGTCGATTTCCGGACTGATTACACGCTGATGGTCGCCGAGACCTACCAGGCAGGTGGAACCCTCGATAATGCTGCCCGACAGTTGGCGATTTTAGGAAGCCAGCCTCCTGCGCAGATCGTTACCTCGGCACTTATTTTTGCTCAACAACATCAATATGCTCCAGCGGATATCAGCCTGCTGCAAAACCTGAGCGTGGCGCTGCAGGTATGGAAACCAGGTGGCGATGCCAATCCCCTGCCCACAAACTCCAATCCCGCAGACATATTAACAACTCCTCTAACCCAGCCTGGAGTAAATCAACCTTGAGCGAGAAACGTGGCTATTGGTTCCTGCCTGTTGGAGTGGCGTTAGGAGTGGGCATCGGCATATTGATTGCATGGGGCATTTCCCCGATTCAATATGTTGATACTACCCCATCAAGCTTGCGAACGGATTACAAAGATGAGTATCGTTTCATGATTGCGTCTGCGTACATCGCCACTGGTGATCTACCGCGCGCCCAGGCGCGCCTTACGACCCTGGCAGACCCAGACCCGGTCAAAGCAATTGGGCAACAGGCCCAACGCATGCTGTCCAACAATTCATCCATGGACCTTGTGCAAATATTAGCCGATCTCTCCGAAGCTATACAAAACCAGGCAACCCTTCCTATTGCCACCGCCCAGACTGCCCCTTTCATCAACAACCCCACCCCCTTCGATTCAGCTGTCACACCCGCACCATCATCAACCGACCTGACTACTGTCACACCAGACCCAGCAACTCTACCAACACAAGAATCCACTCCCAGCCCGATACCAAGCCCACTTGCTACCATTGCGCCGCACCCAGTTCACTCAGCCACCCCAACCCCAGAAATCGCTTTTGAAATCACCAAACAGAACACTTTCTGCGACCCGGATCAGCCTGGTCTGCTGCAAATTTTACTGACCAATTCAGCTGGTAAACCTGCCGCCGGTATTGAACTGGTCATGACCTGGTTTGGCGGTGAAGAACATTTTTTCACCGGTCTAAAGCCCGAAATAAGCTATGGCTACGCAGACTATACCCTGGGCGATAAAATCGAATATGCCCTGACTCTTGCTTCAAGCGGTACGCGTGTCACGGGCCTTTTAGCCCCAACATGCACTGACCCAGCGGGGAAAAACTTTCCAGGCGGCATTCATCTGGAATTCAAACAACCATAACTGGCAAACAAAGACCCCGCCGGATGTATCCGGCGGGGTCTTTTATTATATTATTTCAAATCATCACTTCATTGGATTTCTGGCTGCCCAGTCATCCGCCACGACAATATCGATATCTGCCTGCGCACCGGCATCAAGTTTATACGAAATTTGAGCGCCAGCCTTCAGTCCGAACAAATCTTGAAAATATTTAATCGCATACAAACGGGTGCGATGGATGATCATCATCGTTGCGCCCGGGAAATAAGTGGCGGGCTCAGTGGCTAACACATTAAATCCCAACGAAACCAAATAATTGGTTGTTTGCTGAGCAATCCCCGCCACAGAACTGCCGTTCAATATTCTGATGGTTGCCCCTTCTGCTTTCGCCAGGCTAAGCGTATCGCCCTGAGACAATGGCGTGGCAGCACCGTCTACCGAAAAAATCTGATCACGTAATTCACGAATCTTATCGGGGATAGGTTTCAGGATGCTTTGAGCTTCGCCATTAACCACCAGCGAATCAATCTGAACCATTGAATAATCAATCACACCCTTCTTAATATTTTCAAGTGGGATATCCTTGGCCAACATTCCCAAGCGCATAATCTCATCAAAGGTCAGGTTGGTTTTGATACCGGTTTGAATATCATTGTAAATGGCTGGCGCATTCGCCAGCATCGTTGGAAAGCTGGCTGGATCAAGCACCTTATCGCGAAAAGCCAGGATGACTGCCTGTTGTCGCTTTGAACGATCAACATCACCATCCGCAGTGTGACGCTGGCGAACATAGGCCAGCGCTTCCACGCCACCCAACATGTGCCATCCCACCTTAAGCATGATTTTATCGCTGCCAGGTCCAACCGGGTCAATGGTAATTTTTTGTGGAACCTTAACCTTGAGCTTGCCGATCTCATCGATCAAGCGCGTGAAAGACCAGAACTGGATTTGGGCATAATACTGCACCGGCACACCGATCACTTGCTCAACTGTACGCATGGCAAGTTCGGGGCCGCCACCAGGCAGTTTGTAAGCTTCGCCATTATAGTAAGCAGTGTTGATCTTGGCGTAGTTGAAGCCTGGGATACTCACCCACAGATCACGTGGAATCGAAAGCATTCCCGCAGTCTTGGTCATTGGATCGATGGTCAGCAAGATCATGGTATCCGAACGCGCCGGGCCTGTTCGATCTGGAAGAAGATTGCCGTTTATATCGGCCACCGGCTGAGTATCCACGCCCATCAACAAAATGGTTACCCGGCTGGCGCCATCCCAGGTGTGTGGTAATTCAACCGCGGGAGCTACGGGGGCCTCAGTGGGCAAACCAACCGCCAGAGGCGTGGCATCCGCACTTGTATTGATATTGATACCTGGAATTCCCTGGAAAACCTGCATGGTAACAGTGATATAGCGCACAAAAACAAACGACCCCGCGAAGAATGCTATCGCAAGGATGCCAACAATAATCTTACCGGTATGGAGCTTTAATACATTTATCATAGTTTTTTTATATCTTCAATCAATAGGTTAATCGGGTTTGAGATAAACCATTCCAACGCCCAATTTGTCGAGGCCAAGCCCGGCCCAGTATTGCATTAATGCCGAATCAGTTTCAAGTGCCTTCATCAGGCCGGGAATGGCGCGTGTGTCTTTGATCTCAGCCAACGCGCGCACAGCTTCAAGCCTGGCAGATTGCTTCCCATTGATGAGAACATTCAACAATGCCAGGGTCGCATCTGCGCCGATCTGTACCAACGCATTGGATGCCAGCCTCGCGGTCATTGGATCGGGATCGTCCAGTACCTGAACAAGCGGCAGCACAGCCCGAGGATCAGGATGGTGGCAGAAAGCCATTGCTGATGCCTGGCGAACATCGCTGGATTTGTCTTGCAGCGCCTCCAGCAAATCAATGGTAGTTCCAATTTCAAAACCAGCCATTGCCCGCACAGCCCACCAGCGTTCATCTGCATTCTGAGCCTTGATCAGCCTACGCAGTGCTTGTAAACCAGCGGCGCCAAATTCTGGAAAACAACCGGCGGCTTTTTCAGCGCGCTCATCATCCCCACAGGTCAACTCGGCGCAAAGGCTGTCCAATTCAGTCATAAAGCAATTTGGTGGGCGCTGGCATTTGTCAACGAGACGGCGGGGGTACAGGCAGAGCTTCGACAGCAGTCTTTACCCATTTATCACCTTCATCGATCAACATTATGGGAATATCATCCACGATGGGATATTTTCGTCCACAATCCTGGCAAACCAGCCATGATTCGCGCGAGAGCACGAGCAATCCATCTTTTTCACGCACACAGGCCGGGCAGCGCAAGATTTCGAGCAGTTCCTGAGAGACCATCGATTTCTCCTTGGGTTACCGTACACCAGTTTATTTTTTGCAAGGCAATGATACGGCGAAAGATTGTACCATGCATCAGGGTTTCTGACACCAACCCTTATTTTTAAGGTATTTTGTAGGATCCGTGATGCCTGGGCCATATTCACAGGCGTCAGCCCAGGGAAGGTAATGAGTATCCCACTTTTCAACAAATAAAATCCTGCTATCCTTACTGACTACGCGGCTTATGCTTACATCCGCGCCCTCAGCGGCATAGTCAACATGCTTGATCGAGCCAGGCTCCGCATCCGGATTATAGGTAATAGTAGGCGGAAGCGCCGGGACAATATGGGTGGGGCCAGAAAAATCGGTTTGAACAGTGCGACCATCGGGCGTGGAATAGAACTTCCAGGTAAGCGAATAGGTTACCGGGCTGAAATACGTTTCCATTAAAAGCCAATAGGGTGTGTCATTGGTGAACTTAAAATCGATCAATGGAAAATAGACAGTTGCATCAAAGCCTGAAAGCTGAGGATTATTTCGTCCACCAGCCGCTTGTTCATAATAAAAGACCCGATAAGCGTGTGCATGGCGCTCAACCACCGGGAAACCCGCATAGAAAACGGTCCGGAACAGGGTTGTGCTCACCTGGCAAACCCCACCCCCAACCCCTTTGATGGTTTTGCCGTTATAAATGATCAAAGCCTCAGCATAACCGCTGTCCAGGCTAACATCGCCAACATATTGACCCATCGAAAAAGTCGCACCTGGGGCAACAAGCACTCCATGAAAGTTGGCGGCGGCAGTCTGGATATTCTTCAAACGCGCAGCGCTGGAACCGTAAAAGTATGTTGTCTGTGCGCCGATCAACTGAGTAATACCCAACTGCTGGCTGGTTGCAGTATCAGACACTTGCGGCTGGGTGGTCTTAACCACCAGGTTTACCGACTGCTGCCCACTTCCGGCTGCTTTTTCAATTTCGTCCAGCGAAGCTTGAATATCGATTTGAAGCCCAACCACCGATGCCTTAATCGGTTCCAATTGGCCGATTTGATCATTGAAGGTAAAACGGGCGTCAGCTTCCGGCCGGTTTACCAGCGTGACAATTGGGTCCAGAATCGATTGGAGCATCGCACGATCAAGCTGGACAACGTATTGCGAGCCGGCCCCGCTGCCCAAACGCCCAACCCGCAGCATGGGTGCAAGATCTGTGGGCAGAATCTGCCACGGTCCAGGATCACCAACATGGGCATCTGGAAGCGAAATGACCAACGGAGCAGACAGCAAGCGTCTGGCAGCATCGGCTTGTGGGGATGCATCAATCACTTTCGGAGATTGTTCTGTGATCACGAGCGGTACTTCGCCATCGCGAAAGGACTGCATTTGGGCATTGAGAAAAACCATCGTGGCATTCGCATCCAATAGGCGACCCATCTGTCCGGGTTCAGATGTCACGGCCAGCCCATTAATCGTCAGGGTTGCTTCCATCGTCGGCTTATCGATGCTGTGAGCCAGATTTTGCAGATACAAATTGGCGATACGTTGATCAAACAATATCACCGGCGGAACAATCGCACCCACCTGGGCGGAATTTAACTGATCGTTGATGTTTTGGAACAATCCGTTTACTCGCCCCAGGTTATAGGCAAGTTGTGCTGTAGCTGCCGGATCGAGAGCCACGCCTAAATGAGCCGGCGTCTCTATCCAGACACTTTGATGATCACGAAAAACGATTTTTCCGTTTTCAGGAAAGGTCAGTAAAGATTGGATTTTTTTGGCTGCCTCATCGGGCTTCATGCCAGAAACGTTCACGCCAGCGATCGTAACACCCGGGAAAATACGCCCCGCATAAACCAGCCGGTACCCCAAAGAGAGTATGATTAACACAAGCAGGAAAAAAGCTGTGCCAGCCAAACTTGCAACGGCCAACTGAATCAAGACAGCGCCGTTTTCACGGCGTTCGCGGCGAGGATGGACAAATCGAACAGGGGTTTGGGCAGTCATAATACGTTACACTTTTTTGATAAAACCTGGAATGAACATGGCTGTATTTTTTTTGTATTCAGCATATGCCGGGCCAATATCTCTCAATAACCTTCGCTCTTCAAAATACGCGCCAACGAGGATATACATTGAAAAGATGATCCATAAAGCCAGCCTGTTGATAGTCATTTCAGACGAACACCAGATAAAAACAAGCCCGGCACTGTAAAGCGGGTGGCGGACGATGGCGTAAAGTCCATCAACCACCAACTGTCCTGGTTTTGAATCTTCGTAATACGGAGATATCTGGGCCAGGCCCGTAAACTCCATCACGCCAGTCTGCATAATGCCAGCGATCATGGCAAAAACAGCCAATCCCTGCAATAATGTCGAAAGATATACCCACGGCGCCGGGATTGTGTAAAGCGCCTGGTCTGGAAGCGTGATCAGCATCAATGCGATCGGGATGAAGCTTGCCAGGGCAAACAAATTGTAAGAGAACCTGTACAACCTGTAAAATGCCACAGCGCCAAAAGCTTTACGAACCAACCGTTTAAATCCGTGTGAGGCCAGGATGGAATGCACCATGCCCCACAGAATAGACGCACAAATGATGTAGATTGTTCCCATCATCATAATATACCTGCTTTAAAGGAATATGAGTAGAGATTTTGAAAACAAGGCAATCCTATCAATTGTTACCCACAACATTTCTCAAAACACCGATTTTTTCAATCTCCAGCTCCACAACATCACCCTCGCGCAGCCAGGGCCCTTCCCCCTTGGTCAGTTCAAGCAGGCAGCCGGTGCCAACCGTACCCGAACCGATCACATCACCGGGAAAAATGGAGCATTCCTGCGATGCGCGCGCAATAATATCGCCGAATGACCAGTAAATATCCTTGAAATTTCCCCGTGATCTTTCTTCCCCGTTGACCCGCGCCAACATGGCAAGGTCATACACCCCGGGGCGCCCGGTTGCGCAATCAACCAATTCGTCCAGAGTCACGATGCATGGACCAAGCGATGATGCAAAATCCTTGCCCTTCGCCGGACCGAGACCGGCCTTCATTTCTGCGCGCTGAATATCGCGGGCTGACCAATCATTAAAAATGGTGAATCCAAAGATAGTGTTGGCAGCTTCGGTCGGATCCAGATCTTTTCCACTCTTTCCGATCACAGCGGCGATTTCCAATTCGTAATCAAGCGATTTTGTATACCGAGGGTAAGGCACCTCGGTATCTGTACCATAAATGGTATTCGAGTTGGTGTAATAAAAGACCGGGAAGCGGTACCACTCTTCAGGCACTGTTCGCCCGCGGTTCTCACTGGCCTTTCTGACATGCTGTTCAAATGCATACGCATCTCGCAAGGTAAGCGGTTGGATCGGCGGCAACAAGCGTACCTGGGCCAAAGGAACAGCCAGCGCAACAAGTTGTGAGCCGTTCAATGCGAGCGGATCACCAGATCTGGCAACTTCCGCCAGCACCTGGGCCGTGTAATCCCATTTCTCAGGCCCAGCGTTAATAAATTCGCTCAGACTGTGCGGTACTTCTTCACGCGGAATACCGCAAGCGATCTGTGCCCAACTGGAGGCCGCGCCTGGATCAACGACGGCGGCACCCACCAACGCGCCGAAACGCGGCTGGCGGGACGATTCAGAATCCAGGTAACTGACAAGTTTCATCGGACTTCACTCCTCTTCAGCTTTCAATCAGGCAGGATGCCCAGGATAAGACACCCAGCATTCCAGCATCGCTGCCATTCTCATCGTAGGCAAGATTATAAGGCCAAAATATTGGATTGCAATTTAGATTGCGGTTTCTTTGGAAAGTTAATCAACTACCAGACATTCGCATACCATCCGCATAGATGGCATATAGATGTTTTACCTTGACAGGTATGACAAAATAAATATAATACTCTAAATAACATCCATTCGCCATCCATATGGATGGTCAAGGAGAGAAAGATGCGCGACCACGAAATTTTCATCAGTCCATTCGAAAAAGATTCATCCCAGATTGAATATGCTGCGCTGAACCAGCATACCAATCGGATCCGGCTCGAGCGTCTGCCGGATGATCCGCCTGTCCCACTCGACGAAACAATCCAAAACCTGCGCAGCATCCCACCATTTGCAGATTTTAAGCTGTGGGCAGCCTGGAATCTTGAGCGAAACGAGATTATTGCCCTGGCAAACATTGTCATTCTGCGGGTCGAAGAAAACAAGCATCTGGCCCAATTCGATATCACCGTACTGCCTGAATACCGGAGACGCGGACTGGGGTGCCAACTTATGGGCCTGATCGCAGAGGTTTCTCACAAAGAGAATCGCCGGCTGCTTATGACCAACACTGTAGATCGGGTATCAGGCGGAGCTGCATTTATGACCCACATCGGGGCACAAAAGGGACTGGAAGCTCACACCAACCAGCTGCGAATTATAGACCTGAACCGTGATTTGATTGTCGATTGGCTGACCAGCAGCCAGGCAAACCTCACTGATTTCGAATTGGGCTTT
This sequence comes from uncultured Anaerolineae bacterium, assembly GCA_903846015.1. Classification (GTDB taxonomy): domain Bacteria; phylum Chloroflexota; class Anaerolineae; order Anaerolineales; family Villigracilaceae; genus UBA5195. Next base: position 36,687 of record CAIMZS010000488.1, on the reverse strand, counting down.
TGGGATGGGGCATACCCGGAAGAGAAACTCATGGCGATCGCCGAACTGAATGATCTGACTAACCAGCAGCCTTACGGTGACCTCGAGATCGAGGATATGCACATGAATCCGGAACAGCTGCGTCAGATGGAAACAAATATCTTTGCGCGCGGCAACCAGCGTTGGACTTTCTTTATCACAGACCTGGTTACCGGAAAGTTCGCGGGATATACCGAGACAGTCTGGAACCCGAGCCGTCCGGAAGTGCTGAGACAGGATATGACCGGAGTGTTCCCCCAATACCGCAACAAGGGATTGGGGCGCTGGCTCAAGGCAGCCATGCTAAAAAAAGTTTTATTGGAACGTCCCCAGGTCAAATACATTCGGACTGGCAATGCCGACTCAAATGCCGCCATGCTCAAGATCAATACTGATCTTGGTTTTAAAGCATACATGGCTGAAACCCTCTGGCAGGTGCAACTCCAGAAAATTCTGGGTTACTTGCAATCCCACCCTTAATAAAACAGCTCGTTAAGAGGATTCACATGCCCGAAACTGAAAAAATCACCATCAACATGTCCGCAGTCGATCTCGGCAAAGTCGATTTACTGGTACAGGAGGGCCTATATTCCAACCGGACTGACTTCATCCGAACATCCATCCGCAACCTGTTGGATAAGCACAACCTGGAAATCCAGCAGGCAGTATCGCGCCATTCGTATGCAATTGGTGTACTCGTCTTTGACAAATCTGATTTCGATAAACACAAGAATAAGGGAGAGAAAATCAAAATTAACGTAGTCGGCTTTCTGCGCCTCAGCAACGACATCTCCCCTGAACTTGCCTGTGAAGTGATTGAATCGATCCAGGTACGGGGTATCTTCCAAGCCGGCGATGCTACCAAAGCTGCATTGGCTGACCGGATAAAATAACCTGACCGACCCTGCTCTTTCAATATGATGTTTACGATGATCGAGAGAATAGATTTCGGCAGCCCCCATACCATTTATCCGGCTGTTTCAGATGCTTTTATTCAGATTGATTTACCGGTCCTTGCAGAGTCTTCAGCACTTTATCAGTGAGATTCTTGCACAAAAAACAAGAAATCCTTAAACCGCGGTGCAAAGTCGCCAAACTTTTATGTGTAAAAAGAACTGCTTACTTTTTGCTCAGTAATCTTTGCGCTCTTTGTGTCTTGTGGTTCAGATTTGTAGTTAAGCGCTTCCAGCCAGTCCAGTTTAGGAATTAGCGCGATAGTCCCGGTTCCGGCACGAGGCGATAGTCCCGGTTCCGGCATATTCATTCCGAGGGAAACCACGCATCACTACAAAGGGATTCACATCTCATAAAAAACCCCACGCATGAACGCCATCCTGCTGGTCGCGTTGTGCCTTGGCCAGCCATTTCCCAAACAACGCTCGCCGCACCGCCAGCCCCATTCACCACTGCCTGGCCCTACGACTCATCTGACATGCCCGTGACGATCACCTACCGAATGGCGAGCTGGTCACAAACGGGTATAATGACAACGGCAAACCCAACGGCAACCAGATCACCCGGACAGGATGGAACGCAATACTTTCATCATGTTATCCTTGTTTGACATTAATGACGTAATGCTGGAAACGACCGCCCTGCTCAAGCATCGATTTGGAATGGAAGCAGTGCGATTATTTTAAAGTGACATCATTCCTGTTGTAGAGTTGTTGGGATGGATGAAAACATTCATCTGCAAGCGATGAGTGCCGTTCTTGTAGCAAACCGTCGCAAGCTTTCACTGGTAGACTGCGCCAGTTTTTAAATCATGCGCAGAATCGGTTCAGACAAAGCGTTACCATTTGATCCCCACTAACGTGAGCAAGGGTTCAAAATTATTCCGGAGAGTCAGGTCAATATGAACGTATCCGAAGCCATTCTCACCAAGCGCGCTGTCCGCAAATTTCAAGACAAGGCCATCCCCGATGATATTGTGCATGCGATCCTGAATGCCGGGCGGCGCTCACAATCTTCTAAAAACAACCAGGCCTGGCAGTTTATCGCCATCCGCGATAAAGAAACCCTCAAAGCCATCTCCACGTGTGGAGAATGGGCCAGCCACGTCGCCGGGGCAGCCATGGCGGTTGCAATCCTGATCCCGGACCCGAACGAGAAGTTCCAGCATCTCTTTGATGCTGGCCAGGCAGCGGCCTTTATGCAGCTGGCCGCCTGGGAACTGGGGCTTGGATCATGCCCGGCTTCGATTTACGAACCCGAAAAAGCACGCTCGATTTTAGGGTTTCCAGCCGAATGGCACCTGCGCCTTGTGCTCTCATTTGGATACCCGCTTGACGAAAAACTATTGAGCGCCCCGCCCCAAAAAGGCGGACGGCGTGACTTTGACGATGTAGTTCATTGGGACAGATGGTAAATCTTCGATGCCCAATTTCTTCGACGCTTTTTTCAAACCAGGCGGAATAGCCATCCTGGGCGCATCCAGCGACCCTGCCAAGCTGGGCTACGCCGTTACCCGCAACCTGCTCGAAAGCGGCTATCAGGGGAAAATCCACCTTGTCAACCCAAAGGGCGGAACCCTTTTTGGAATCACCCTGCACAAAACGGTGAGCAGCCTCCCGGACCCGGTTGACCTGGCGGTTGTGATTGTGCCCGCAGCCTCGGCAGCCCAGGCCCTGCGCGAGGTGGGGCAGCGCGGCATCCGAGCCGCCATCCTCACATCTGGCGGTTTCCGGGAAGTGGACCATCAGGGGGCAATATTGGAAGCTGAGGTAACCCAGGTGTGCCAGGAATTCGGCATCCGGCTGATCGGACCAAATTGCGTTGGTCTGCTTGATACCCACCTGCCGTTTGACACTACCTTCCTACCCCCACCCATGCCATCGCGTGGCGATCTGGCTTTTCTATCCCATTCCGGCGCGTTTTGCGCTGCTGTCATCGATTGGTCGCGCGGGCAAGGCTTCGGTTTTTCACGGCTTGTTTCACTGGGGAACCAGGCCGACCTGACCGAGACCGACCTGCTTCCGATGATCGCCGCTGACCCGGAAACAAAAACGATCTGCCTGTATCTCGAAACAATTTCAGACGGGCAGAAATTTTTGGATACCACCCGACAAATTACCCTACAAAAACCCATCGTCGCGCTCAAAGTTGGGCGCACCGCATCCGGACAAAAAGCCGCCGCATCACACACCGGTGCGCTGGCCGGCTCTGAGGCGGCGCTCAACGCCGCATTTGAAAAAGCAGGTGTCTTGCGGGCCGCGAGCGCCGAACAGCTCTTCGATTGGGCGCGCGCACTGTCTGCCTGCCCCCTACCTGCCGGGAAGAATACCGCGATTCTGACCAGCGCCGGCGGACCTGGAGTCATCACCGCCGATGCGCTGGAGACCGAAGGGATGATACTGGCATCATTATCTCCACAAACCGAAACCAGCTTACAAGCTCTGCTCCCGCCTGCCGCCAGCACCCATAACCCGGTCGACATGCTGGCATCGGCTGGCGCACAGCAATATGCAGATTGTCTCAAAATATTGTTGGCAAGTAAAGAGGTGGATAATATCCTGGTGATCATCTTGCCGCCACCCAGTCACCGCGCCGAAGACATCGCCGATGCCATGATCCCGCTGATTCATGGCTCGCAGAAACCCGTCCTGGTTGTGCTGATGGGCGCGCAGCTCACCGCAGCAGCTCACGACCGTTTTGTTCAAACGGGCATTCCAACCTTTCCCTTTCCAGAACGCGCAGCGTCAGCGCTGGGCGTTCTGGAAAAGCGCGCCGGGTTTCTTGCGCAAAACCATACTGACAGCCAACAAAGGATCGTTCCACCCGTTTACTCATCCTTCGAAAGCGCAGACGAACTTGTCGCTGCTTATGGAATCGCCACTTTCCCCCTCAAACTGGCATCCAGCCAACGGGATGCCGCCCGTCTTGCATCTGAAATGGGCTTCCCAGTGGTTGCCAAGATCGCCAGCCCGGATATTCTGCACAAGTCTGACATCGGCGGGGTGATACTGGATTTGAATGATGAAAGCGATGTGCGGCGCGCATATACCACCTTATTGGAACGCGCCAATTCTGCCAAACCGGATGCAAGGATTCAGGGAATCACCCTGCAACGGCAAATCGCCCCCGGGCAGGAGTTGATCATTGGGGCCGTGCGTGATCCCCAGTTTGGAGCATTGATGATGTTCGGTTCCGGCGGGGTGGAAGCTGAAGGATTGAAGGATGTCGCTTTTGCGCTCGCGCCCCTCAGCTATGCCGGTGCAAATGACATGATCGAAAAAACCTGGGCCGGTAAAAAACTGGCTGGTTTCCGCAATATTGCACCCGCAGACCGGGCCGCGGTCATCGATGCACTCATTCGGCTTTCCTGGCTGGCCATTGATCATCCAGAAATATCCGAGATCGAAATTAACCCGCTGCGTGCCCTTCACCAGGGCGTAATCGCAGTGGATGTGCGCCTGAAACTTTCCTGAAAAAACCCATGCCTTCCTTCGAAAAATCACCCCCAGAATTTGTTACCTACTTTCAAGATATCATTCGCGATTTTCCCCAAGTTGAAGTGCGTATGATGTTCGGATACCCATGCGCCTTTGTCAACACACACATGGCCACCGGCCTATTTGCGGACAAATTGTTTGTACATCTCAGTCCTACTGACGAAAAGGAATTCATGGCAATCCCCGGTGCGGCGTCATTTGCCCCGATGCAAAACCGCCCCATGAAAGGCTATGTTTTATTCCCTGGAGACATGCTTGCAACCAGACTGCTTGTCAAAAAATGGATCACACGATCACTGGTATATCTGGTCAGCCTGCCCGCGAAACCAAAGACCATATCAAAAAAACGCATGTAACCACCGAAACCAGACCGTGATCACGAAGCCAATCCCATGATTTTTTGGTTTCGGCAGAAAAATATTGCACAAATCGGTAGTCCCCATTTCTGACAACCCTGAAACAGCGCCATTCAAAATCGTTAACATTGGCTCGAAAAAAAAATGACCCCCATATCTGGTGGTCTGGCAGTGAAAATCGTCAGAAAAGCGGCGAAAGGTTTGCGAGACAATTCCACACGGTGCATCTGGATAAACTACTGCGCCTCCGCCGCCCAGCGCCAACCCCAATAGAGATTGTAAACAAATTAGGAACCATATTCTCATTGGAGGATGTTTTTCTGGTTACTCAATTCCATTTCCTGCATGCTTTTTTAGTTCTGGCACCACCTTGATAACAAGTTTTCCTCTGGCGTGGCCTGCGCCGAGATAGCGCAGCGCTTCGGCGACATCGGTCAATGGGTAGCATTTATCAATCTCCGGGACAACTTTCCCGGTTTCCAGCAGCTCTATGATCGTCAGCATATCTTTCTGATCGATATGCGCCGAGACATTTCCCATTGTTCTGCCACCTTTTTCCGACATCCAGCTTCCAAGCAGCATGGCTTCGAAAATTTGTCTGGAATTGCCTCCGGCCATGACGTATCTCCCCCTGGGGGTTAAAGTCTGTTTGTACGCGGCCAGCGAGTGATATCCATTGGCGGCAAAAATTAGATCGTACTGCTGCCCGCCTTGGGTGAAGTTTTCTTTGGCGTAGTCTATGACATGGTCCGCCCCCAGCTTGCGTGCCTGCTCCATATTACGGGCGCTGCACACGGCAGTAACTTCCGCCCCGAGGGCTTTGGCAATTTGAAGCGCAAACGTCCCTACCCCGCCTGCGGCTCCATTGATTAAAACCCTTTGCCCAGCCTGGATTTTTCCGCTATAGCGTAACCCTTGCAGGGCGGTGAGGGCCGCCACCGGAACTGCCGCAGCGGCTTCAAATGATAACTTGGCCGGTTTTAGCGCCAGAACACGTGCTGGCGCAGTTGCATATTCGGCGAAACCGCCGTGCCCAATATCCCCAAAGACCTCATCACCGGGTCGAAACTGCTGGACGTTTTTGCCAACCGCTTCCACTTGTCCCGCAATGTCCGCGCCGAGAATCAAGTTTTTGGGCCTGAACAGCCCCATTCCCATCAACCGTACGAGGAAAATATCCGCCGTGAGCAAATGCCAGTCAAGCGCATTGACGGAGGCGGCCTGGACCTTGACCAGCACCTCGTTATCCTGGGGAGCAGGTTTTTCGACTTCTTTGAACTGCAGAACATCAGGTAATCCGTAGTGTGTGTATACAATCGCGTTCATGGGAGTATTCTTCCTTATTTTGGGTTGGCGCTATAATGCAGCATCGCATTACAATGGGAGGCGTAAGCTTGTATTCCTTGCAGCCCTTATTTACCGAGTAGTCCCGGTGCCTTTGCGTGAACGAAAAGTGGTCGCAATTCTGTTCCTAAAAAACGAACGGGATGAACATCTTGCTATGTCTCATATATTCTACGTAATCAGCCCCAAAAAAGTTGATGTTCTCACGCTCCTCCACACGGGCCGTGGCAATCAGGAAAAGAGAGCAGATCAGCGCCAGCCCTGCATCCGGCCAGGATGGCGACTTGAAGAAGATCCCCCAACCCAGGAACATGAGCGAACTGTACAGGGGGTGACGGATAGAACGATATAAACCGACCGTGACCAGTTGAGAAGTTTTCTCCAGCCCCAGGAGCGAGGCATCCTGCCTGACTGCCGCCTGCTTGCCGATTTCCCGGAGCAATCTCAGCCCCTCAATCACCAGCCCCAAAGAGATAATGAGCAGCACCCACGAAACAAGTTGGTACCAGGCCAATGGATCACGAAACCAGCCAGCGGCGTTAAGCAGGAACATCCCCAGCAGGATTTCCCAGGCAAAGAAGCGATAAAACCCATGCGAGCGAGGTTGCAGAAGCGAGTGACGTGAGATGAAAATAATCCCAGCACTGCCGAACAAGAAAAATGTCCACTGAAACACATTAATTCCAGGCATAATTCACCTTGTTATTAGCAGATTGATATGGTTGTGAAAACAAAACCGCCAGGCACCATTATAAAGGATGCTTAAAAAATACATCCTTCGTAAAGTCGACGATAATGTGAATAAAAAGACCTTCTCCGGAAATCTTGTATTCAATACAATGCTTATGATTTTCCAGCAGGCGCAATCGACATCAAAAATCTGCCATCAAGATTAGAAATGTGAGAAAATTAAATAGACGTTGATACTCAAACGGTAAATGACATCACGCTAAAAGATCATATCCGCAACCGACCTATGTAATCCAAATGTGTCGATGAAAAAAGGAGTTTTGATGGATGAAAATGATAAACCGGAAAATATTGAAGAGATACTGAACGCGACTTTCCCAGGGTTATTAATGCTCTACCGCGATGCCAACCTCGCATCACTTGGTGACCTGTATAGCGTTGGCTTGATCATTCGGGAGAGGGGCTTCACCGATGCCAGCAAGCGTGGTGGCAACCTGGTAACCACCCACCGTTTTGCCATTCTTTCCAACCATTACCTTGACGCTGCCTCATTTGAACACGGCACCCATTGGGGCTTGTGTGTCTTAGAGCGCGGCGCTTATTATAAAGTGCTGGACGTATATCACCAGCAGGAAAAAACACTGATCACTCTGCTGCATTTACCCAGTGAGCACTGGCAATTTTTTAAAAATCTTAGCACCAACCTGGATGACCAGGTGGCTGAGACTGCCCGGAAGCGCTTTGATGAACATTTGTCTTCTGCACCCATTGCAGAACTCACCCAGGATGATTGGCTTCAGCGTTGTCGCTTCCCACTGGGAATGAATGACAATGGGGTGTTATTCCCATTGATGGAAGATGATTTGGAACAGACTGATCAATAGCTTTTCTCCAAATCTGGCGCGCGACTGACCTTCGCTGCCTTGAACCAGATTCTTGAGAGACGGACTAAACGGGCCAGACTTGAAGGAAAACCCAACCTCGACGATTTCAGAAGGCTCTTTGCCATTACCATGCTGCGGAACGGTGTCAATATTTTTGCCCTGCAAAAAATTAATGAGACATTCCGACCTGATCATCTTGCGGCGCTACCTTTCCCAGACCGAAGCGGACATTGAAGAAGAGCACTTGTTGAGGTCGCCGGTGGATAAAGGTTTATAAATGCCGGGGTCACCAGTCCCGTAAGTAATTCGAGATGAGGGATAAAGGATCTCCATGAAAAAACTCGAAACCGGGGGAATAAGAACATGTCTTCACCATATTTCCAAATAATCTGTTAAACTGACCCTATGATGAATTTACCCCTCGTTATTTCCATTCTAGGTTGGATAGGCGCTGCGCTGGTGCTGCTTGCCTATGGGCTGGTCTCAATCCAATGGCTAAAAGGTAACTCCATTGGTTACCAGGCATTAAATGTTGCCGGTGCAATATTTTTGATTATCAACTCTTATTCTGCCGGGGCTTACCCCTCCGTGGGCGTAAATGTTGTCTGGGTGGGTATCGCAGCTTATACCCTGCTTTACGCGCGGAATAACGAAACTGAAATAACCATTAAAAAGACCACATCGCAAACTTCAAAAAGAATCAGGCTACAAAAGATCACCATCGAGCACATCAAGATGCGAGCATTTAAACAAACAATACGAAAAAGCTGATTAAGTCAGCGAAACTCAAGTGAGCTGAGTGCGTGAAAGGGGGTATGAAATGCATCAAAACACTCGCGAGTTTTTGCCGTGAATGATAAACAAATATCATAATTTTTGATTGTGAAAACCCTGCGCCTGATTATGGTAAGATTACACCACCTCAACCAAAATCCCTGGATTTATTATGACTAAATTATCTCTTGCTCTTGCCCAGATCAATACCAGGCTTGGCGATGTGGATGCCAACCTGGAAAAACATCTGGCCCTGTCACACGATGCATGGAAACAGGGCGCTGATCTGATCATTTTCCCCGAACTCTCATTGACAGGTTATGTGCTCCAGGATATCGCCGCTACTGTGGCGCATCGCCCCACCCCAGATGATACGCTATTTAAAAAATTATTAAACGCATCCAACCATATCGATATGGTGGTGGGATTTGTGGAAGAAGATGAGCGCTACCGCTATTATATTTCTTCAGCTTACCTGTCAGATGGCAACATCACCCATATTCATCGAAAAGTATATTTGCCGACCTACGGTATTTTTGATGAAAAACGCTTCTTCGCCGCCGGAGATAGATTCCGGTCTTTCGACACAAAATTTGGGCGTGCTGGAATCCTCATTTGTGAAGATTTCTGGCATGCTTCTTCGCCATACACACTCTGGATGGATGGGGCCGACCTGATGCTGTTTACATCCGCCTCGCCAGGGCGTGGGGTAACGGAGGAAATACTCGGTTCAGCCATGTGGGTGGAAACGGTGAACCGCACCTATGCCGGTTTATTTACCACCTTTGTAGCCCATGCCAACCGCGTTGGTTTTGAAGATGGGTTGAACTTCTGGGGCGGCGCAACAATCTACGACCCTGATGGCAGACTGGTGATAAAGGCTCCATATAATGAAGAAGGTATTACGGTAGCAGAACTGGATCTTAACCAGCTTCGCCGCACAAGGACAAGGCTGCCGTTATTGCGCGATGAACGCAGTGATCTTGTCCTAAAAGAATTACATCGAATTTCAGAAAAGTAGCCAGGGTGCCTTCAATGGACATTGATCTTTCAATTAACACAGACCTGGTGCGCGGTATGCTCACCCAGTTCATTCGATCTGAGATCACCCGGACGGGTCTCATGCACGCCGTGCTGGGAATTTCAGGAGGCATCGACTCAGCCCTGGTGGCCTACCTGGCAGTCGATGCGCTCGGCGCAGAAAATGTGCTCGGGGTGCGCATGCCTTATAAAACCTCGTCACAGGATTCGCTTGACCACGCCCAAATGGTGATCGACCAGCTTAACCTGCCATCACTGACCATCCCGATTACCGAAATGGCTGACGGGCTGATCGACAAATTCCCCGAAATGTCAAACATGCGCAAAGGCAATATCATGGCACGCTGCCGCATGATCAGCCTCTATGATCAATCGGAGGCCTTCAAAGGATTGGTGATCGGCACCGGCAACAAAACAGAAATCCTGCTGGGATATTCCACCCTTTACGGAGATTCAGCCCACGCATTAAACCCAATTGGTGATCTTTACAAGGCCCAGGTGCGGCAGCTCTCACGCGCGATCGGCGTTCCAACCGCCATCATTGACAAAGCCCCTTCCGCAGACCTGTGGGCCGGCCAAACGGATGAGCAGGAGCTGGGCTTTACGTATGAACAAGCCGACCGATTGTTATTCTTGCTGGTGGATCAACGCTACAGCCCGGAAGAATGCGTCGAAGCGGGGTTTAGTCAGAATTTTGTAGAAACAGTAGTGAAGCGCATCCGCCGCAACCATTTCAAACGAGTCATGCCGCCCATCGCCAAGATCGGCTCACGCACTGTCGGGTACGACTTTCTTTATATACGTGACTGGGGCACATAAAATAAATTGTCTGGATATTACCTGCCATGCGCCTAAATTTTCCACCCGCCCTTCGAAACCGTCGCTTCTTAATGTTGTGGTCTGGCCTGTTAATCTCAATTGCCGGCTCGCAAATGCAGCTAGCCGCCATCCATTGGCACATCCGCACACTGACCGGCACTCCCGATCCATTAGCGCTGGGCGGGATTGGCCTGGCTCGCATTCTACCGGTAATCGTCTTTTCATTATTTGGCGGGGCCTTCGCGGATACCTACAACCGCCGCACCATCCTATTTATTACGCAGAGCCTGATGGCCCTTTCAGCTGCCGGGTTGGCTGCACTCACTTTTTTGGGACATGTCCAAATCTGGCATATCTATACCCTGACCGCCATCCAGGCTGCCGCAGTCGCATTCGATGGACCAGCCCGTCAAGCCATCGTCCCCAATATTGTCGCTGCGCAAGATTTGCCGAGTGCCTTCAGCCTGAATTCGATCGCCATGAATACAGGCGCAGTAATTGGCCCGGTGCTGAGTGGTATAGTCATCGCCACACTGGGTCAGGGCTATACTTATTTTTTTAACGCCATTTCATTCCTGGCAGTTATCTTTGCGCTTCTTGCAATCGGAGACATCCCCCAGAATCTAAAAAAGGCCAGCGGTATCAGCCTCGGAGCAATGACCGACGGCATCCGTTTTATTTTTTCGCGCAAGGTCATGCTCGCCACCATGGTTATGGACTTCTTTGCCACCTTCTTTGCATCAGCCAATACAATGATGCCGATTGTGGCGCGTGACATATTACACGTTGGCGAGATGGGTTATGGATTATTGATCTCAGCCCAGGCGATTGGCTCTGTCACTGCCGGGCTGATAGTCTCACAATTTGCGGTAATCCGTAAACAAGGGCCGATATTCACCATCTCAGTGATTATTTTTGGATTTGCAACCATTGCCTTCGGTTTTTCAAACACGTTTTATCTCGCAATGCTGACCTTAATCTGCATTGGAGCCGCGGATGCAGTCAGCACCATCATTCGAAGCACCATCCGCCAGTTACAAACCCCCGACCATATCCGTGGACGAATGATCAGCATTGCCCAGTTATTTTTTCAGGGTGGGCCACAATTGGGCGAGGTCGAAGCCGGGTTGGTAGCAGCTGCCTTTGGGGTACCCTTTGCAATCATTTCAGGAGGGATTGGCACAATTATTGCAGCCGTCCTGATCATGTTAAAATGGCCGCAGTTGCAAAAATACGACGGCGCCGAACCCAAACCACTCAATACAGCAGCCGATTAAATAAAAATAAAAATGAGCCGGTCAACTTTCGAAAGTTGACCGGCTCATTTTTCGTCTCTCCTAAAACAGAAAACCAACTATACCTGGTAAAAAATGTAACAGTCAGTGAACCATCAACTTTTTCACCTTACCTCGCAAAAATTCCGATCATTCACAACGGAAAGTATACCCGTGAGTAAATGCAATCGGAGCCAACTTACCGGTCGGATTCCGCTGAGATAAATCAATTATCACAAATAAGGGTAATGTTTATTACTTATATCACCTTTATTTGTGATAATTTTCATTATCAACGATCGAGATAACTATTACAATATTAGTAAACGTTAATTAAGCTAGCAAAGCTTTTTACCCACAGGAAAACATGCTTCGAATTAACCGTCAAACTGATTACGCCATTCGGGTAATCATCGCGCTCTCCAACCGTGATGATGAAAGCCGTACACCGTCGAATACCATTCGGACAGAAATGCACATCCCTCAATCCCTGATGCCACGGCTCGTGGCTCAACTGGCAAATGCCGGCCTGATAAAAACCTATACCGGGCGCCTGGGCGGCCTGCAGATATCCCGTCCAGCAGCCCAAATTACACTTAAAGATGTGGTCGAGGCTTTTGAAGGTCCTTTGCTGCTTTCTAGTTGTATGCACGAAAAGGAAGAAGATGACTGCCCATTCCAACCAAACTGCTCGGCGCGCAAAAAATGGGGCCGCGTGCAAGCAGCCATGCTGCGCGAAATGGCATCCACCAACTTTGCAGATCTAGCCTTGGAACAAAAAAGTAATTCCACCACCGGCTTCACGCCATTATCCCTGATGTAATAAGTGGTAATTACCGCCTATCTATCACTTTCAAACCATCTATTTTAAAATTTTCAGGAGAAAAAATGGATCCAGTTATACTTTCACGCCTGCAATTTGCACTCACCACCATTTACCATTGGTTATTCGTCCCGCTTACATTGGGATTGGGCTGGTTTGTGGCCTTTATGCAAACCCGTTATTACCAGACCCGGGATGAAGCCTGGCACAAAATGACCAAGTTCTGGGGAAAGTTATTCCTGGTCAACTTCGCCATTGGTGTTGTCACCGGCATTGTTCAAGAGTTTCAGTTTGGCATGAACTGGAGCGAATACAGCCGCTTCGTAGGCGATATTTTCGGCGCGCCGCTGGCAATTGAAGCGCTGCTGGCCTTTTTCCTCGAATCAACCTTTCTGGGAATCTGGATATTCGGCGAAGGTAAAATCTCTGAAAAAGCCCACCTGACCTCCATCTGGTTGGTTGCAATCGGATCAACCTTGTCGGCGTTGATCATTTTGCTCGCCAATGCCTTCATGCAGGCTCCACCCATGGATGCATTTGTCTTTAACGCTGCCAACAGCCGACTCGAACTGGTCAACTTCTTTGCCCTGATCGGCAACACCAAGGGTTGGATTCTCTTCTGGCATACCATCTCAGATGGGATGGCAATGGCAGCCTTCCTGATCCTGGCTGTAAGCGCTTACCATATCGCCCGAAAACAGAACGTAGACCTTTTCAAACGCTCCTTCTCGATGGCTGCAATTGTGGGCCTGGTCGCCGGCGCTTCGATTTTCTTCGGCGGTCATGCCATGGGGCAGTTTATGAAAGACTCGCAACCCATGAAAATGGCCGCGCTCGAAGGGCTGTGGGTGACCGAAAAACCGGCTTCGTTTTCACTTCTCACCATTGGTGACCTGACCGGCAAACAGGAAGTCTGGTCAATCCGCATTCCCTACGCCATGAGCTTTTTAGCCTGCAATAATTTTAGCTGTGAAGTCAGGGGCGTCAATGATCTTTCAGCAGAAGCGATCCAAAAATACGGCCCGGGCGATTATGTTCCTTTGATGGTTGTCACTTATTGGACCTTCCGCATCATGATGATCTTCGGATTTGTGATGATTGGCCTGGCAGCTTTCTTTATTTGGGCTGACCTGCGTGGTGATATTTCCAAAGCCAAATGGATGAAATGGGTACCCTGGATGCTAATCCTGCCCTATATGGCGAACGCCAGCGGTTGGATCCTTACTGAAATGGGCCGCCAACCCTGGATCGTTTACGGCCTGCTCAAGGTGAAGGATGCGGTTTCCCCAAACCTGACTGTTGTTGACTTATGGATTTCACTTATCGGTTACACGATAGTTTATGGCTCACTGGCGGTTGCCATGATCTATCTGATGCGCAAATATGCCATCGCCGGACCAGATGCCGCCATGCACGAATCTGTTGATGTCGCGCCCTCATTCGTTGGCTCACAGGATTAACGGAGGAATACCATGTCATACGAATTTCTGCAAACCTTGTGGTTCATACTGATCGCTGTTCTGTGGACGGGTTTCTACTTCCTGGAAGGCTTCGATTTCGGCGTTGGCATGCTTCTGCCCTTTATCGGGAAAAAAGATGAAGAACGCCGCGCCATCATCAATACCATCGGCTCGGTTTGGGATGGCAATGAAGTCTGGCTGCTCACCGCTGGTGGGGCAACCTTTGCCGCTTTCCCGCATTGGTACGCCACCATGTTCAGCGGCTTCTACCTGGCCTTGTTCCTGCTGCTCGTTGGGTTAATCATCCGGGGAGTGTCCTTTGAATACCGTTCCAAGGATCCCAGCCCCAGATGGCGCAACATGTTCGACTGGATGATCGCCATCGGCTCATTCCTGCCTGCCCTGCTGCTTGGCGTCGCTTTTGCCAACCTTGCCGAGGGCGTACCGATTGACGCAAAAAAAATGTTCACCGGCAATCTATTCACCCTGCTCAACCCATATGGCCTGCTTGGCGGGCTGACCACCGTAGCCATCTTCCTACTGCACGGCGCCAATTTCTTGTGCCGGAAGTTGGAAGGGGAATTACATGAGCGAGTCAGTGCCCTGACCCGTAAATTGTGGGTGCTTGCAGCTATTTTGTATGGTGCCCTGAGTATATTCACGTATGCTGGAGATTTCCTGGCGCGCGACAGAGTCAGCCCTGGGATCGTACCCATCGGCGCCATCGCTGTTTTACTGGCAGCAGGTTACTTCATCAACCGGAAAATGGAAGGCTGGGCCTTCATCATGGTGGCGTTGAATATTGTCCTCACCCAGATCACCTTCTTCATCATGACCTTCCCAAATGTGATGCTCTCCACCAGCAACCCCGCCTGGAGCCTGACCATCTACAATGCATCATCATCGCAATATACATTGACGGTCATTTCCATCATCGCCCTCATCTTCGTGCCGATCGTGATTGCCTACCAGAGCTGGTCTTACTACTCGTTCCGCAAACGCATCAGCACAGATAAGAAGACCCTGGTTTACTAAACAACGCAAAAAAGAGACGTTATGGGTGGTGTTTTGGAGCCCCGAAATGGCTCCAAAACACCACATCAGCAAAACCAGGTGCCCATTTCACGGCCTGGCCGGAAGAGAACCGTTTAGTATTACAACACCTGTCATTTATCCTATGATTGTCATACGATATCGCCAAACCCGTTGACTCTACGCTCAAAACGTCATATACTCGTATTCATAGAGGTTACCCATCCATGCGCTTTTATCAGAAATACCCCACAACAAATTCATGAAAGGCACGCGCCTGTCTGCGTGCCTTTTTCATTTCTCTGGAAAAGGAGACTAAATAAAATGGACTATGGGATGATTGGTAAGATTGAAAAAGCCAAACGCTATGCTGAGGACCGCAAGCGTTTCCGATTCAACAAGTTTGACCTGACCTTCCACGGTGACAACAATGACCACCATGTTACTTTTGAGAATGGCACCTTTAGCTGTGACTGCGAGTTCTTCTTGACTCACCAGCGCTGCGGCCACACAATGGCCCTTGAGATCCTCTTAAAGGAAATGATACCGGTTTCTGAACAAATATAAATACAATAAAATATGTGGTACCTGGCCCAAAAGGTTCTCCTAACCTTTTGGGCTTTTTTTTCGAGTAAAATAACATTCATGACATCCAAATTTTCTCGCCGCGACTTTTTAAAGACATCCGGGCTCACCCTGGGCAGTGCAGCGCTTGGCTTCACCTTTCCACCCATCGATGAATTTTCCGATGGAGTTTTCATCCGCATCACCAGTAATGGGATCGACGAAAAAGGGATACCAGTCTATGGCAAACCCACCGACCAAAGCGACATTACCAGGATGGTATTTCGCGACCAGATACTCAACGTGTATGAAGAAGTCAACTCCGGTACCCCCGGTTACAACCCGATCTGGTACCGTGTTTGGGGAGGCTTTGTTCATCGCGCCCGCACGCAAAAAGTGCAGTACATCTATAATCCGATTGAGCAGTCCATCCGTAAAAACGGACAATTGGCTGAAGTGACGATCCCATTTACCCAGGCCTTCCGCCTGGTGATCAAAGATTGGGTGCGGGTAAACCGGCTGTATTACAGCAGCGTCCATTGGGTAAAAGGCGTTGACGAAGGTCCCGATGGACAGCCCTGGTACCGCATCCTGGATGAATTGAGCGATATCACCTACAACGTCCCCGCCAGCCACCTGCGCCTGATATCCGACAGCGAGATCGAACCGATCTCACCGAATGTACCTTTTGAAAAAAAACGCATCGAAGTATCGCTTTCAGGCCAACGCGTAACCTGTTTCGAGTATGACAAGCCGGTCTTCACCACCATGATCTCTTCCGGCCGGATTAACAGCACCCCCGGTCCCAATGGAATTCCAACCACCACCCCGTCGGGTGTTTTTAGTATTTTCACAAAAATGCCATCCAAGCACATGGGCAGCGGCAACCTGGCACAGGCCTCCGATATTGAAGCCTATCAACTGCCCGGTGTACCGTGGACCACATTCATCCACTTCGAGGGGCGCAACTTCCAGGGACATGCCTTCCACGGCACCTATTGGCATGACAACTTTGGCGTGCCAATGAGCAGCGGCTGCATCAACATGCGTTCCGATGAAGCCAAGTGGCTGTTCCGTTGGTGCCCACCTGCCTCTCCAGCCAGCGCATTTGATCCTTTAACCCTGGATAAAAAGGGTTCCGGCATGCCAGTAGGCGTCATCCTCGCATAATATGCCAATCCTGCAGTGGAGCGGCAAAACGCTCATTCCCCCACAGCCTGCCAGGTTAATATTGGATTCGGTCATCCACCCTAACGGAGCAGGCTGGCCGGATAACCCGGTAAAAAATCATCTCTATCTGGGCGATAACCTGGCCATTATGGCAGCGCTCTTGCCCGAGTATGAGGGTCGCATCAACTTGATCTACGCCGACCCGCCCTTCTTCACCAACCGGCATTTCAGCGCCCGCATTGGCCGTGGTGAAGATTCGCGTAAGCCGCGCGAATGGCAGCTCGCCCGCGGCTATGCCGACCACTGGGATAATCTCGACGAATACATTGACTTCCTCTACCAACGTCTTGCGCTCATGTCCCGCCTGCTGGCCCCGGGAGGCTCGCTCTATTTGCACCTGGACTGGCATGCGGATGCCTATGCCCGGCTGCTGCTCGATGAACTGATCGGCGCAGAAAACTTCCTTAACGAAATCATCTGGACATATCACGGGCCATCCCCTATCCGCTCGGCCTTCAACCGCAAACACGATACCATCCTGGCTTATACCAAAGGCCCGCATTACACTTTTAATGCCGATGCCGTGCGTATTCCTTATAACGAATCCACCCTGAAAACCTTCGCCGCTTCAAAAAAAGCTGGCTTCGGAAAAACACCCGACCTGGAACGCGGGAAAGTGCCCGAAGACTGGTGGTATTTTCCAGTCGTTGCCCGGCTTCACAATGAACGCACCGGCTACCCGACCCAAAAACCGGAGGCACTGCTGGAACGGATCATCCTGGCATCCTCCAACCCCGGCGACCTGGTGGCAGATTTTTTCTGTGGCTCCGGCACCACCCCCCTGGCCGCAGCCCGGCATGGACGCCATTTTCTGGCGGTTGACGCCACCTTCCGCGCCATTCATACCGCCCGTGAGCGCCTGGTGCGAGCGGTCAGCCCCGCTTTTGCCATCCATTCAACCAGCGAAACAGCGCTGACAGATCAAAAAGACCCAATCTACGCATTTCAGCTTTCAAACAACCAGGTTAATCTTACCAGCGCACAGACACCTGCCTATTGGGAAATTGATCCCCTTTGGGATGGCAGAATATTCCACAGTGCGTCGCAGGCGGTCCTGCCCTTGCGCTTTGGCGAAATTACCCGGCAGCTTTCCGTACCACAACAAAAAACCGGACACAAAATATGTGTCCGGGCGGTAACCAATGAGAGCGAACAAATCCAGATCGAATTAATGCCTGCTGATTTACCTGCTTAAACATCCAGCCTGTAACCCACCCCGCGCACAGTGTGCAAAAAACGGGGATGGTCCGGATCCAGTTCGATGGCGTCCCGCAGCCAGGAAATGTGCACATCCATCGTGCGCGTATCTCCGGTATAGTTCGTTTCCCAAACCTTCCTGAAAAGATCCTCGCGCCCAATCACCTCACCACGATGCTGCAGCAAAACTTGCAGCAGCTTTGTTAAGCGCGGTGTCAAACGTGAATTTTTGCTCAGGCATTTCACCCGCCTTTGCTGAGTATCCAGACGGATGGGTCCGACGTGAATCAAATTTGCGCCATCCCCGGGCAAAAGCGGCATTAATCGGTTCGCCAATTTTTGAACCGTAAAAGGCAGGTTTAGCACAACATCCGCCGCAGTTTTATCCACAACTTTATCCGCTTCCAGGATGAGAACAATCGGCAAATGCTCATCCTGCTTTTCTCGCAGCGACTGGCAAATACGCACACCAGTGGAACCAAACGATGCAGCATTTACAACCACGATATCCGGGCCAACTTCAAACAGACGCGCTAGCGCCTCACCCCCGTTGGTAACAGACGTGACGACAAAGTCCTTTTTTTGCAACTGGGCAGCAAAAACAGGACGTTCGGCTTTTTTCCCTTCGATGATCAAGATGCTTACACCAGTCATTTTACTCATTTATTTTTCAAATTCCATGCGTTGACGATAAATCCCGTAAAAGGGGAAAAAAAAGACGGCGCAAAAAATGCCGTCATTTATGCTGACAAACTGATTATAACCCTAATCTTAACAAATCAAGTCAACATTGAGTACTAATTTGGGTTAAATGTTAAAGCCCGTTCTTAACATTTAAAACATGTTGACTCTGCATTCAGCCTCTGGTAGAATAGCTTTCCCTGAGCGTTGTACCCTTCGCTCTCATCCATATTGCGCCAAGCGCAATAACCATAATGCTAGAAAGGGCTTGAAGTAACATGAAAGTACTCCTTCTCAAAGATGTATATAAACTAGGCCGTGCAGGTGAAATTAAAAAAGTCGCCGACGGCTTCGGCCGCAACTTCCTGCTTCCACAAGGAATGGCCTTACTCGCAACTGCCGGAAATATCAGGCAGGCTGAACACATCCGCGTTGATGCCTCCAAGAAACGCGCCGTGCTCAACAACGAAATGGGCTCTGTTGCCGAACTTATCAACGGGATTGCGCTTGGCTTCGGCTCAAAAGCAGGCGAAACCGGCAAACTTTACGGTTCCATTACCGCCCAGGATGTTGCCAACGCTCTCAAAGCCAAAACCGGCGTTGATATCAAACGCCAGCAAATTGACCTGCAGCCCATCCGCACCCTGGGTGAGCACAAAGCCCACATCCGCCTGACCATGGATCTAATCCCTGAAGTCAAGGTTGTTGTCTTCCGCGAAGGCGAAGCCAACCCGGTGGAAGAAGCTGCCAAGGCTGCCGCAAAGGCCGCCGCCAAAGCTGCTGAAGCAGCCGCAGTGAAGACCCCCGCCGTCGAAGCCTGATTTTAAGCCGGTAATTTAAACGTCACCGATTTATACCCGTTGAGGGATGAATCGGTGACGTTTTCTTAAACCGCGCTGCTGCTCCCTGCCCCTTCAAAAGAGCAGGAGCAGGAAACTTTCGACCGGGGCAGGAAATTTATGCCCACAATCGGCGAACAACTTAAACAGGCACGCGAAGCCCGCAAGCTGTCTATCAAACAGGCAGTCCAGGCTATCCACGTTCGCGCCCATTACCTGCAGGCCATGGAAACAGATGATTTCTCATCCATGACATCGCCGGCCCAGGCGCGAGGTTTTTTGCGCCTGTATGCCGATTACCTGGGGTTGGATGCCGAAGAGTTGACCAATCGCCAACGCACCGAAGCCATGCCGGAGCAGACTGCAGCGCTCGCGCAAGCCCCAATCGAAGTGAAACTGCCCGCCCCAATTCCGCCGGTTGAACCGCCCCCCGCCGACCCAAGCCCCGATAGCTTTCCCGAAGAGACACCGCCCGGCCCGCCGAAACCATCACAGGTTATTTTTTTCGAGATTGGAAGCATGCTGCGCGAGCGGCGTGAACTGATCAGCGTGACGCTGGATGAAATCGAACGCCATACCCATCTGCGCAAACACAACCTGGAGTTAGTCGAATCCGGCAGTTTTGAAGAACTGGCATCCCCCGTCCAGGCGCGCGGCATTCTCAGCACCTATGCCAGCTTCCTGGACCTGGATACGGACGCTGTGCTGCTGCGCTATGCAGATGCGCTGCAATCTCGGCGGCTGGAACGCCAGGCTGCCAGCGAGGCCAGTAAGGCGCGCGGCACGCCTCGACCAAACCTGTCTGTTCCGTTCTGGCTGCGCCGTTTCATCAGCCCGGATTTGATCTTTGGCGGCGGCATGGTGCTCACCCTTCTGGCGATCTCTGTCTGGGGGGCAGCTCGCATTCTTTCCAGTTCCGGAATAGCAGACACCACACCCACTGCAGGGCCTTCCATTTCGGATGTGCTGCTGGCCTCGCCAGAAGCTGCCGTCGTTGGGACCGAGCTCATCCCCACCAGCAGCTTGGATGAGCTTGGCACACCCCTGCCAACCCTCGACCCGGCCCTGATCGTGGCCACCGACACCCTCGTTCCCACCGTCCCGTCCGCCGTACAGATTACCATTGTCGTTTTGGAGCGCACTTTTTTGCGGGTGACCGTCGATGGCGTAATCAAGCAAGACGGCCGTGCTGCCGTCGGCGCAGCGCTCAGCTTCGATGGCAGCAGCCGGATAGAAATATTGACAGGTTCCGGCTCGGCTGTGCAGATCCTCTTTAACCAGGCTGACCTGGGCATGATGGGCAGTTTTGGCGAGGTTGTAAACCGTATCTATACCGTGAATGGTGTCGAGACGCCCACACCAACCTCCAGCCCGACTGCCACAATTACGCCCAAGCCCTCAGCCACACTCAAACCCACCCTGACATCACGCCCAACGACGACACCACGGCCAACAGCAACGCCGCGACCCACCAGCACCCCACGCCCAACCACAACCCCCAGGCCGTAAACCCGCGCCAAATTCTTCAAAGGAACCTTACCGGTATGACCAAAAAGACATTCCACCTTGTTTCACTCGGCTGTGCAAAGAATACGGTCGATTCAGATTCGATGGCCCAATTATTGATGGATGGCGGTTACGAAATGATCGAAAATCCAAAAAAAGCAGGCGTTTTGATCGTCAATACCTGTGGGTTTATTGGCCCCGCCAAGGAAGAATCAGTAAACACACTCAGAGAGCTTGCCACCAGCAAACGCAGTAACCAGCTGCTGATCGCGGCAGGCTGCCTGACTCAGCGCTATGGTGTCGAAATTGCCCGCCAGGTACCTGGCATCGATGGCATCCTGGGCACCCGGCGATGGATGGATATCCTGCAGGTGGTCGATCAACTGCGCGCAAGCCCGCACCCCGAGCCACTCTATCACCTTCCCGAAGCGGCTACAGTGGGGGCGGATGAGCGCGGCGCCATCCGCGCCAGCATCGCCGGGGCCAGCGCCTACCTGAAAGTGGCCGACGGCTGCCGCCGCCCGTGCGCCTTTTGCGCCATCCCGCTCATCAAAGGCACCGCAGTCAGCCGCCCGCTGGATACGATCGTAGCTGAAGCGCGCCAGCTGCGCGATATGGGCGTGCGTGAACTGATCCTGATCGCGCAGGACACCACCGATTACGGTCATGACCTGGGGATGAAGGAGGGCCTGGCAACCCTGCTAGAAACGCTGACCGAAAAAGTACCCGACATGGACTGGATCCGGGTGATGTATTCCTACCCGGGCTATGTCACCGATCACCTGATCGAAGTGATGGCCAGCAAAAAACAGATCCTGCCCTACCTGGATATCCCGCTCCAACATGCCCATCCCAAGACACTGGCGCGCATGAAGCGCCCCGCCAATATCG
This sequence comes from uncultured Anaerolineae bacterium, assembly GCA_903846015.1. Taxonomy (GTDB): domain Bacteria; phylum Chloroflexota; class Anaerolineae; order Anaerolineales; family Villigracilaceae; genus UBA5195. The sequence goes on along the minus strand of CAIMZS010000488.1, from coordinate 14,813 downwards.
ACTGGGTACACCGCACCCTCGCCAAAATGCGCGCAACCATCCCGGATCTGGCCATCCGCACCACCTTTATCGTGGGTTACCCCGGCGAGACCGAAGAGGAATTCCAGGCGCTGATGGATTTCGTCGAACAAACCCGCTTTGACCGGGTTGGGGCGTTTAAATTCTCATTTGAACCCGGCACCACCAGCGAGCCGCTGGGCGACACAGTGCCTGCCGAGGTCAAGCAGGAACGCTGGGAACGACTCATGTCGCTCCAACAGAATATTTCTTTGCAGATAAACCAGGCCTATGTCGGCAAGACCCTGGATGTGCTGGTGGAAGGACTTGATAAAAACCTGACCATCGGGCGCTCATATCGCGATGCGCCCGAGATTGACGGGTTGGTATTCGCGGATGGCAAGGCTGGCATCGGCGAAATGGTGAAGGTCAAGATCACCGGCGCGATGGCCTATGACCTGACCGGCAGCCTGGCGCCAGCACTGCAGCCGATCAAATTGTAGAGCCGGCGCACAGCCCTGAGCCAAAAACACATAAAATCCCCGCCCTTTTTCAAGGACGGGGATTTGCTTATTTTAGGATGGTGCAGCGGGTGATCTCTCCGGCACTGTGGCGATGTCCAAGGATACAAAACGGGCCATTCGCGCCGGTGTAGCTTCAGCAGGCCTTCATCAGGGAGTCGCCACTGGCGTCTCAGATGGCGGGACATCTGTGGGTGGGGGTGGGGGTACGAGCGTGTTGGTAGGAACATCCGTGGGCCGCACGTCGGTTGGCACAACCACAGAAGTGGGGACCTCGGTTGCTACCGGGATGGTAGCGAACGGATCAAGGGTGGCGGTCGGCAGGATCAGGGTTGGAACACCGGTGGGTGGGAAACATGCCTGGTACAGGGTGTTGTACTTGAGCGTATAGGGTTTATCCAGGGCCTGCAGGGTGTTGGCTTCCTGCCAGACAGTGATGGCCTGGCAGCGATCCTTCAGGGCGGCCTGGGCAGCCAATTCATCACCATATTTCAGTAAAGCGTCATGCAGGCGCATCCCGGCGGTGTAATTGGAGGCATCGCGCAGGTTGGGGGTGTTCCGGTAAACTTCGCGGAATAAATCGACCGCTTGCTGCCAGTTCACATCCCAAAAAGATGACGCCACAATGTATTCACGCGCAAAGCTGCGCAAACCAGCGGCATAGCCATCCAGCGGGCCAAAACGCTCAGCCAGCGTCAGATCATAGATGCCACCTTCCAGATTGGTGGTCTTATAGAAGGCAGAACCCAGGATCTGGTCAACCCCACGGTTACGCAGGGCGGTATAGTACATACCGTCCACAATGGTAACCTTGTAGGTCGGGTCAGCCTTGCGCAGCGAATCAAGCGAGGCCATCAGCCCGTTCCAATCTTTGGCATCCTGCTGCTGCAGGGCCTGGGCAAAAATCGTTTCCTGGCTGCGCATATCGGGAGTGGGGGTCAGGGTTGGTGTGGCAGTCGGCAGCGGGGTGGGCGTAATCGCCATGTTCACCAACACCTGGGACAGAGCATCGGCAGCGCCAGGGAAGGATGGGTCCTGGTTGATGATAAATTCGAGCCGCTGGCGGGCAACGCTGTAACGGCCCTCAGCCAGGTCAGTTTTGACAAGCAAGAATTGGGCGTCAAGCTGCGAAGCCACCAGTGTGCCTTTTGCGCTGACGCGCTCGCCAACACCGCGTGAATACCCGGCTGTGCCGCCCAATCCAGAGGCGACAATCAACACCAACAGGCTTATGAATATACCCGCGATTGAGCGCTTTTTGGTCACCTTTTGCGGGCTTGTTTCTGAAACATTATTTGGTTTAGTTTGGTCGATCATGGCGGTAATTATACCTTGCGAAACAACCTGTGGGGATGAGATTCTACAATCTGAACAATAGACGGGCTTCGGACCAGACCAGCGCCACGGCCAGCAGGGTACCCGCCGCCATGCCAACCAGGGCGGTGACATAACCCGGGCCGGGCAGATACAGGGCCAGCGCATACGTCAAAACTCCGCTCAAGAGCGCAGCCAATAGACCCTTGCCGATGGCCGGCAGAATCCAGACCTTGCGATCGATGCGCCGGTTGAGCATCAAAAACAAAAACAGGGCTTCAACCGTAATCGACAGTTCTGCGGCGGCGATCATGGGCGCGCCAGCCTGGCGCAAAACGGTCACGCCCACGGCTCCGATCAGCAGGTATACCAGGATGCGCAGGATAACGCCGTACAACGGCATGAGCGCTTCCTTGCGGGCATAGTATACGCGCGCAAGCGTTTCCTGGACAACATAGCCTGCCAGTGTGAGCATATAGATACGAGACGTCAACGTGAGCAATTCTGTTCCATAATCAAACTTAAAAGCCACTTTTAGTAACGGAGCCAGCCCGGCTGCGATAACGGCCGCCGCCGGCAGGCTGAGCGACAGCATGATGCGCAGCGCCTTTTCCACGGTGGACGAAAAAGTATCCCATTCTTTTTTGGCGGCGTATTCCGCCAGGGACGGCAGCAGCGCCGTGGCAATGGCGGTACCGAGCAGGGTCTCGGGCACCTGCATGATCATCCAGCCATAGGTCAGCGCCGAGACCGCCCCCACCTGGTCGAGACGAGAGGCCAGGTTATCGCGCGCGATAAACATCATCTGGATGCCAAACATGGTCAGCAGGCGCGGAGCGATCAGTTTGAGGGCTTCGATCAGCCCTGAATCGCGCACGTTCAGCGAGGGCGTCCAGCGGAATTGGTAACGGATCAGTCCGGGGATCTGGATGCCGAGGTGCAAAAAGGCGCCCAGGATGACGCCGTACACCAGGCCATGCACACCCAGGCCCAGGGCGGGAAGTGTGACTGGTCCCAGTTTATAGGCAACGGTGGGTGAGAATATCAGCGCGCCGGTGATCATCCCGAGGTTGTAGAGTGTGGGCGCGAGCGCCGGGAAGAGAAAGTGCTGGTTGGCCTGCAAACCGGCCATCACCAGCCCGCTGACCGAAAAGATGACGGTGGCAACCAGGTTGAGACGCATCAATTGAGCGACGAGCACCTGCTGCTCGGGTCCGAAGCCAGGGGCAATACCGATCTGGGAGCGCACGATCTGATCGGAGAAAATGGCGATGACGATGGCGAAGATGGCGGTGGCGCTGAAGGCGACGTTGGCGACCCGCGAGAACAGATCCCAGGCGGCGGCGCGGCCCTTGGTCGTCAGGGTGGCGGTCATCAGAGGGATAAAAGCCATCGCCAATGCCCCGCCCGAGATCAGGGCGAACAACAGGTCCGGCAGGTTGTTGGCAATGTTGAAGGCATCCAGCTCATAAGAAAGCTTGAACTGCCTGGCGATGATGACCGAACGCCCAATCGCCAGGAATTTATCCAACAGAAACAGAAAGCCGAGCAGCAGTGAGGTACGGGTAAGATGCGAGAATCTTTTCATGGGTTGAGGCTGAATGATACCAGAGGAGCGAGATTTTAGGATGGGGAGGCCGGCGGTGTGAAGAACGATAATTGAACGACAAGCTCGAATCGAGCAAGATTACCTGGATATTAAATTTACGATTGATGCGCTGAACGCCTTTGACGCACAGATACCCGCAACTAAATCAACCATGTTCGCAAGCAAGAGACCTGACAATGGATTGGTTGTTTTTCAATCCGCGTTTACTTGCGAAATTGAAACAGCGCTGTTTCTAATTTACTGCATCTCCAACCATGAGAAATAAAGCATGGCTGAAGAAAGCGTTGTGCCAGCTGTAATATTGCCAGCGGCAACATCATTCTTAAATTCAGAAGGAGTTTCCCAAATAATATCCTCGCCAATCGCTTCCATAACCTCCTGTGTATCCGCGATTTTATGGATTTGAGGGTCCTTAATAAATGCCAGTGCAATGTTGACCGCGCCTGATAAAATTCCCGTATCTGGATATACTTTACCAAGCAGAATGATTTTGTCCGCTTGAAGCCCAAATTCTTCCAGCAGCTCTCTTTCTGCTGCCGCTTCCACGCTTTCACCTTCTTCAATCCCGCCTCCCGGAAACTCGATGGATAAAATTCCTGGGGAATAGCGATACATTCTTGCCAGCGCTAATTTCCCATCGAAAACCGGTACAACCACAACCCCGGTCCCATTCCATTTCCAGCGCAAGTAATTGCCCAAAGAACCGGAAGGGCCACGCACTTCATCATTATATAACGTGCCATATTCATTGCTAAAAACGGGGATTTCCCTCAACCGTTCAATTTTTCTCATTTTACTGATTCCTCTTAGATCAGGTTCAAGATTCGGTTAATACCGTACAAAATGGATTGGCTCGTTTCTTTGCTTTTTTTGAGGCCCCATTCCTCTTTCCTGGCTTCCATTGACATAGTTGCATTGACAAATCCGCCCAAAAAACTGGGCCGCTGCCACACCCAGTAAGCATCAGAATTTGCATTTTTAATATGGCTGTAGTGCTGGCGCATTTCTGAACCAGAATGAGGGATGGAAACATCCGCCACCTTGCGGATCCTTTCCATGTACAAATCAGCGGCTTCAGCAAATTTTTTGGAAACATCCAGTAATTGCGCTGCTTTTTGATTAGGCACTCTGAATGCAGCCATAAGTTGGTTTTGCGCTTTAATATAGAATTCAAATTCATCCGAATCGCGTATTTCCAAAACAATTCGAGACGTCAACCCTGTTTTTAAAGCTTCTGTGCTGTGGTAAAAAGAATCATCTTCCAAAGCATCGTCCGGTTGTTCAAATGGCATAATATCTTGTATTTGCTGACGATACAGGCTCATTGCCCCGGCATGGTCAAAAGCCACAGTTGACGTAGCAGACGGCAAATGATAACTCATTGCAAAATTACATGAATGAACAGATGTCGCCAGACCTTTTATCGAGTCAGAAAATCCGGCGAAATAAGGATCATCATCTGGCAAATTATACAGTTTTGCCGCCATAAAAAAACCGTCTTTATCAAAATAATGAGTCTCGATCATCTCATCCAATTTCTCGGCAATACCGGATTTCCTTGTGATGCCATAGTTTTTACAAATTTCCGGGTTATTAAATACCTTCTTCATCCTCGCTTTCAAATCAAGTGTCTCGATATCGTAAACCGGGGTATTCGCCACATTCTTGGTTAATTCATCCAGAATGGGAGCATGGCTGGCAAAACCAAGCGGCATCGGTTCTTCCTTTCCATTAATAACAACTGGTGCCTTGCCTTTTTGGTTTTCTGCCGTAACTACAAGCGGAGTACCGTCATTAGAATTTCCAGCCCTTCGTTTGGCAATCAAGATAATTCCAGCAGACACAAACTTTCTTATCTCTTTATATTTTTCGTGATTGTCTAATAGATCTCGCATCCATGTGTTTTGCACAGCATGAGAATCGGTAATAATGATGGCGGGAGACTGTAGACTTTGTAAAAGGATCTCACTGTAAAGACGGTCAGCGACATCATCCTGACGCAGCCCTCTCCAACGCAAGGCGTGCATTTGGGAAAAGTAACTGCTGCCTTCCGGCGGGCCGATCAGTTTTGTTTTTTCAGTATTCATTGGATGGTATCCTTTTCTAACGAGGAAAAATTGCAAGTATATTTTCAGAAAACTTGGTAAATACAGTCGACACGATAATTGTCAAGATGGAAATCAACCATTCGGACACCAATGGACGAGCCGACTTGATGATACCCGCTTCCGCTTCGATGGTCTCTCTAAGCCACAGAAAATGCTCGCCCCATTTTTCCTGGGGAAGTGAGTTGTGACTTATTGTCAGGTGGATATGATTTAGCAAATCAAAACGAATGGTAGCGGGATTTTTATCGTACACGTTTTTAATCGAAAAGTGGTCGCGCGCGGCAGTGTTGGAGAATAAGTTCGCTTCTGCATCGCTCGTTTTTTCACCCAGGATGAATAAAATTTTCTCTTTTCGATTTTCTTCATTTACATGCATAAGTTTGGTAATTAACACATCCAGGTCAGTGACACACTCACTGATAACGCGTTCTTTTGTCTTGCGAGCATCGGTCACCCCACTCTGATACTGTAAGGGGATCAGGAATCCGCACAAGAACATAAATACCAACCCGCCAAACCACCAACCAGGGGCCGCCAATGTCGCGCTCATACCAGGGCCGGAGATTTTCCATACCCAAAATAGAGAAGCGGTCAATATAAAACCGGGAAAGGTATCGCGTAAAGCTTTAATGAACAACGCCATGCGAACGCTTTCTGTCATCTGCCTGTTTGCCATGTGGTAAGTAGTGAAAACAAAATCGAGCAGCAAGGTAAACACCAAAAAATAAACGACCACCAGCGCAACCGATTGATCCCGGATCGATGTCGGCAAATGATTAATCGCCACCAGGAGAAAGAAAAACAAAATCGGAATGCCAATTACCCAGGCGCCGGCTATTTTCCTTAGATTCTCCGGTCTCTCAACGTTATGAATGCCCAACTGAAGGGCTTTCCACCATTTTTTGATAGGTTTCAGGAATGTCGGGATTTTTTTCTGCCCCATATCGCTAAATGTAAAAGGTTCATTACTTCGCGATATTGATTCCATTTGCTCTGAAATCTCTTCAAGATTGGGAAGACTATCAGGAGCAATAAAACTCCACAAAAACTCTACAACTATTGCAATGCCAATCCCGGCAACCAACCCACTCCCAATGGAAACAAGAACATTGATCCCTGTCAGCAGAAAAACAATACCTCCAGCTGCAAATCCAAGCCACAGCAAGGCCAGCAATGCAAAAAAGAAACGGGCGAGCGATTTGGAAGCAGGTCGATGATTACGCATATTGTCCAGCCAACCATACAAATAAATGTGACAATAAAATAACAATGCGACCAGAAGATACCGTACCACAATCAATACTGTTGGCATGTTTTTTCCCTTTTCACCATCAATATGCACATTTTTTCACCGCAAGTTTGAGTAGTGTCTCGTTGTTATTACAGACTATTATAAACAACCACGCCGCCTGGCAGCGAAACGCTGATTCTCGCAAATCGATTTGCAAAAACAAATCATCTGCGATCTAACACCATAATAAATCATACCACCATAGCCATCGCGAGCATACTGATCAAAGAGTGGTACGGGCGAAGGCCCTGGATGACAAGAACAAGGATGGTCGGAAATGAGAGGGTGGAATATGTGCAGTTCAATGCGCATTATTTGAAGCAGCGCGCAAAGGAATAGTAAAAGGGGCATGCTTAAAAAATCCCAGCCGCACACGAGATGACGCAAAGCTAAGACATCTGACACCAGGATAGGCTCCCGTTTTTATGCTACACTTATGCCATGGGGAAAACCCCGGCATGGTTTTTCTGAACTTGCGCAGTTTGGAAATCCTCACAGAGCAATGATCGCATCCAGAGATTCCAGTATCCCAAAAAACCAGTTCTCACCGGAAGAGCGCATAAGGCTACCCAATGACCAATTTCCAGGATCACGTCAGCCAACTCTCGTCCAGACCATTCAAAATCGAAGATCTGTGGAAGCTGGCGAAGTTTACACCCAATGATGAGCAGCGCGAGGCCATCCTGCATGTGAATGGACCGTTGTATTTAACTGCCGGGCCAGGTTCGGGGAAAACACGCGTACTGCTCTGGCGCACAGTCAACCTGATCGTCTTTCATGGCATCAAATCAGAAGAAATTTATCTTTCGACTTTTACCGAAAAAGCCGCGCTGCAGCTCAAGCAGGGGCTGCAATCACTTTTGGGGATTGTCACCAATTTAAATGGGCAGCCTTATGACCTGAGCCAGATGTACATCGGCACAGTGCACTCGCTTTGCCAGCGAATCCTGTCAGACCGGCGCCATTTTGCGCTGGATCACCACCGCAGCCGGCCGCCCCAACTGCTGGATGACCTGGGACAGTATTTTCACCTTTCACGCAACCGCACCTGGCAGGGCATCTTGGAACAGGTTGGCCTGGTCGAAAATGGCAATGAAAAAATCAACGCCATTTTCAAGATCACATCCGCTTCCAAACACGCGGCTGTCGTCAACTGCAAGGCCATCTTCAACCGTTTTTCGGAAGAATGTCTCGATACCCGGCTTGCGCTGGCGAAACTCGAAAGCGGGGATGAACGGATATTATCGCATTTTGCCCACTATAACCTTACCATTGAGCAGATCGTTTTGCTTGTGCGCATGTACGCTGCCTATCTAAAATCGCTTGAACTCGAAAACGCGCGCCTGACCGATTTTTCCATGATCCAGCAGGAGGCCTTCCAGGTTCTGGCGAAGGTGCGGGATGCCGGGCGGGTTTTCAAACACGTGATCGTAGATGAATATCAGGACACCAACACCATCCAGGAACTGATCTTTTTCAAGCTGGCTGAGGGGCATAAAAACATCTGCGTGGTGGGCGATGATGACCAGGCGCTGTACCGCTTTCGCGGGGCAACCGTTGAAAATTTTGTTGATTTCCCGGCGCGCTGCCAGACCTTTTTACAGACTGCCCCACGACGCATTTCCCTGGATACCAATTACCGCTCGCGTGACCGCATCGTCGGGTTTTACAAGACTTTCATGCGCCAGACAAATTGGAGCAGGCCGAATGGCGACGGTTTTTACCGGGTGGCCGACAAAGATATCAAGGCCAGTCGAGTCGACGGCCTGCCGTCAGTGGTCGCCAGCACACCCGCCGCCCCGCTGGAAGCCTGCGCGGAAATTGCCTGGCTGGTGAAGCGGCTGGTCGATGAGGGCAAGGTTGAAAACCCCAACCAGATCGCCTTCCTGTACCCCAGCTTGAAATACAACGGAGAAATGACTGACCAGGTGCGGCGCATGAAGGAAGCACTGGAAGATGTGGGGCTCAAGGTCTACGCACCGCGCGCCAGCCGCTTTTTAGAGGCGGACGAATCCTTTGATGTGTTTGGGCTTTTGTTCAAAGTATTTGGGCGACCGTCCGGATTTGAATTCAGGGGCCGCGACTATGAACACTTCCAAACCTGGGCGGATACTGCCGAAGGAATCGCCGCCCAATTGATGGGACATGATCCGCGCCTGGCGCAGTTCGTCAGCGACAGGCACAAGGAACTTGAACAGGCACGCTGCGATTACCAGGCCTTGCTGGACGCAGCGGAACAGAACCATTGGGATCTCAAAAGCCCCTACAACCCGGCTGCCATGAGCAGAACACTCTACGCCGCCGCAGATCTCTCACCCAATGCCAAAAAGCAAATCTCGGGGCAATATTTTAACAATCTTGTGCTGGAACGACAGCGCCGGGGCGAATCAGTCAGCCTGATTTATGCCCTACGGCGGGCAACTTCGATCGACTGGAATGTACTCGACCTGTTCTACCAGATATGCGGGTTTGAACATTTCAAAAAAATGTTTGATGCCGCCGAATGCAACGGCGATGAAGGCTCAGCAGCCAATCTCGGGCTGCTCTCGCAATACCTGGCGCGCTTCGTAGAAGAACGGATCCCGTTAATCACAGCCGACCTGCTGGCGGATCGCACCTACCAGATCGTCTTCTTCTCGTATCTTTTTGCGCTCTACCGCCTGGGTGAAACCGAACTGGAAGATGCCGATGACCCCTTCCCAAAGGGGCGCATACCCTTTTTGACCATTCACCAATCCAAGGGGCTGGAATTCCCGGTGGTGGTGCTTGGCAATCCACGAAAAGATAACCGCGGCCCAAACCTTCTGGAGATCATCACCCGTCCGCTGATTTTCCGCGAACCCGGCGAACCACTCGAGCGCATGACCGAGTTCGACATCCTGCGAATGTTTTACGTAGCGCTTTCGCGGGCCAAGAATCTGCTGGTGATTGCGCATTTCAGCGGCAAGGGTCAGCGCATGAGCCCGCCATTCCCGGCTGTGTTTGGCGCCGGTATCACCCGCATTCCGCAACTTGATACCAGAACCATCCCCACTGCAGAATTGAAGGATGAGGGCATCCCGAAAGCCTATTCTTTTACAACCGATTACATGAATTACCAAAAATGCCCGCGCCAGTACATGATCTTTCGCAAGTTTGGCTTTGTGCCGTCGCGCTCGCAGACCATGTTCTTCGGACAGCTGGTGCACCGCACACTTGAAGATCTGCACCATGAACTGATTCGCAGGAGGACGGAAAAACATGCCTGACACAGACCTGCCCTCGATCGAAGACTTCATCCGACAAGTCTTTGAACAAAACTTCGCCGAACTGCGCCTGGATTCCGGGCACGCCCTCGCGCCAGACGTCAAGCAGACCGCGCTTAACCAGGTGCTGCTGTACTGGCAAAAACTAAGCAGCATCGCTGAGAATGTGAGCGATACAGAGGTACGCCTGAGCCTGCCAGGGCAGGAAACAGCGCGGGGCCGCGATTTCACCATCGAAGGTGTGGTCGACATCCTGCGCGAGAATGACCGCACAATCATGTACGATATCAAGACCCACAACGCCGATTACGTGCGCGCCAACCTGGAAACATACGAAGCCCAACTGAATATCTATGCGCATATCTGGCAGCGGCTGCGCAGCCAGTCACTGGACGGCACTGCGGTGATCGCCACAGACTACCCGGAGGATGTCCAAAGCGCGCTGGAGAGCGGCAACCTGGAGCGCCTGCGCTACGCGCTGGAGGGCTGGAACCCGGTGGTGGAGATTGCCTTCGACCTGGGCCGCGTGGATGAGACTATCCGCGATTTTGGTGCGGTGGTGGACTGCATCGAGGACGGAAAATTTGCCCCGCCTGCACTGACCCGGCTGCAGACCACGATGCCCGGCACGCGCAATATCCGTTTTGGAACGCATGTCTGCCGAAACTGCGATGCGCGCTTTTCGTGCGCGCCGTACCGCGAGTATGCCCAGGGCTCCCGGCAGCTTGCGGAGCGCTCGGTGATGCAGTATTTCTCGGAGGCGCCCGGTGAACAGGAGCAGGAAGCCTGGCGCACCGGCAACCTGGACGCGATGATGGAGGCCGGTGAATTACGCAGGGATTTCAGCACCCGATGAAAATTGATTTATACTAAAACGATCCTATGACAGATGCTCTGCGCTATGCCACAAAATTGGGCTTTTTGAGCAGAAATAAAAAATCCCATCAAGATGAGAATTACCCTCAAAAGGGGGAAGCGGCTTACCCTGAGCCTTGATTTCAATCTTTCCCTTTCCATTTCAGGAAAAGCTAGGTCTGTCCTACGGACAGCCAAAGTCACCAGGCTTTACGATACCGCTCACTAATATCCTAGCACAGCCACATAACCGAGTCAAATTTTGTTGGTTGCCATCTGCTATTTACAATCTACCGGGTTCTCATATAACTGTCCAGAAAAGTTTTTTCCACGGGTTTCCAGCTTATATCACCGATAAAACAGAGGCTCTCTGGGAATTGGCGTGGTAAAAACATTGGACGCGGACGAGCGCGGACAAGCGGCCCTGCTAGAACCGGCACTATCGCTGGAACCGGGACACGGCGATAAATGGCCGTGCTATCCGTAAGGGAAGGCCCTGCATATGTGTAACAGTCGGATGAAAATGGATTTATCCCGGCGGAATTCGACCATTTAGTTGGCTCCGATTAATAGAATTTTTGTTCGCGCAGTTACTGACCATTACAGTAAAATGAGTTCGTCGCTATAGTTTTTCAGATAATGATTTTGCATCGTAGCGGCGAATTTCATTGCTTCTCCTCGCTAAACGACTGAAGTCGTTACTACAAATCCAAATTCTTTTTCTAAAGAGCTATAGTATGACTCTGACATCAATTTGCAAGATGTGGAACATCAACCATATGCCCATCACCAAACTCCGCCCCTGCTTCACATATAACGCTGCGCGTCTGGTTGCGCTGCCCGAAAGGGCCTGTGCATTGACAAAGATTGTGGGACTTTAATGGCAGAGCAGCGCATCAAAGGTTGTTTCGATTCGCGCGGCGCCATAAAAGGTTCCCGAATCATTCTTGGCGATGATGGCAAGAAGTATATTGCCCACTATTCCGAACATTTAACCATTGCAAACCCGGCGCCTGGGCAGCGAGTATCTTTTCTCGTCAGGGTAAATAACGGAAGCCTTTCAGCATACGAGATCCTGCGAGATACCAGCCCACAACCTGCCAGGTCAGCCAATCGTCAAGTTGATATCCAACGCGCTGCTGAAGAAGCCCTGCGCCTCAAACGCGAGCGCCGCGACGATTTGGTTTCGGACCAAACCGAAACAATGCCGCCCGGCACCCGGGTGTTTCATCCTGATTATGGCCTGGGCGAGGTGGTAAAGGTTTACCCTGCGGTAGTATCTGTGCGCTTTGAAAACCAGCCCGGGAAGATTATTGATACCAGGCGCTCCCAGGTAACAAAAGCCAGCGCGAGGGTGGTTAAAGAATCTGGCAAACCCTGGGCACAAACAGTCCCATCACAGGCGGCATCATTTCTGCAAACAGGCTCCACCCTGGCTGGATTTATCCGTGAGATGGTTTCTGATATCCAGCAGACCCTGACCGAAGAAGGCCTGGAAAATAACGATGTTTACCAGTTCGAAGAACCCTGGGAACCGCCCACCAAACCGGTTCCACTGACGATTAATTCGCTCGTATCCGATGCTTTTCGAAATACGGATAACATCACCGGCTTTTACTCCCACCAGATTCAAACCCGCGCAGCGCTTCTGCGCGGAAATAATGTGATCATCTCCACACCAACCGCATCAGGCAAGACAGAAGCCTATAACCCGACCATCCTTGAGGAATTACTTGACCACCCAAATTCCACCGCCCTGTACCTTTTTCCACTGGTGGCCCTGGGGATCGACCAGACCGAAAGACTGGAAAAACTGAACCAGGCTTTGCCCGAATCCACTCGCATCAAAATAGGGATTTATAACAGCAGTGTTTCGTATGCGGCCAAACAGCAGGCTCTCAAAGAAGAAAATCGCATCCTGGTGACAACGCCAGATTCAATGCATTACTTGTTTTTGCCCAAACCATACCCCAACTGGAAGAAATTTTATAAAAACCTGCGGTATGTGGTTGTTGATGAAGCGCATGTCTACAAAGGCGTGATCGGATCCAATATGGCCAACATCCTGCGGCGATTGCTGGTGCGCTGCCGCAGGGAGGGTAATCCGCGCTTCCCACAGATGATTATTTCATCCGCCACCGTGCGTCACCCGGCTGAGCTTGCCCACCAGCTTACCGGTCTGCCCACTGAAGAATTTGAAGTGATCAGCGAGAGCGGCGCCCCAAAGCCCGCTCGCCACTTTTTGGTAACCCGCTCAGATATTCATGATGTCGATACGCTTTGCAGTGACTTGCTTAATGTAACCACACCGAAAACGCAACACAAGGGCAAACAGCCTGTCTCCACGATTGTATTTTTGCGATCCATCAACGAAGTCAAGCGCTCTGTCCGGAATCTGCGCGAACACTTGAAACAAACGGGGCGCGATGATCAGGCCGAGATGGTGGAAGAATATTACTCCGATAAGGGCGATAAAAATGACGTTTTGGTACGCTTGCGCGCGGGCAAGGTCAGGTGCCTTTTTACCACGACAGCGTTGATGGCCGGAATTGATGTCGGATCATTGGATGTCGCCATTGTGAAACACTTTCCAGGATTGGTGATGGATGCCCGTCAGATGTTTGGCCGGGCTGGGCGTTCAAGGGAAGGCGCAGTCATCTTTATCGCCAACCGAATCGATCCTTTTGACCAGTTCTATTTCGACCGGCCAAAGCTGCTCTTCAACGGACCGATCGAGGATATCATCGCCAATCCTGAGAATCCAATTCTGCTGGCGGCTCACCTGAAGTGTGCCGCGCAAACACAGGCACAATACAACCGTGAAGGCCCCCTGTCCGAGGAATGGGTGCATCTTTTTGGGCCAATGGGCAAAGACCTGCTTGACGCGCTGGTTTCGTTGAAAAGCTTGAAAATTCAGGCTGGCTTTTATCATCTTAATGGCGATGATCCTCACGACCTGGAACCCCTGAACGATATCCGCGCGATAGGCAGTGAAACATACATTTTGCAGAACGGCGCTGATGGGAAACTGCTTGAGAAAAAAAGGGGCAACACGGCTTTCCGAGATGCGCATCAGGAAGCGCTTGTGTGGGTAAATGGAAATAGCTATGAGGTGGTTGAACTTGACCAGGCATCCCGCGTGATCACCTGCCAGCCAAAAGCCAATTCCGACCTGCGAACACGCGGGATGGAAAAAACGGCAATTGAAATCCTTTCCACCTCGCCCAAAAGAAACACTGGGAATACAGCGCTTCTCCAAAGCGGTGTGACCATTCAAAATGGAAAAATTAGAATTTCCACCAGCGTCGAAACATACCTGTTGTACCGAACCCATCCTGTCATGCAATGTCGTTCACGTTCCTGCCATTTTGAATCGCCGGATGTTCAGGTTCGACGCTGCCCCAAGTGCGGCTTCGCGGTACGCGCAAAACAGGTGGAAGAAGTGGTGGATGAACTGCCCGTCCCATCGCCAGTCCCGCTCAAGACGACGCTTGAGTCGCAAGCCAATTGGCTGAACTTTCCCGAGATAACCAGAAACAGGTTTGATACGGAGTTTTGGCCGCGTTGGAGCGCGGTGGATGAATCCGATGGTAAGGCCGAGACAGGCATACCCGATTTTGGATATGCAATTCACAGCCTGAAACACGCCATTCTAAAGGCCTTCCCTGAATATATCCCCTGCGACCGGGATGAGATCGGCGGGGTTTACGCGCTGAATGTGGAAGGTTATGCTGCCCGATTATTTATCTACGATAATTTTCCAGGTGGGCTGGGCCTATCCGATGAAATCAGCTTTCAAACCCGCACCCTATTGAAAGGCGCCCTGGATCTGATCGAGCGCTGTACTTGCAGCGATGATCACGGCTGCCCGGT
>CAIMZS010000487.1 GCA_903846015.1 uncultured Anaerolineae bacterium | reverse complement strand
GCCAGAAGAAACAGTCGGGAATTTCATCTTCGATCTCGGTAACAGGCAATGGGACATTCCCGGACTACGGGTACTCCTGGAGGAAATCCTCCCCAATGAAACCATTTTCAATGGCTATGAAGTCGAGCATGATTTTCTCAATATCGGACGCAAGGTTATCCTGCTCAACGCCAGGCAGATTTTCCGCAAAAACATAGGCTCACACATTATCCTTCTGGCCATGGAAGACATCACCGAACGCAAGCTGGCGGAAGCGGAAATCCAGGAGACCAACCGACAACTTGAAGCGGCCACGGCGCAGGCAAAGATGGCCAACGCCGCCAAGAGCGAGTTCCTGGCTAACATGAGTCATGAGATCAGAACCCCGATGAACGGAGTAATCGGCATGACCGGGCTGCTGCTGGATACCGAACTTGACGACGAGCAGCGACGCTACGCCGAGATGGTGCGCATCAGCGGCGAATCTCTACTTAGCCTGATAAACGACATCCTCGACTTCTCCAAGATCGAGGCGAACAAACTCGACCTGGAGACGCTGAATTTCGATCTGTCGAGCTTGCTGGACGACTTCGCCGCCATGATGGCCGTGCGTGCTCACGAGAAGGGGTTGGAGCTGCTCTGCGCTGCTGATCTTAATGTGCCTACGCTGCTGATCGGCGATCCTGGCCGTTTGCGCCAGATACTTATCAATCTGACAGGCAACGCCGTCAAGTTCTGCCACACAGGCGAGGTGTCGATCCGCGTCTCCCTTGAAGACGATGGTGCAGGAAGCATGGAGCAGGAGACGGAGGAAAAGGAAACTGTACTACTGCGCTTTTCGGTACGCGATACTGGTATTGGCATTTCGGCAGACAAGATTGGCATTCTCTTCGGCAAGTTCAACCAGGTGGATGCCTCGACCACGCGGCAATACGGCGGCAGCGGGCTGGGCCTTGCCATCTCCAGACAACTGGCGGAGCTGATGGACGGTGAGGCTGGCGTTAGCAGCGAAAAAGACAAAGGCTCGGAGTTCTGGTTTACCGCACGCTTTGGCAAACAGCCCGGAGGTGCTCATGCGGAAAGTATTCTGCCTGCTGTCCTGAGCGGTGTGCGTGTGCTGATCGTGGACGATAACGCCACGAACCGCGAAATCTTGACATCCCGTATGACATCCTGGGGCATGCGCCCTATGGAGGCGCAGGATGGCCCAGAGGCTCTCCACGCACTCAACATAGCATTGGATGAGAACGACCCCTTCCGCATCGCCGTGATCGACATGCAGATGCCCGGCATGGACGGCGAGACACTGGGACGGCTCATCCAGTCAAACAATCGCCTGACCGACACCAGGATGATGATGTTGACTTCCATTGGGATGCGTGGCGATGCCAAACGCTTCCAGGAGATTGGGTTTTCGGCATATTCGACCAAGCCGATACGACATCTCGAACTGAAGGCAGTGCTATCCCTAACGCTGACAGAGCAGGACAGGACGGAGCCACAACCCATCGTCACGCGCCACTCGGCCCTCGGTATGCTGAACCTGTTCGCCGGCCGCAAGGCTCGCATCCTGCTGGCCGAAGACAACTTCACCAACCGGCTGGTGGCTCTTGGCATTCTGAAGAAATTGGGCCTGCAAGCAGATGCGGTGACCAACGGCGTGGAAGCGCTCAACGCCCTGCAAACTCGGCCCTACGATCTGGTGCTGATGGACATACAAATGCCTGAGCTGGACGGATTTGAAGCCACAAAGATAATCAGGAATTACGAATCAGGAATCAGGAATCAGGAACGAGAATATCCCAATGAGGAAGGCGGAGATCACTCATCATTCACACTTCATACTTCATACTTCATACTTCCAATAATCGCTATGACCGCCCATACAATGAAGGGCGATCGGGAGCGGTGCCTGGAAGCGGGCATGAACGACTACATCAGCAAGCCGATTTCTCCCCGGGCATTGGCGGAAATGCTGGAAAAATGGCTGCCGAAAGAAGAAGATACCGAAAAACCCGAAACTCCTGTTTAGGAAAATACTTTTCCTAAAGCGATAGCCTGTTATATTTCGGCGTTTTGACCAATAAGGACATAAATCATGATCAAATTCCCCTACGGAATGGCGGATTTCAGACAAATCGTCACCCAAGGCTATTTTTACTGCGACCGCACCCAGGCCATCCCATTGCTGGAGCAGGCCCAATCACAGCTCTTTATCCGCCCCCGCCGTTTTGGCAAGAGCCTGCTCCTGTCCATGCTGGAGAACTACTACGATATTGCCCGCAAAGACGATTTTAAGGCGATGTTCGGCCATCTGGCGATCGGCCAGGACCCGACTCCCCAACACAATTTCTATTTCATTCTCAGCCTTGATTTCTCCTGCGTAGATCCAACAGGCACAACTGATGATGTAAAGCGCTCACTTTACAATCACATTAATGCCTGCATTGAGGATTCTATCCAAACCTACAGGTTTTCAGGCTTTGACCTTCCAGAGATAACAATCGATCGCAGCGATGCCTTGTATTCCATCAGGTCGTTTATTTCTGCGATCAAAACCTTCGCTCACCCCATCTACCTTCTCATCGACGAGTACGACAACTTCGCCAATACTGTCATGATGCTGCCAACCCATGATTCCCTGAATAATTACACGGCGCTGGTCCACAATGAAGGCGTGCTTCGAACCTTCTTCAAGATGGTCAAGTCTTCCACAGGCGGTGTCATGTTCGACCGGGTATTCATCACCGGGGTTTCACCCGTGGTGCTGAGCGATATCACGAGCGGCTACAACATTGCCGAAGATATTTTTTTCGAGCCTGAGTTTGGAGATTTGTGCGGATTTAGAGAGGAGGAGGTGGCGAAGACCCTGGGCGACATTGCCGCGGACTGCGGGCTGGGAGAGGAAAAGGCATCCGAGGCGCTGGAAATGATGCGCACCTATTACAATGGCTACAATTTCGTTCCCCGTGGCCGGCGTGTAGTTTACAACCCCACCCTTTGCCTATATTTTTTCAAGCAGTTTCAGAAGCGATGCGGCTACCCGCACGAGATGCTTGATGCCAACCTGGCCGTGGACTGCTCCAAACTGGAATATACGGCGAATTTGCCAGGGGGCCGGGACATGGTTTTCGCACTGGCCGAAAGGGAGGCGAGCATCACCGTGATTAGAGTCAGCAGCCGCTTCGGCCTGAGCGAAATGCTTTCGAATCACTTCAGGGACAAGACCTTCATTGCCTCGTTTCTCTACTATTTTGGCGTGCTTACCCTGGCAGGTGAGACGGACAAGTTGCAGCTCATCCTCAAGGTTCCCAACCTGGTTATGCACAGCCTGTATGTGGAACGGGTGCAGCGCATGATGCTCCCTGACCCGGTGGTCCGGGATTGGGGCAGACTGGCAGCAGAAAAGGTTTATCAGGAGGGGGACATTGAACCGGTATGCACATTTGTGCAGGATCATCTTTTTGGGGTGTTCAAGAACCGCGACTACGCCCAAGCCAACGAGCTGACGATCAAGACCGCCTTTTTAGCCCTCCTCTATAACGACATTCTGTACATCATGGACTCCGAGCCTGAACTTGAACGTCGGTATGCGGACCTGACCATGATCGTCCGACCGGACATGCGGCGCGGCAAAATCTTCGATGTACTGATCGAGTTCAAATTCATGAGTCTGAAACAACTGGGCCTGAGCGGGGAAGCGATACGGTCCATATCTCCGGCGGAGCTGTGCGCCCTGCCTACGGTGAAACATGCACTGGAGGAGGGAACGGTTCAAGTCATGGATTATGGACACCGGCTTGCGGACAGGTATCGTGATCTGCGGCTAAAGAAGTTCGTGGTCGCGGCTCTTGGGTTCGAGCGCATCTGTTTCCTCAACGCGGATGTCCTGGAAGAATGCACAGACAATTCATGAGTTTTTACCGTGAAATAGTTTCAAACCACGAAAAACACGAAAGAGTGTACCTCGCGCCTTCGCGTAAGCAGCATTTTTCATTCAGGAGGCGAAATAATGACTGAAGGCAAGCGGCCAACCATGGATATCTTTACCCTCCATGGAATTCCAGCTATGATACTCTGGTAACAAATATTTCAATTCTTCTTTTGTGAGTACAAGGAACGACCATGAAAAAACTGCCCATCGGTATTCAAAGTTTTGATAAGATCCGCAGCGATGATTTCTATTATGTGGACAAGACCCGTTATGTTCATGAGCTGACACAGAAGGGCCAGTACTATTTCCTGTCCCGCCCCCGCCGCTTTGGCAAAAGTCTGTTTCTGGACACACTAAAGCAGGCATTTGCCGGGAAAAAAGAATACTTCAGCGGGCTATATCTTGAACATCACTGGGACTGGGATGTATGCTATCCCGTCATCAGCCTCAGCTTTGGGACTGGAGTGGTGGTCAACCGCAGTGAACTGGATAACTCCATATTCTCCATGCTGCGTGAACAGACCAATCTGCATGGACTCACACTTGAGGAAACCGCAATACCATTCAAATTCCGCGAACTGATCATCAAACTTCATGATCAGCATCAGAAAAAAGTCGTTATTCTGATTGACGAATACGACAAGCCCATTCTGGATAACATTGAAAATCAGGATATCGCCAGGGAGATTCATGAAGGCCTGAAGAATTTTTATTCAGTTATCAAAGACTGTGACCAGTATCTGAAATTTGTTTTTCTCACCGGGATATCCAAATTCAGCAAGGTCAGTTTGTTCAGCGTGTTGAACAATTTGGAGGACATCACTTTGGACCCTGATTATGCCACAATATGTGGCTACACCCATGACGAATTGTCAGTAACCCTTGCAGACCGGCTGTGTGGGGTGGATATTCAGAAGCTAAGGCGATGGTACGATGGCTACAACTTCATGGGGGACCATGTCTATAATCCGTTTGATATTCTGCTTTTTCTCAAACATCATCAGTTTCAAAACTACTGGTTTGAAACCGGAACACCAACGTTTTTGATTAAGCTGCTACTGAAGAGACAATATCCAATTCCCAAAATAGAACGGATTGTAGCCACCGATCAACTGCTGGGCAGTTTCGATGTCCAACAGATCGAAGTGGAAACCTTATTGTTTCAAACCGGTTATCTGACCATCGGCAGTGTCAGAAAGGTTTTCGATAGCAGCGTCTATACCCTGGTCTATCCCAATTATGAAGTCAAACGCAGCCTTACAGACTTTATTCTGGGATATTTGACACATAATTCTCAGGCCAGAGAGGAAAACAAACTATCCCTGCTGGATATCCTGATGACACCTGATATGGATCGTCTGCGAGACCTGTTCCACAGCTTTTTCGCCTCCATACCTCACGACTGGTACCGCAAAAATCAAATAGCCAAGTACGAGGGCTATTACGCCTCTGTCTTTTATTGCTATTTCACAGCCCTTGGACTGGATGTCACGGCGGAGGACACCACCAATCATGGCCGGATCGATCTGACTGTCAAACTGGAACAACGGATTTTTATTCTGGAATTCAAGGTGGTGGATCTGAATACGGGAAAAAATAGCGCTTTGAAACAGATCAAGGAGAAGGCATACCATGAGAAATACCGCGCCGATGCGGATGAACTTTATTTAATCGGCGTGGAATTCAATCGCAAAGATCGCAATATCGTCCGGTTTGAATACGAAAAGATGGAGCGATAAGAGCGATAAGGGTCAAATCTCCAGATTGAGCATATGAGCAAACGGGAAGATGTTTCAATGCGAAGCGCCTTTGTTATATATTTTGGTATATCTACCGAGGTAATTGCAAAACCCCATTTGTTTCTTGTGTTTTCTCTGATTTTCTTCGATTTTCATATCATGTTGGCTAGTTTTGCAATTGGCTCTACCTAAAAGGATATGAATCATGATCAAATTCCCTTACGGAATGGCGGATTTCAGACAAATCGTCACCCAGGGCTATTTTTACTGCGACCGTACACGGGCCATCCCCTTGCTGGAGCAGGCCCAGTCACAGCTCTTTATCCGCCCCCGCCGTTTTGGCAAGAGCCTGCTCCTGTCTATGCTGGAGAACTACTACGACGTAGCCCGCAAAAATGATTTCGATGCCATGTTCGGCCATCTGGCGATCGGTCAACATCCAACCCACCTTCGCAATTCTTACTTCATCCTTCGCCTTGATTTCTCCTGTATCGATCCCACTGGCAAGTCCGATGATGTAAAGAAATCACTGTATGATCACATCAACGGGTGTATTTTGGATTTTGCACAGACTTACAGATCAAAAGGATTTGATCTCCCCGATATCACAACCGACCGCGCCAACGCCTTGTTTTCAATCCAATCCGTAATCTCTTCGAGGGTCGTTAGCGTAGACTTCCCGGATGTTGTCCTGCGTAACAATTTGTGGTTCAAGTAGATAGGCCGGCACCACCTTGACCCCGTTGTTATAGCTTTGGCTGTCGTTTATGTCGGGCTTTTTGCCCTGCTGGATGTCATTGACCATGGTGATGGCGTGTTGAACCAAATTGGCTGTCGCCTTATTGATGGTGGAATATTGCTCCCCCTTGAGGATGGATTTGATCGACTCCACTTCGGAGTCCTGGCCGGTCACCACCGGTATATCCTTGCCGGCTGACTTGGCAGAGGTCAGCGCGGCCCGGGCCAGGGTGTCATTCGGCGCGAGGATGCCGTGCAAATCCAGTTTGGCGCAAACACCAGCAAGGATGGTGTCCATGCGTTTTTGCGCGTTTTCAGCCTTCCAGCCCTGGGTGGCGACCTGCGCAAAGGTGGTCTGGCCTGACAGGATAACCAGCGTGCCATCCTTGATACGGGGTGCCAGCACACTCATGGCCCCGTTGAAGAAAACCTGGCTGTTGGCATCGTCGGAAGAACCGGCAATCAATTCGATGTTCCACGGAGCCTGGCCCTTGCGGCGGGCAAGTCCTTCGAGCAGCGCACGGCCTTGCAATTGGCCCACCTTGAAGTTGTCGTAGGCCACATAGTAATCCACGTTGGGAGTGTTCATGAGCAGACGGTCATAGGCGATGACGGTTGCACCGGACGCTTTGACCTCCTTGAGTTGGTTGCCGAGCTGGGAGCCATCTATAGCCCCAACGATGAGTACCTTTGCGCCTTTGGCCAACATGGACTGAATCTGGTTTTCCTGTTCCGGCACGCCGCCGTTGGCAAACTGGATGTCGAACGCATATCCAGCTTCACCGAGACCTGCCATGAACAGCTTCTCGGCCAAAACCCAATTTTCAGATGTTTTTTGCGGCATGGCCACGCCTATCATGGAACCTTTGGCGAAGCCAGCAGTTAGTGCAGCGCCCGATCCGCCGCCTTGTTCATGGCGCCCGCCCATGCAAAACGTCAGCACCAGGACTGTCGCCAAGCCAATGGCCAACACCCCCCACACTATCAGAGACACCGACTGCGTGCGCTGGTCTGGCCTGTCCGTGGCCTCTGGTTTTATTTCCGCCTCAGACTTCATGGTCTGAGAAAGCGGCTTATTGCCGAAAAGCCATCCGATAAGGGAGGGAGAGCCTTGGGTTTTGTTATAGACATCAAGGGCGACAGCCATCAGCAGGACGAGCCCCTTGGTGATCTGCGTCATGTCCGCGCCAACTCCCATAAGCTGTAATCCATTGTTGAGTACGGCCATAACCAGGCCGCCGATCACCGATCCGACCACGGTGCCCACCCCACCGGAGACCGCGGCACCACCAATAAACACGGCGGAGATGGCATCGAGTTCCCAGTTCATTCCGTCGAAGGGGCCGGATGCGGTGGCGCGTCCCACAAACATCAATCCCGCCAAGGCTGCCAGAATGGACATGTTCATCAGCACCAGAAAATTCACGAGCCGGGTGTTGACACCCGAGAGCCGAGCCGCCATGATATTGCCTCCGACAGCATAAACCTGCCGTCCGATAATCGTGCGCCCGGTGATAAAGGTGTACAACAGTAGCAGACCAAGCAGGATTAGCCCCGGAACCGGTAAAGAAGTGCCAGGCCGGCCCGTGGCGAACAAATAGGTTACATAAGCTATCGCTGTGCTTAAAAACGTCAGGCGGGCGCATAAGGCTCCGGCGGGAATAACTTCACCGCCAAGACGACGCGCCGTCCTCCGGACGCGGAGGGAACCTGCCACCAGCCAGAGGATGCCTGCCAGACCAATCAGCAGGGTTAGGTTGTTGTAGCCGGTGTTAGGGCCTATTTCCGGAAGATAACCACCGCCTAAGAATTGGATTTCCGGCGGCACTGGGACGGTATTCGATTTGCCGATCCACTGGTTGGCGCCTCGGAATATCATCATGCCGGCCAACGTTACGACGAAACCGGGAACTCCGATATACGCCACCCAGAACCCCTGCCAAGCGCCAATGGCCGCCCCTGTCGCCAAGCACAGCATGACGGCCGCCCAAGGAGGCACCCCCCAGTCGCGCATGGCCAGAGCCGCCAGCAGACCGGCGAAGGCAGCCACCGATCCGACCGACAAATCAATGTGCCCAGCAATGATCACCAGCACCATGCCGCTGGCCAGCGCCAGAATATATGCGTTGCCATTCAGCAGGTTCATCATGTTGACCGGTGTCAGCACCAGGCCGCCAGTGCGTACCTCGAAAAAGACGGTCAGCGCCGCCAAGGCGAACAACATGCCAAACTGCCTGAGGTCGCGGCCAAAAATATCCTTAAGGTATTTCATGTCCGTGTATTCTCCATTTTTTCAATCTGTTGTACGCCGGTAGCGGTCATCAGCTTCATCAGTCGCTCCGGTGAAGCTTCGGCCCGGTCGAGAACGCCGGTAACCTCTCCCTCGCAAATCGCGTAAATACGATCGGATAGGCCCAACACTTCGGGCAACTCTGAAGAAATGACCACAATTGCCCGGCCTGCTTCCGCCAATTCCCGGATCAGGCCGTATATCTCGTATTTTGCGCCCACATCTATGCCGCGCGTCGGCTCGTCAAGTATCAGCAGGTCTGGCTCGGTGAACAGCCACTTGCCCAGGACCACCTTTTGCTGGTTGCCGCCCGACAGCGTGGCCACTCCCGCACTCACATCGCGGGTCTTGATATGCAGGGAGCGGTGATATTTCTCGGCGACCGCAAATTCGCTGTTGTGATCCAGCACGCAACTATGCGCAATACCGCGCAGGTTGGCGGAAACGATGGTGGCCTTGACACTGTCCAGTAAATTCAATCCTTGTGTTTTGCGCTCTTCCGGGACGTAGGCTATACCAGCGCGTATTGCATCCGCCACGGTGCGCAGATGCAGTTCGCGCCCATCCTTGAAAATTTGGCCTCTCTCGTAGATGCCATAAGATCGGCCAAAAATGGAACGGGCCAGCTCGGTGCGCCCCGCCCCCATGAGCCCGGCGAAGCCGACCACTTCCCCACGCCGCACATAAAAGTTGATCTGCTTGCACAAAAGCCGCTCCAGGATTTGCGGATGACGCACCGTCCAATTCCGAACCTCGAAAAATACTTCCCCGGCGCACGGTGTGCTGGCGGGGTAGCGGGCACCCAACGGGCGGCCCACCATGCCGCGGATGATGCGGTCTTCATCCACGCCCTGATCCATGCGCAGCGTCTCGACGGACCGTCCGTCGCGCAGAATGGTGATGGCATCGGCGATCTCCCGGATTTCGTTGAGCTTGTGACTGATGATGATGCAGGTGATGCCCTTGTGCCGCAGGCCACGCAGAATCCCCAGCAAATGCTCAGAGTCGGCTTCATTTAAGGCGGCAGTCGGTTCATCGAGGATGAGCAATTTAACGTCCTTGCCCAGCGCCTTGGCGATTTCAACCAATTGCTGTTTGCCCACGCCAAGATGCTTGATGGCGGTGTCCGGATGCTCGTGCAACCCGACGCTGCGCATCAAGTTCTGGGCGCGAATTCTGGCGTGCTCCCAGTTGATGATGCCCCACCTGGCCTCCTCGTGTCCCAAAAACAGGTTTTCAGCAATGGATAATTCGGGTACCAAAGCCAATTCCTGGTGAATAATGACGATGCCCATCCGCCCGCTCGCGTGGATATTGCGGAAAGCCACGGGTTGGCCCAGGAAGAAAATCTCGCCCGTATAAGAGCCGTGCGGATAAACCCCTGAAAGCACACCCATGAGCGTTGATTTGCCCGCTCCGTTTTCGCCGCAAATGGCGTGCACCGTGCCTGCTTCAACCTTCAACGAGACGTGATCGAGCGCGATCACGCCCGGAAATGTCTTGGTGATTTCCTGCATCTCGATCATGACATTCACGGCTGTACCCTCCATTATGTTCTGCGCGCATTCCGTATTCATCTTGGTGTAGTATAAATAAAATCGAATGATGTCAACTGAAAACGTTTATCAAGAATGGGTATTGATGTATTGATTGATTTTTGATAGATACCGAGTTTCGGTGATGTCCAGTTTCATGCTGTCCCGAACATTTGTGAGAAGTTTGATTTAAATTTCGGTGCGGATGGAATAATGTTTCGGCTGGATGGTGTCATGCACCTGAGCGTAGCGGCTTCGGCAGGCGTTTTTCGTCTTGGTCTCAAATGGTCATGATATTCCAAGTGAAATTCAATCTGTTTTTTAATGTGATATTAACAATCTAATTCTTTATTTCGTAATTTTCAATCCAAATATGTTGTCACTTCCAAAAAATATGTTGACTAAATTTGTAGTTCAGTACACGCGTGCAAAGTAAAAAATGCGTTGCCGAATTTTGGATGGCATCCGATGTATAATCAATTGTTAGGCGGCTAAATAGAGCGTGGAAGGAGGGTTATGAAAACAGGAGTGCTTACTGTTTGCGCGGTTATTTTCCTATTTTGTGGCATTGCTAATGCTAAGATCAATGATGGATTGGTTGCTTATTATCCGTTCAATGGAAATGCCAATGATGAAAGTGGGAATGGTCATAATGGAGTAGTGAATGGAGCAATATTGACTTCTGATAGGTTTGGAAATGCAAATAAGGCTTATAGTTTTGCTGGAACAGATGACGACATTGATTTGGCTGGAACAGGTTCGTTAGACTTTTTAACCGGAGGTTTCTCATTAGTAGCATGGACTAATTTCACGGCTGAAACTGATGACAAAAGTATTGTTACTAAACATCATTGCGGAATATCTAACTCTTATTTTATAGGAGTTCATGCGAACTCTTTTGATTTCTATGTGCACTCTGATCCAAGGTTGAAGACAACAGGTCAGTAAACGCATCCGGCCAACATTACGTTCCAGTGAGCGCGGAGGATAGGATTTTAGTACATGTCTAAAGTAGATCGATTGAAAGAAGAGATTGGTTGGCTAAAAATAGCGTTTGGCATCGCTGTAGCGCTTGATGCTTCGCTCGTTGCGTGGCTTGCTCAGAACTATGCGACAGCTAATCCTGTCATTGTTGTAGCCGGATTGATTGCAGCGTTGGTTATTGCTGTCATAGTCGTTATCATCAACCATAGAGCGTATAAACGCATCGAAGATCTGGAGAACTTTTAATGGAATGGATAGTTGTTGTAGCACTGGCAGCGCTTGTTGTGGCACTATGTCTCGTGGTACGTGAAGCGTTATTGCACAGCCACAAGTAAACCATCTGGCCTAGCAATACGTTCCAGCGGAGCGCGGAGGACGGTCTTGCTTTAAATTCGAGATCGTGGCCGCGCCCGCTGAACGCGGTGTTAGCTCCCCCATATACATCCACCCCAAAATCAAAGATGTGTTTATTAGTTGTAGCATCTGTGTTATAAAAAGCATACAGGTAGGTTACACCATGAGCAAAGAACTATTACAGAGAGGATTTGATAAAAAACCCGCGAAATTTGGCAAATGGGATTTCTATAACATTGGCAGCACATCCGTCAGCTCCCTAAAAAAATATGGCATAATCCGAAGCGTTGATTATGGCGATGTAGAAGGGAAAAAAGTTGATGCTCTTGTCGTCAATAAAAAGAACGTAATAGCTGTAATTGAATACAAGCAGCCCAAAGAGTTCAAAACAGATAAGCAGAAGCAAGCTGCAATTAAGCAGGAAATTGTCGTAGCTCAAAAATTAGGTGCGAAGTTAATCATTGCTACTGATACGAAAGAAAGCGTTTGGGTAAATGCTTTAACTGGTGACATTGTTAAGGATGAAAAAGGCAATGCCCTAAAAATCAACTTTGATATTACTGATGAAAAACAGCCATCTCTTATCGAAAAAATCATTTATTCAATAAACGAAAAAAACAACCAGATTTTACCAAAAGAACTGACCGATCCAACCAGTTTAGCAAAATCTATTTGGCAAGATATTTGGAGTGTTAGTGGTGCTACCCCCGAAAATTGTCTTTATACTTTTGTGGAGTTGTTTATTTTTAAGTATTTAAGTGACCTTGGCATACTTAAGGGTATGTTCAGTTTTGATACGCTGATGAATATGTATAACACAAACACAGAGAATGATGTTTTAAAGTATTATGCCGACACAATCAGACGACAAATAAAAGACTTGTTCCCACATAATCCAAAAGATAATACAACGATCATAAACGGTACAATATTTGTCAGTAGAGAGCAAAAAGCCTTAGATGGATTCGGCACTGTTTTTAAAAAGGTTTTGTGCCAATTCAGAGATTATAAAAAACTTGAACATATTGATTATGACTTCAAAAGTAAGCTGTTTGAAAGCTTTATGAAAGAGAGTATCAGCAAAAAAAACTGGGGGCAGTTTTTTACACCAATGAAAGTAGTCCGTGCCATCGAACAAATTGCAAAGGACGAAATTAAAGAAGGGGCTGTAATATGTGATCCTGCTTGTGGAGTTGGCAAGTTTTTACTTGAACCTATCAAAAGCAGGCTTGAAAGGTTTTATACAGTAGAAAACGATGAAGTAACCCCGAAAATAACAATCAGGGGGTTTGACAAAGGTTTTGATAAAGACGAACAAAAAACCATCATTCTCGCAAAAGCTAATATGCTTATATATTTCAGCGAGATTATTAAAGAAAATCCGTCAGCTACGAGGAGCTTTGCAAAACTGTTTAACGATAGCTTTACCCTTAAAACAACTTCCATACTGGGAACTTTGCAAGACCCTGTTGAAAACGTATATGATTTGATACTTACTAATCCCCCATACGTTACAAGCGGAAGCAGTAATCTTAAAGACCAGATCAAAAAAGATGGTACACTTATGAATTACTACAAAATCAATGCAATGGGTGTAGAAGGACTGTTTATGGAATGAGTAGTTAGAGCGCTTAAGCCAAACGGTAAGGCTTTTATAGTTGTGCCTGATGGCATCTTTAACAGACAAAATGACAAAAATTTGAGAGATTTTCTAAGGAACGAATGTTACATTGATGGCATTATCTCCCTACCTCTTAATACTTTTTTCACGACTAATAAAAAAACATACATCTTGTGCATAACCAAGAAAAACAATCGTGCGGATAAACAAACTGCGCCTGTTTTTACCTACCTCGTAAGCGAAATAGGAGAAAGCCGGGACGTATATAGGTTTGATATTGAGCAAGACGATTTAACGGAAGCAGTTATGCTCTATGGCTTTTTCAAAGGCAACAAAGAGGGCTTCGGAAAAATCAACCATGACTCACGATGCAAAGTGCTTCCTATCAAAATATTTGAAACGGCAACGCACTGGTCAGTTGACAGGTGGTGGACGAAGGAAGAAAAAATTGCATTGGGTATTGAAGAAGAAAACACAATCGACATTATTGGATTTAGCTCTTTTGTTTTAGAAATGTCCGACACTCTTGGTAGTTTTGGCTTACTCTTAAGGGAATTTGGCGAAAAAAAGACAAAAGTAATAAAGACTACACAAATTACACTTAAAGATAAAAAATACTTTCAACTTTTCATCGGCAAACGAATAACAAAAACTGAACTGATTAATATAAAAGGTGCATTACCAATTTATAGCGCAAACGTCTTTATCCCGATTGGCTACCATCACACAAGCAATATCATAGACTTTACGGATAATTTCGTCATTTGGGGGATTGATGGCAATTTTGAATTTAACTACATCCCTAAAAACACACCTTTTGTAACTACTGACCATTGCGGGGCTATTCGCATTCTTGATGAAAATATTTTACCAGCATATCTTATGATAGAATTGGGAAATTGTAAGCATAGGTATGGTTTCGATAGGGGATTAAGATCATCATTAAAAAATATGGAATCAATTGAGGTTTCTATCCCCACTAACGAAAACGATGAATTCGATACGGAAGCGCAACGTCAGATAATCAGAAAATATAATGTCGTTGCTGAGTTAAAAGCCAAGTCAAAAGAATATCAAGGAATCTTAGACAATGTTGTTGTAACTATCAACAATAAATCTTGACCAGCTAACCAGTCGTTGCAGCGGAGCGCGAAACAGCCCGCGCCAGCTGAACATGCTGTTAAATGATCATATACTGCGAACTGGCATAATTTTACGTTTTTGATCCCCCACCCCAACCCTCCCCCGCTGGGAGAGGGAGTTTATGAAAAGCGCAGATTAT
>CAIMZS010000486.1 GCA_903846015.1 uncultured Anaerolineae bacterium | reverse complement strand
TCCCGACGTGGCAATCTGCTCCAACTGTCATCGCGAGGAGCGTGACCTTCCCGACGTGGCAATCTGCTCCAACTGTCATCGCGAGGAGGGTGCCCTTCCCGACGTGGCAATCTGCTCCAACTGTCATCGCGAGGAGGGTGCCCTTCCCGACGTGGCAATCTGCTCTTTGTCGACAATCTACGGACTCCCGCACAAGGCGACTTTACCAGTTAACCGGAGATTGCCACAACCGGCAAAGAGCAAGTACGCCGGTTTCGCACACCTGTCCCGATGGTCTTCAGGAATGACAGGTACGCAGGGCAAACACTGGCTACGCGCATTATTTCATCGAAGCGTACAACCCATCGCCCAGCGCCTGTTTCTGCTGGGCGTATAACTTCGAGTTGGGATGAAAAAACGTATATTGCAGCGGGGGCATGCTGCCGCACTGAATGGTCGCGCCTACATCTCCCACTCCACCCCGGCGCTGATCCCATCCAGAAAAATTAACATGCCTCCGTCCATTAGCCACATCCAACTTGATCAGCCAGGAAGCCGGGGCAATAATACTGTACCACGGCCAACTGGTAACACTCTAGCTCACTTCCCTCGGGCGCTGTACGTAACATCGACCATATCCAACGTCAGCCCGACCGGCAGCTCAAAGTAGCTCTCCAACGGCCAGCTCTGCCCGGCGGCCAGCGCCGTGGCATAAACCACATCCGATTGATCGCCTTTGACAATGCGCCCCTCCCGTACCATCACCAACGTGCCAGTCGCCCGCTCGGTGACCGACACCACCACGCTGGTCTCAGACACATCGACCGGGTTGTTGTTCTGCACCAACAGCGAAGCCACAAACCCCGCTCCCGCCGCTTTCAAACTGACCTGGCTGACATCCAGCGTCAGCAGCGCTTCGGTCGAAGAGCTGTAATTATCAAACATTGCCGCCCGCGTCACCTGACCAGCCCAGGCCGGGTCCAGCTTCAGGCCACCCGGAAGAATCAAGGAAAATTCGATCGGGCGCGATTCACCGGGAGCCAGGACACTTCCGAGCATACCGGTCTTAAACATCCCCAGCACCTGCCCATCAGCGCCGTACCCGGCCCAATAGGCATTGACATTCAGCCACTGGTCGGTGGTATTCGTCGCCAGCGCAAAAGCAAGCATGGTCTTATCCGCCTTCCTGAAAAACGGTTTTGAAGCAAACTGAAAAGTGACCGGCTCCCAAACCAGGTCATGCGGCGCTGTGTTGACGATCAATTCATAGCGCTTCAAATCCGAGGCCGGCACGCCCGCATCAGATTTCGAGATTTTAAAAGCCGCATCGATCCGAAAGGGAACTGCCTGGCCCGCGGCGACGAAATGCCCGATCAGGTCAACGCTGGAAACATGTACAAGCTGGTTGGCAGCGTTGTACCACAACGCTACCGCCCCGTGGATTTCGACCGATTTATCAGACGGGTTGTACAACTCGCCGGTGATAATGGTGGTCGAATCACGCGGGAATGCCAGGGTAGACAAACCGCGCGGTTCAAGCGCAACCGCCCAGGCCCCGGCACGCGATTGTTTAAACGATACCACTTCGGCGCCCAACTGCGCCCCCACTGGAACAGCGACCTTTACCAAAGCGGAGAAGAATACGCGCTGCCCGGCCCCGGCAAACCAGGCGCTCGTCTCACCGAGCGGCACCTGCGCCCCAGCGTTTACATAAAACAAAGTTATCTTGATATCTTCCACCGGCAGGGTGGCGCTGTTATTCAACCAGCCAAGCATTTTGCCATACGGTGTTGGGCTGCTGACCAGGGATTTTATCGGCAGATAGACCAGGTCGCTAAAAGTCAGCTGCGCGGCCGTAACCGGTACAGGCGTTGCGGTGGGGGTGGGCGGCACCGGGCTGGCCGTCACGATCACGGCCGCAGACGGCGTGACCGTTTGCGGTGGGGCAACCTGAGGGCTGCCAACCGCGCCCGGAAGCGCACACCCGAAAAATACCAGCCCGAAGGCCGCACAAACCATCACCCTAGCTATGTGCTTCTTCATAAAAAACTCACTCCCTTTTTTGTTTCAAACCCGGTCATAACGATGTCGGTGCGAGATTCATACATACCACCGGGGGCGATACTTGAAGAGAAAAGGACAACAATGTCATTAGGAACACATCCACCGCGAAGCAATCCACACCTTTACAGCAGATTAGCCTCAATCTTGGATTGCTTCAAACCGGATGGAGCAAGGATCCGATTTCGCAACGACATGCAAAACGCAATAACCGCTGGCTGTGAGCCTGATTTCAGGCTTAAGTATATGTGGTTTTGGGGAATTTAGTCAACTGAATTATGTCACTTTGAAGCATCCCATCATTTAAAATGCCGCTTGAAAATCAGGGCAATTCGCTGTATAGTGTAATAAGTCACAATACTGCGTCCACCAGAATTTACTTTAGCGGTTCTTTTTGAAAAATCAGGAGGATTTCGTAATGGTAGATAGGACTCGGCTCAATTATGCAGAAATAACGCGCATCATCCGGCTGCTGCAGCAGGAACACGAGGAGATCACCCACCTGCATGCTCAGACCCGCCACAAAGTCGATGTAATGCGCCGGGAATGGATAGGGGAAGCCGCGAATAAGTTTATCAACCAGATGGGCGATGTGCTGCTGCCTGCCACCGGGCGGCTTGCAAACGCCCTGGATAGCGCCGGATCCACCCTTTCGTCCGTAATGAAAACCATCCAGGATGCCGATATCGAAACCAGCTCTTATTTTAAGCAGTTGGGTGCGGATGATGCCAATCCGCGCATGTCGCAGGCCGCCTTTGGTACACAGTCATCCGCTCAGAGCGGGCTGTTTGAGCCTGGGAAGGGTGCGGTTTCCACAATGAACCAGTATGTGGCAGCCGGTATGGGCGCTTTCCCCAACGGCGAAACCCAGAATGTCGGTTTCAATTTCAGCGGCGGATTTTCCAATGGCGCGGGGCCGCAGGGGGCGCTTGACGGCGCTTTTGGCCAGGCTGCGGCTGGCGGGGCAGCCTCGGGTGCAGCCGGACAGGTGGCGGGAGGTAGTCCTCCTGGCGGCAGCGGAATTTTCGCAGGTGCAGCCGGACAGGTGGCGGGCGGTGGCGCTCCTACCGGCAG
>CAIMZS010000485.1 GCA_903846015.1 uncultured Anaerolineae bacterium | reverse complement strand
GAGGCCTCACCCAGCCCCTGGAAATATGGGTTGGCCTGCAGCGTTTTTTGTTTTTCGGCTTGTTCAATCTGCAAATATTGCACGAATTAGTCCTGGTTCTTGTACGACGAAATAGTCCTGGCTCTTGTAGGGCCACGCGGAAAGCCTGGGGGGGCAGCGCCGCGTAATAATAAGTCGAGTTCAATAACACCGGGTCACACTTTTATGGCGAATGAACTCGTTTTTTGAACGATCAAGCCTCAAAGCACCCCGCTCCTCGCCTGACAAAGGACACTTCAAAGGGAGCGGGGGCAGGAATACGGTAGGTCCTGTTGTGAGTATACAAATGCTCTAAGGCTTTGTCAAGAAAAGGTTGCAGTTTTGGAACGCATGTACTTTTTATTCATCGAAGTTGCCTGGGAGAAAAACCTGGCGTAATCATATACAAGTGGAATGGTTCCCGGTTCTGCGAGAGTGCCGGTTCCAGCATGGCCCTGAGGCACTTGTCCGCGTCCAATGTTTTTTTTACCACACCAATTCCCAGAGAGCCTAGACCCATGTCCGGCGTCTCATCCAAAGCAGCATACTGGTTGGCAGACCAATAAACAACAACAGGATAATGGCAAATGGCAGGCGGTTGGTCCAGTCGGTCAATCCAGCGACAGGTTCGAAGAAGTTCATCCCAAAAAAACCGGTTATGAAAGAAATCGGCATGAACAGTGTCGTAATGACAGTCAGGGTTTTCATGACATCGTTCATACGATTGTTGATAACCGACAGGTAAGTATCCAGTGATCCGCTGACCAGGTCACGCATGCTTTCATTGACATCATGCAAGCGCACGAGGTGATCGTAAATATCGCGGAAGAAGACGCGGTCGTGTGGGTCAATCACTTCAAAATCGTCGCGAGCCAATTTATTGAGAACTTCTCGTTGAGGCGCAATGATGCGTCTCATGGAGAGCAAAATCCGCTTGAGTGAAAAGATTCGTTCCAGCGTATCAGGTGCCGCTTTGGTAAGCACTTCATCTTCAACCCGGTCGATCTGGTCATCGATGGCTTCGGTGATGGGCATATATTCAGCTACAAGATCATCAATGATCTTGTACAACAGGTGATCAGGCCCATGAGATGTGTAACGCTTGTCACGAATAAAAGCGCTGCGGGCTTTTTCGATCGGGACCAGAGGTTCGTCGTGATGGGTAACAATATAGTTCTTGCCCAGGAAAACATCCAGCTCGCGGATGGCAAGCGAGAGAGTATCTGTTGGATTAAACACCATCGTATTTAATACAATGTAAATGTAATCACCCCAGTCATCCACTTTCGGCATATGCGTTTCCTTTAAGGCATCATCGACAGCCAATGGATGAAAGCGGAAAATGCCCGTCAGAATAGGCTCAGCAGATTCTTCAGATTCGCCATCGAAATCAACCCATAGCAGCGCCTGTGGATTGGCAAGTATGCTCGAGTATTCTTTGATGGGTACTTCGGTGCGCGCTTCCTGACCGGGAATGAAACATAATGAGCGGATCATTGTCACCTCTAACTTTAGATTATCAATACAAATGTTGATTATATTCAAAATTATCAAGCTTGCATTTTAGATAGTTAAATAACACCTTGACAATATTTAATATCCTTGTATAATTATTTTAGACGTTGCCATCTTGATGCCGATGATGCCCAAAATGTTTCCATCTTCAGGTATTGTTTTGCCCGAATCAATATTCTCTAATCGCATCAAAACTGATTCAAGGAGTCTTTATGAATAACGCTCTGACCCGTTGTCCCATTTGCCAAAATGAACTGACCATTACGCGCTTGCACTGTGAAGCTTGCGAAACATCTCTGGAAGGTCGCTTTATGGGTGGACCCTTTGCCCACATGACACGTGAACAGTTGGACTTCATTATGACATTTATCCGCTGCGAGGGCAAGCTTAACCGTGTCGAAGTTGAACTTGGTCTTTCTTATCCCACCCTGCGCAACCGTCTGCATGACATTATTCGTGTTCTGGGTTACGAACCCGGCAAGGAAGAGACCCCTGATTTGGCTGAAGATCGCCGCCGCCAGGTATTGGAAGATCTGGATACTGGCAAGCTCACTGCCGATGCTGCAATGCGCATTTTGCGCGGGGAGCCGGTATGAAACAATCTACCGTACTTGCGACTGGTATCCTTACAATTCAGGTTGACGATGTTGGCGGCGATTTGCAAATCGTAGGCTGGGATCGCCAGGAGATTACTGCAAAGACCGATGATGATGACCTCGTTCTGATTGTCGAAGGCTCGCTTGTTCGCGCTCACAGTGATGGCGATTTGATCCTGTACGTGGCTCGTGACGCCGATGTCCAAATTTCCAACGTGGGTGGCGATGCGGATATTCGCGCGCTGGCAGGCAACCTTACCACTGCCAAAATTGGCGGGGATTTACAGGTTCGTAATGTTGGCAGTTTGAACGTTACCAGCGTAGGCGGTGACATGTCCTTGCGCGGCTGCGCTGGTGACCTGCACGCCCAGAATGTTGGCGGGGACGCTTCGCTGCACGAAATCAAAGGAAACGTTAACATTCAAGTTGGCGCCGATTTTTATTTGCGCGGCGCCGAAGGCAACGTTCAGGCTCGGGTCGGTTCAGACGCTGCTTTGTATCTGCGCCCGGTCCCTGGGAAAGACGTGAATGTGCAAGCCGGCAGCGATGTACTCTTGCGGCTGCCCGCCAAAGCTGATGTAGTGCTGAGCCTGCAGGGCTGCGACGATGAATCGATTCGCATTGATTTGCCCGGTGTTACTGCCACCAAAATAGGTATGGCTCGCAACCTGGTCGTTGGTGCGGGTGGTTCCACGATCAAACTTGTCGCTGGTTCTGAAGTGATTGTTACCAGCCGCGGCGAAGAATGGGATAACGTGGCCGAATTTGATCCTTTGGGGCGCGATGGCCCATTTTCACCCGGTGAATTCCCCGGACTTTCCTCTGATCTGCATGAGCGTATTTCTCGTCGCGTTGAAGACGCTACCCGCCGTGCTCTGGAAGCTTCCATGCGTGCCCGCGAACAAAGTGACCGTGTGCAGACCCGGGTGGATGCTGCCATGCGCCGCGCCGAAGAAAAAATGCAAACATCCGAGCGCCGTTCAATGCACATGGGTATCAAAGTGGGGCGCTTCGGCGCTTCGCTGGATGGCTCGCGCCCGCCATCTGCCCCTATTCCACCCATTCCACCAATACCGCCCTTTCCAATCGGATTGCAGCATGCTGCAGCCGAACCGGTTACCGATCCGGAGCGGTTGGTGATCTTAAAGATGCTCCAGAATAAGAAAATTTCAGTCCAGGATGCCGAAAAGCTGTTGGCTGCCCTGGAAGGGAAATAAGGTGCCGAGATGACAGACAGCGAACGACAGCAAATCCTTAAAATGATCGATGAAGGCAAAATCTCTGCCGAACAAGGGCTGGTATTAATGCAGGCCCTCGGTGACGAACCAGAAGACGATGATATGCCAGAGCTTCCGGACGCGCTGCCGCCTGCCTCTGGCCCGCTGCCAGATCACGAGACAGAAGCAGACGATAGTGCCCGTTCTAGCAGGGCCGAGCGAAAAACCGACCCGGAATTTGATAGGAAGGTTAATCGTTTCCGCAGTCTGTGGGTTATCCCACTCTGGATTGGGGTTGCGATCACCATTACCGGAGCGTACTGGATGTTCGCGACTCTCCAGGCCTCAGGGTTTGGCTTTTGGTTCTACTGCGCCTGGCTGCCCTTCTTATTGGGCGTCCTGGTGACTGCGTTTGGTTTCTCCAGCCGTACATCGCGCTGGATCTATGTCAATGTAAAGCAAAAACCCGGTCAGACTCCGCGCAGGATAGTGATCGCTTTTCCACTTTCCCTGGTTAGCTGGGTTATTAACTTTGTCAAGTACAATATTCCTTTCTCCGAGAGGGGTGCTGCCGTAGAAGTTATGCAAGCGGTCTTTGATAGCACCAAGTCGACCGAACCCCTGATGGTGGACGTGGAAGAAGAAGATGGAGAGCATGTGCAGGTTTATATTGGGTAAGGAGGCGCATTATGGCGACCGCTGAAGAACGAATGAGAATTTTGAAAATGATCGACGAAGGCAAAATTAGCGCCGAAGAAGGTGCAAAATTGCTATCTGCGTTGAGCGAAACCCGGCGTGGCAGCTCTTCATTGCCGTCGCGGGCTCCTGGTGCGCCTCGCTGGCTGCGTGTTCGAGTTACTGATGTAGCTACCGGGCGCTCGAAGGCTACCGTCCAGATACCCCTCGCGTTGATCGAGTCAGGCATGAAAATCGGCGCCCATTTTGCCCCGGAGGTGGAGGGTGTCGACATGCCAACCATCATGGAAGCCCTGCGCTCGGGCATGACCGGCAGAATTGTAGATGTATTCGATGAAAAAGACGGCGAGCACGTTGAGATTTTTGTAGAATAGTCATCATGGGACGAACGGGATTATTAGTCAATGATATTCCTGAAATTCAGGTTTAAATCTATTATCAAGCTGACTTGATATTTTGCTATAACCCTTTCTCCCATTAATGTTCCTGTTTTGGGGGAAGGGGTAAAGTTTTTAGATGCAGTAAGCGGATCTCGGATGAACTTATCGTTTTTTTATCATTTCAGACCAGGATTGGATTATGAGCTCACAAAAAGCAGTGATCAGCGCTAGTAATTTGTCTAAGCATTATAAAGTTCCTACACGCGAAGCAGGCTTGAAAGCAGCCGTAAGCAGTCTTTTCAATCGGACCTATAACACAGTCAAAGCTGTGGATGACATCGCATTCAACATAGAGGCCGGAGAAATCGTAGGCTTCCTTGGCCCTAACGGGGCTGGAAAAACAACCACGCTGAAAATGTTGTCGGGCTTGCTGCACCCCACCATCGGACAGCCTGAGGTGCTTGGGTATAACCCATCGCAGCGTCAGGCTGATTTTTTGCGGCAAATCACGTTGGTGATGGGTAATCGCTCGCAAATGGCGTGGGATTTGCCTGCTCTGGATTCGTTCGAGCTGCAGCGTGCAATTTACAGTATCCCGCGCAGCGATTTCGAAAAGACACGCGATGAATTCATCGAGCTGCTTGAAATCAAAGATTTGGTTAAAAAACCGATTCGTAACCTGTCATTAGGGGAGCGGATGAAAATGGAAATTGTGGGGGCGCTGCTTCACAGGCCAAAGATTCTTTTTTTGGACGAGCCGACAATTGGGCTTGATGTGACCATGCAAAGGCGTATACGTGAATTTGTGGCTGAATACAATCATCGTTATGGTGCAACGGTGTTGTTGACGAGTCATTACATGGCGGATGTGGAAGCATTATGCAAACGTGTAATCGTTATCCATAACGGAAAACTTTTGTTCGACGGTGGCTTGAGCGAGTTGTTGCAGCGTTTCTCAGCGTTTAAAACAATCAGCATTACGATAGTGCCCGTTCTAGCAGGACCGACTGATGATTCCAGTAACCTGGCTCAGTACGGCGAGGTGGTTAGAAGGGATGGCGCCAGGGTCACGTTTCGTGTGCCCAAGGCAGAGACTTCCCAGGTGACAGCACGCCTGCTGGCGGAATTAAAATTGGATGATCTTACTGTGGAAGATACCCCGATCGATGACGTGATCGAGAAAATATTCAATCAGAGGAGTGCGGAGGGGAATCTTTAATGAAACGATATTTCGACTTTTACATAGCGGCAATGCGATTGTCGATATTGCAGCAAATTCAATATCGGGTGCAAAACTACTTCTACATGATCGGGATGATTGCCGAGCCGGTAATCTACCTGGTGGTGTGGTCATCTGTTGCGAATCAACAGGGTGGGACAGTGGGTGGCTATAGCGCTGGTTCATTAGCTGCCTATTACATTGTGTGGACCCTGGTGCGAAATATGAACATTGTATTCACCCCGTATGGGTGGGAACAGCGCCAGCAGCATGGTCAACTCTCCGCCGAGCTCCTGCGCCCCATCCACCCGATCCACTCCGATGTTGCTTTTTTTGCCGGTTGGAAAGTGGTGGTAATCGTCCTCTGGCTTCCTTTGGCGGCAGTTCTTGCGCTGATCTTCAGGCCCACCTTAAGCCCAACCTGGATGCAGATGGTCGCATTCTTCTTTGCGATCTGGGGCGCATACTTAATCAGAACAATGTTCCTTTCCTTGTTGGGCATGATTACTTTTTGGACGACAAGAGTAGGAGCGATTTTTGAACTGTATTTCGCCTTGGAGCTGATCTTATCCGGACGGTTTGTGCCAATGACACTTATGCCGGACTGGGTTCAACGCATTGCTGTTTTTCTGCCATTTCAATGGACGTTTTACTTCCCGATCAATGTCCTGGTAGGGAAACTCGGTCTGGCAGAACTCCTGACCGGATTGGGCATCCAACTGTTGTGGATTTTGGGTGGGATCGGGCTGGTAAATATTGTATGGCATTATGGAATCAAGCGATTCGCGGCAGTTGGAAATTAATGCAACTGGTTTTCTTAATGGTACCCGGTTCTGCGATAGTGCCGGTTCTAGCACGGCCACGGGCATCGATAACTTGCTCGAATCTCGGAATAGTATGATTGAACCTTCATTTCAAGTTCCAGCAATAGCACGGCGATTTATCGCCGTGGACACCGGGAGTATGTCATGAGGCTTTTCGAACTGGTTTGGAGCTACTTAAGGATCGGGATTGCAAACGAAATGCAATATCGGGTCAACTTTTTCCTGCAGCTGTTACAATCGCTGGTGGCGCTAGCCACAGGACTGATCGGGTTGTGGCTGGTTTTTAGCCGGACAACCAGCCTGGCAGGCTGGTCACAGCCTGAGTTGTTGGCGGTAATGGGTGTTCACATCCTGATGGGTGGCGTGATCCAGGCGGGGATACAACCAAATATGCTCCGTCTCCTGGAAGAAATCCAGGATGGCTCCTTGGATTTTGCTTTGATGAAGCCAGTGGATGGACAGATTATCGCCAGCATCCGCGAGTTCCGTTTCTGGCAGTTGACTGATGTATTGGTAGGTTTAATTGTGTTGGCGATTGCAGTCTCGCAAATGGGAAAGCAGATCAGCAGCTGGCAGGTTTTCGCCTTTATCACCGCCCTGCTGCTGGGCGGAATAATGATCTACAGCTTCTGGCTGATGCTTTCGGCAACTGCTTTCTGGCTAACACGGATCGGAGAGTTGGTAAACCTTTTCCAGGGCCTGTACGCAGCAGGGCGCTGGCCTGTAACCATTTACCCGAATTGGCTGCGGCTGGGACTGACCTTCCTGGTGCCGGTGGCGTTTGCGGTGACTGTGCCGGCCCAAGCCCTGACAAATCGACTGACACCCTTAACTCTGCTCGGCGCGTTGGGGCTGGCGGTGGGGTTGCTGGTGCTGGCACGGATTGTGTGGCGGCTGGGGATGAGGAGCTATTCGGGGGCCTCTGCCTGAAAAAAAATATAGGCTCTATGGGATTTTCCGCGATAGCCCGGTTCCAGCACGGCTGTTAAAATTAGCGACTTATAACCTTTGACTTGTTTTGGTCAAAAAACCACTCGATGGTGTCGCGGATGCTTTCATAAATTGGGCGTGGATGATAACCCAATTCGCTGGTGGCTTTTTCGTGGCTGATGACTGAATTACTTTGCAATACTTCCAGCGAATATGGGGTAAAGCGCGGACTGGCACGCGACATGCGATAGTACAATGGTGTAAAATACGCCGCAAACCTGGCCAGCGGCAGCGCTATTTTGAAACGAGGGAAACCTTTTCCAGTGATTTCGTGCACGGTCTCCAACAAGTAACGCACCGAGATGCGTTGGCCCGAGAGAATGTAACTCGCGCCCGGAGTGCCCTTGTCGGCAGCGGCGATCAAACCATCAGCCACATCACGCACATCCACAAAATCGTAGGCCCCATCGACATAAGGAGTCAGCCTGCGCAGTGCCGCCGAGCGGATCACATTGCCCATCATTGAATTGCGAAAGTCGTATGGACCAATCACACCGGTTGGGCAGACAATGACTGCGTTCAACCCGGCTTGCGCTGCCTGGATGACCTGCAAAGTGGCCTGTGCTTTAGATTGATCATATGCCCCATAGGGGTTTTCAGGGTCGTAGGGTGCTTTTTCATCCACAGTTGTGCCGTGTGGGATGCGCGCCAGGGCATGGATGGAACTGGTGTACACCAATCTTTCCACACCTGCCTGCACCGCTGCTTTCAATACATTGGCGGTACCCTCCACGTTGACGCGTCGAACAAGCGCATTCTCACCAGGCATGATCGAGATGATTCCCGCCAGATGGAACACGCCCTTCACGCCTTTGAAATTCTCCCACAACGCGGATGTATCCAGCACATCGCCTTGTACGCATTCTACGTTCAACCCAGCTAATGCGCCTGTGTTTTCCCCGGGCAGCGTCATAACGCGTACTTTTTCACCAAGTTCGACCAACTTACGCACCAACACATTGCCTATATGTCCGGTGGCGCCTGTGACCAGAGTAACATTTGCTTTCATAAGGTTTCCACATTCCTTCTATAGCAAAAATTATGCGCTTACATTCATACTTCCCAGGGTGCATTTGCCATTCCATCAGCAGCATGCATTGAAGTATAAATAGATTGAGACGTTTCGGGCAATATCTCTGCCACTGCTGCCAGCAAGCCAAAATTACCGGAGAGCATCATATCG
Organism: uncultured Anaerolineae bacterium; assembly: GCA_903846015.1. GTDB lineage: Bacteria > Chloroflexota > Anaerolineae > Anaerolineales > Villigracilaceae > UBA5195. Next base: position 5,415 of record CAIMZS010000485.1, on the reverse strand, counting down.
CCAAAAGGAACTGCAAAATATGGCCTCAAGCTGGATGATTCCGGCGCTGTGCTCTGAAATAGTGCGCGCCGCGGGCCAGTAACGACGATATCAAAGTCGCCCGTTCCCAATGCCAGGGCTTCTTTACCATAGACCAACGCGCCATGTCCCATGTCATCGAAAACGTCGCTGTTTTTTAGTGACCCGTCTGCCAGGGCGCGCAAATATTTCTCCAGGCTGGGGCGTTTGATCTCGCCAGTGTGATGTTCAAAAACCCCTTCGATGCCAGCTCCCCCCAGCCTGAATGCAATTGTGTGGAAATTTCCCACATTGACGATCAGTTTGCGTTCAAGCCTGCTTACTACCGGGTCGAAAGTCGCACCCAGAATGGCGGCAGGGGCGGTATCCATCAAGATCAAGGGACAGGGCAGGTTCCGGGCACTTGCAGCTACAGCCTGCAGCCTGGTCATAAGCGGTGGGATGTCTTCTGCTGTACATGCAAATGCTGACAGTCGAGGATGCTGGCGAATCTGTTCATCCAGATAATCGAAGCGAAATTTCCGATCGGATACTCCCGGCGGTGCATTGCCGTGATCGAAAACCGCCACACACACGGCTGCCAGGTCGTTCAGCGGGGCCTGAAAACGCGCGAAAGTTTCTGCTATCAGTGCAAAATCAAAATCTTTCAATTCCAGCCGAACTACGTTGGTTGGCAGGTTCAGGGCTTCATCATCTGAAACAATCTTGATCCCCATGCGTTCAACCTTCTCGAGTTCATCGTTGAAGGTACGACCCGCCGAAGGAGTGGCGTAAATGGGCAATCCCGCCCGCGCATGATCCTCGGCAGCCCAGGCGCAAGGGCCTCCACCCATTGTCCATCCGCTCAGCAAGATCGGCGCAGCCTGCTGTGTGGCAGCTTGTATCTGGCGGCGAATCCGCATGGTTGCAGACGGCAGCACCAGTTTGAATCCGTTCTCCATATCCAGGTTGGAATCATACAGGTAGATATCCTGGGTGCCGGTGCCGATGTCTACAGTTAATATTTTCATCTGTCAGGTGTACTGATTTTTTCGCGCTCAGTCCAAATTTAGATACGGGTAAATGGTATGGTACCCGGTTCTGCGATAGTGCCGGTTCTAGCACGGCCACGGGTACAGGGGCGGATAACCATCCGTCCCTGTACCCTATTGTCATTGCGATAGTGCAGGTCTAGCAGGGCCGAGCCGCGTTCTTTGCGGCTCGGCAATCTCGCACCCAGGGTTTATTTACGCCAATTCTTCGTAATTCTCAGGCAGCCAGCAGCACAACACCAGTTCACGCGCCGCTTTGACCTCATCCATCCGCCCGAACGGGGTGTCATGCGGAGCGGTCTTGATAATATCCGGATTATCGCGGGCCTCCCCAGCAATGGCGATCAGCGCTTCGCTGAAAGCGTCCAGCGTTTGTTTGTTCTCGGTTTCGGTCGGCTCGATCATCAAGGCTTCGCGCACGATCAACGGGAAGTAGTTTGTCGGCGGATGGAACTTGTAATCCATCAGGCGCTTGGCGATATCCAGCGCGCGGATATCTGTTCCTTCGAAACGCCCTTCCATCACAAATTCATGCATGCAGATGCGGTTGAACGGCACCTTGTAATACTTCTCCAGCCGCGCCTTCAGATAGTTGGCGTTAAGCACAGCATACTGAGAAATGGCCTTGAGACCATCCGGGCCATGCATGGCGATATAAGTGTACGAACGCACGATCGCGCCGAAATGGCCGTGAAAAGCCTTCATGCGCCCGATCGTCTGCTTGGGAGTTTCATAGCCATACAGCGGCGGATTTTCCTCGTCAGCTTCTTCCGTGATGCAAATCAGCGGAGACGGCAGGAACTCGGCCAGCCGTTCGCTCACGCCTACAGGCCCAGAGCCAGGACCGCCACCGCCATGTGGAACCGCAAAAGTCTTATGCAGGTTGAAGTGCATCACATCGAAGCCCAGGTCACCTGGCCTCACAATGCCCAGCAACGCGTTTAGATTGGCGCCGTCACCATACATCAGGCCGCCGCAATCCCGCACCAGGTTGACCACTTCCACGATGTGTTGGTCAAATAATCCCAGCGTATTCGGGTTGGTCAGCATCATGCCCACGACGGTATCATCGCACGCGGCTTTAAGGGCGGCCAAATCCACATTGCCATCTGCGTCAGAAGGAATGGTGACAACTTCCATACCCAACATCCCGGCAGAGGCCGGGTTGGTACCGTGGGCTGCATCCGGGATCAGCATCTTGTTGCGCTTGCTGTCGCCGCGCGCTTTGTGATAGGCGCGCATCATCAGAACGCCTGTAAATTCTCCGTGTGCCCCAGCCGCCGGCTGCAGCGTTACGGCTTCAAAACCACTGATCTCTTTCAGCCACTCTTGCATTTCAAACATCAACGCCAGGTTCCCCTGGACGGTTTCGACTGGCTGCAGCGGGTGAGAGAAGACAAAACCGGGCAAACGGCAGGTGTCTTCATTTATCTTTGGATTGTATTTCATCGTGCATGAACCAAGCGGGTAAAAACCTTCGTCCACACTGTAGTTATAACGAGAAAGATGCATGTAATGCCGCACCACATCCACCTCGGCCAGTTCAGGCAGGGGCAGTTCCTTGCGCAGCAGCTCTTCACTGGGCAAATCAAATTCAGGCACATCGCTGGCCGGAAAAGTCACGCCGGTGCGGCCGGGCGACGAAAGTTCAAAAAGGGTAGGCTCACGCATGGACGGCCTCCTGGATCACTTCCACCAGTAAATCGATTTCTTCTTTGCTGTTCATTTCGGTAACCGCGATCAGCATATGATCTTTCATGGACGGGTAATCCGTGCCCAAATCATAACCACCCAGAATACCGTGTTCAAGCAGGTGGGCATTGATCTCAGCCACAGGCGCACCCAGGCACAGGGCAAACTCGTGAAAAAATGGCTGACTGAAGCAAAGCCCCACACCGGGGATCTTGCTCAGTTCACTGGCAGCATAATGCGCCTTTTGGTAGCACAGATCAGCCACCTGGCGCAAGCCGGTTTTCCCCACTACCGATAGATACACAGCCGAAGCGAGCGCCAGCAGCCCCTGGTTGGAGCAGATATTGGAGGTGGCTTTCTCGCGTTTAATGTGTTGCTCGCGGGCGGTCAGGGTCAGCACATAGGCTTTTTCTCCGCGCGAATCGGCAGTCTCGCCCACCAGGCGGCCCGCCATCTTATGCACAAATTTTTTGCGTGTGGTGAAGAAGCCCAGCGATGGTCCGCCAAACCACATCGGTATTCCAAGCGGTTGGCCCTCGCCCACCACGATATCTGCGCCCATGTCGCCTGGCGTTTTGAACATGGCCAGAGCAACGGGGTTGACCACCACGCAAACCATCGCACCTTTGGCATGCGCTTCTTCAATAACTTTTGTATAATCAAACACGCGCCCAAAGAAATCCGGGTACTGTACGATCATCAACGCCGTATCCTGATCCACCAATGAAACCAGCGCTTCTGGCCCTGCTTGTAAATCGGCGTTGGCGTCATCACCTGCCAGAGTCAATTCCATTCCCTGGGTATAGGTGCGGATGGTTTCACGGTACTGCGGGTGTACGGTCGGTGAGATCACCACTTTGCGACGCTTGCCGCGGAAATTGGCGTAAGCCATGTTTACAGCTTCTGCCGCTGCCGTTGCGCCATCATAGTGCGAAGCGTTTGAGAGCTCCATTCCGGTTAATGCCGTCATCAAGGATTGGTATTCAAAGATTCCTTGCAGGGTGCCCTGTGAAATTTCCGGTTGGTAGGGCGTATAAGCGGTGTAGAACTCACCGCGCCGGATGACATGGTCCACCACGGAAGGAATGTAATGGTTGTACATACCGGCGCCCAGGAAGGACACCAGGTCACGCGCAGTTTCGTTGCTCCCGGCCAGTTCGCCCAGCAGGGAGGCAGCTTCCATTTCGGTCAGCGCAGGTGGTAAATCTAGTTGTGGGAAGCGATACTTTGCCGGGACGGCATCAAACATCTCGTCCAGGTTTTTTAAGCCGATTGTGTTCAGCATCGCATCCCGCTCTTTTGGGGAGTGGGGTATATAGGTCATTTTTTAGTTTCCAATTTCGCGGGTTAGTGTGCCCTGCCTTCGCAGTCTTTCTCATAAGCGGCGGCATCCAGCATTCCGGCTCCATCAGCGCCTTCCACCTGGATCATCCAGGCAGCGCCAAATGGTTCGGCATTGAGGATTTCAGGCCCGGCGGCTAACCCATCATTGACAGCCACAACTTTTCCTGAAACAGGAGAATAAGTTTCGGCAGCAGCCTTTACCGATTCCACCGAAGCGATCGGGGTTCCTACTGCAACCGTATCGCCCACTGCCACCAGGATTTCGACAAAGACAATGTCCGAGAGCTGCCCCTGGGCAAAATCTGTCAAACCCACTTTGCCATTGGATGGGTCAAACCATTCGTCGCTTTTTGTATATTTTAAATTAGCGGGTGTATTCATCTTATATTGCTCCTTTGGGTGAGTGCCAAAATGCAAAGAGGGCGCACGAATTACATCGTGCGCCCTCTGTCCGTGACCTGAGAGATTCGCCGCAGGTTGGTTAACAACCTGGCGGGCTTGCCCCGTCGGTGTTCCTTGCGGAACTTTCCAGAGTATAGCGGAACAGGGTCCTTTTGCCTGAGAGTTTCGTCCGGACGCGCCCGTCTCGGATTTGCACCTTCGGCGCTCATGAATATGCTGCTGAGTCTCTTCCCTGGTACCGTTTAATTGTATATTCATTCTATGGGGAATAACAGGGGAAGTCAAGGGAAAAATGTCAGGTTAACATCAGGCGTCTGGCACTAATTTCAATAAACAACCCGGCTCCAGGTGATTCGGATCCGGGTTGCAGTTGTCGCAATGTTGGGCTTAGCCTTCCAGTGTCGTGCGCACCCAGTCTCCCACCAGCCAATACTTAAAATCCTGGCCTTGTGAAGTCTGTACGCCTCCAACGACGCCATAGATGAGCGCGCCGAAAGGAAACAGGCTGATGATACAGGCGAGTGGCATGCACAACAGGCCGATAAGCACCGTGGAAAGCACTCCGCTCACGGCCCAGACAACGCCTGCCAGCGCACCAGCTCCCACCCATCCAATCAATTGAAATACAAAAGACTGCATTGAATGGTAGGCTACATAGCGGGAACGTTCCTTGTAAACCAGATAGATGACCAATGCTGCCACAGGTCCCAGGAAGCCTGTTACCAGGTTGCCAAGAATACTCAGGTGTGCAATCATTGCCCAGGTATGCTCATCGGATGGCGATAGCGGGCTGGGGGGAATTTGGGTGTAGGTTGCGTTTGTCATTTTTGCCTCATGATATTGGATGATGCCAGCATTGTTTGTCTTTGGAAATTAGACGCCGGTTAATAAATTGCGTACCCAGCTGCTTACCCACCAGTATTGAAAG
>CAIMZS010000484.1 GCA_903846015.1 uncultured Anaerolineae bacterium | reverse complement strand
TTCAACGAACGATGGGCGCAGCAGGTCGGCGACTTGAAAATAAATACGGTTTATGTGATCCTGAAAATATTCATTGCCGATCATAAGATAACTGCTACCTTGATATTGTGTTGCGTACCATCAGGGTATGACTCAAGGTTACTCCAAAACTAAAAGATAGTAACTACGCCTTGATTCGCTTTTTATTTCGCATCTTGCACATTCCATCATCCCATTTCTGTAATTTTAGTTAACTAGAAAGTACTGATATGAACGGACATCGCCAGTACAAAATCACAGATTACAGATTCGGCCAAATGGTCGTCAGTTTGAGGGAAAAGGTCGGGCTGACCCAAAAGGAAGTTGGAGACTCGCTGAATGTATCCAGGCGAACCATCCAACATTGGGAGGCAGGTACTGCGTTCCCGGATACAAACCATATCAAGGCCCTGATCGCCTTCTTTCTACCTTTTGGCACGTTTACAAAAGGCAGCGAGAGTGTTGAAGCAAGATCCCTCTGGGATCAGGCCGACGAAAGTGCCGCGCGCCGCAAATCGCTTTTTGACGAGGCCTGGTTCGAAACGATTCTGCGCGAGTTCAGCCCCAAAAAAAACGACAACGTTCAAATTTTGCTGCCTGCAGATAACGCATCATCATCCAATATCGATTGGGGAGATGCGCCGGATGTAAGAGAAGTTCATGGCCGGCAGCGTGAATTAGCCGAGCTTTCGAAGTGGGTTATAGATCAAAATACAAGGCTGGTAGTCATTCACGGCATGGGCGGAATTGGAAAGACAACCCTGGCGGCCAAATTTGCCCAGACAATCATCCCCCAGTTTGAATATATAATCTGGCGCTCATTACATCACGCGCCCAGTCTGGATGAACTATTGCTGGAATGTCTTCAAATTTTGTCCCCGGTGAATACATCCCGGCCCACGATTACCCTGCTACTGGAACAACTGCAGCGGCATCGCTGCCTGTTGGTATTGGATAACATGGAAACGCTTCAACAAAACGGGAGCCTTTCCGGGGAATACCGTGAAGGCTATGAAGGCTATCCGAAGTTGTTTCAGCGACTTGCACAGACCCGGCACAAGAGCTGTGTATTGTTGACCAGCCGTAACTTGCCGGTAGAGATAGAACCCATGGAGGGCGCACTGACACCGGTCAGAACCATGCGACTTTCCGGTCTTGCCTGGGAAGCCAGCCAAACACTTCTGGAAGACAAAGGGCTTTTTGGCCCAGCGGAATCATGGAATGTTTTTGTGCAGTATTATGGTGGCAACCCCCTCGCATTAAAGATCGCAGCAAATACCGTGCGTGACTTATTCGGCGGCGACCTGGTAGAATTTTTAAAAGAAGCGCCAGTAACCCTGCACACCCTTCAACAATTATTGGATAATCAGTTCGATCACCTGTCGGCCCTGGAACGTGATGTTATGTTCTGGCTGGCCATTGAGCGGGATTTCACCTCGCTGGATATTCTGCGGGAAGATTTGACCGGGAGTGTTTCCAAGAGTACACTTCTCTCTGCGCTGACATCGCTGCGCCAGCGTTCACTGATCGAGCGCGGTGACACCGGTGCTGTTTTCAACCTGCAGCCTGTATTGCTGGAATATGTCACCAATCGCATTGTGACCCAGGTAAGTGAAGAAATTGAGGCCCAGGAAACAGGTTCCATTACCAAATACGCATTAATAAAAGGCCAGGATAAGGATTATGTTCGAGAGAGTCAGATTCGCATGATCCTGACGCCAATTCTGGAACTTCTGACCGAGAAGCTGGGGAACAAAGATGGTCTGTCTGAGCATCTCAGGGCGATGATTAAAAAGAACCAGGGAAAATCAGCCAAATCGCAAGGCTATGCAAGCGGCAACCTGGCCAGTTTATTGATCTGTTTGAACGGAAACATAAAGGGCGAGGATTTTTCCAGGTTGGTACTATGGCAGATCAATTTGCAGGGGGTTGACGCCCAGGATGCAAATTTTTCCGGGACAGACTTTATTGATACGCGCTTCACGGAACCGATTGAGACGATTGGCGCCATGAGCTTGAGCCCAACGGGAAGATACCTGGCCGCCAGCACGTACAGCGGCGAGATTCGTTTCTGGATGGTTGCAGACAGAAAGCCGTTGTGGAACGTAACAGGCGTGCACCGCGAATGGTCCCTGGCTTTCAATCACGATGAGAGCATCCTGGCGAGCGGTGGTTTTACAGGACAGATCTGCCTTTGGGATACCACAAATGGCAAGTTAATCAATAAAATTCAGGGTCACCGCCTGTGGGTCCACACGGTTGTTTTTCAGCCGGATGGCGAAAGGCTGGCAAGTGGTGGCTATTACGGCACAGTTCGTGTTTGGAATGTCAAAACGATGGAATGCCAGTTTGAGTTGGCCGGGCACACTGGCCAGGTCATGTCGATCGCGTTCAGCCCGGATGGATCATTGTTGGTATCTAGTGGGGTGGATGGAACCATAAGAATTTGGGAAATGGCAACTGGCAGTTGCTTAAATATCATACAACACGATCGAGCAGACTCCCTGGTTAAGATTGCCATGCACCCGAACGGCAATCTGATTGCCAG
>CAIMZS010000483.1 GCA_903846015.1 uncultured Anaerolineae bacterium | reverse complement strand
GGTGAGCGGTCGAATCATCTCGATCTCTTGCAAAGCAACAGTAATCGCTTCGGCTTCATAAGGCCCAACCCAGATTGGCAGATACCGATCACTCGTTGTATCACGCAAAACGACAAGCCGTTGAGGTGACATCAGGCTGACGCGAACACTATCGATTGTAACTTCCACCATTTCGGACATAAGCACTCCTCTAACGTAGCCCTATTTTACTGCTTCTTTAGCAATTTTGCGAATTTTTATTTAAACAAACATGGGCAAGTTGCGCCTGGAAAGCACTTTTCACTGCTGGACACATAAATAGGGAATTTCTATACGGGAGAGATGAAAATTTCTGCACCAAAATAAATAAGCCAGCGAGATTTGCTCCAACAGACCCTTTGGACACGTATAATCAGAACATGTTCTCACGCCGGTTACTCGCTTTCGCTCGTTCATCCGGGCTTGCCCTAATCCTGACCATCCTTTTGGGATGGGGAGGTGGTCTACTGACCATTCTACAAGCCTGGTACCTTGCGTCAATCGTCAACGCTGTTTTTCTAAATAGTTTAACACGCTCCAACCTGATTATGCCGCTATTTTTTTTACTGATAGTGGTGATGGGCAAGGCCCTGACCAATTGGGGATCAGAGGTAAGTGCAAATTCAGTAGCACAAAGGGTTAAATCTATCCTGCGGAAACAGCTTTTGACACATCTGGCGGCGTTGGGGCCATCTTTTACACAAAATGAGCGCACCGGGGAACTGGCTGCCGCAGCAGTGGAGGGGGTGGAAGCATTGGACGCTTATTTCAGTCAGTATCTGCCTCAGGTGGTGCTGGCAGCTTCCATCCCACTTTCCATGCTTATATTGATTTTCCCGATCGATACGCTTACAGGTATTGTGTTTTTATTTACTGCCCCCCTGGTTCCGTTTTTTATGATTTTGATAGGTAGAACAAGCGAAGCCCTGACAGAACGGCAGTATTCCATGCTCAGCCGCTTATCAGCTCATTTTTACGATGTACTGCAAGGACTGGTTACACTTAAAGCATTGGGGCAATCCAAGAGCCAGGCAAAGGTGATCGCCAATGTGAGCGAACGTTACCGCGACGCGACCATGCAAGTGCTGAGGGTGACATTTCTTTCAGCGCTTGCATTGGAACTGCTGACAACCTTGAGTACGGCGATCGTGGCAGTGGAAATAGGGATACGCTTGTTATATGGCAAGCTGGAATTCTTACCGGCTTTATTTATTCTGGTGGTGGCACCAGAGTTTTACCTGCCACTACGACAGTTGGGATTGAAGTACCACGCTGGGATGTCTGGGGTATCGGCAGCAAAAAGGATTTTTGAGATTTTGGATACAAAGGTGGCTCACGCCACAAATGAAGATCAAAGGAAAACAACCGACAGGACAGGCGATCGGAATATGCATGCCAATTTGTCCATCATTCAATTAGAAAATAGAGATATTCAGTTTCACAAGGTGAGCTTCCAATACACGGGAAGAAAGGCACCCGCACTCGATGATATTTCATTCAGCATCCCCAACGAGAAATTGACTGCATTGGTGGGCACAAGCGGAGCAGGTAAAAGCACGATCGCCAGCCTGCTGTTGCGCTTCATCGAGCCAGCGATGGGATATATCAGTGTGGATGGCCATCCATTGACCAATATTCCGGCAGATGAATGGCGTCAGCAAATAGCCTGGGTGCCGCAAAGCCCATACATCTTCCAAGACAGTCTGGCGGCCAACTTGAGGCTGGCAAAACCGGAAGCGAGCGAAGCTGAGATGACAAAAGCCTGCGAACAGGCCGGCCTGATGGAGTTCATTACAACACTGCCGAAAGGATTTTTTACTGCGGTCGGCGAAAGAGGGGCTCGCTTGAGTGGGGGCCAAGCGCAGCGACTGGCTTTGGCACGGGCATTTTTGAAAGACGCACCCATCCTACTGTTGGACGAACCTACTTCAAACCTCGATCCAGGTTTGGAGGCGGAACTGAGAGGTTCGATGCAGCAGTTGATAGGCGGACGAACAACGCTGGTTATCGCGCACAGGCTCTCGACTGTATACCAGGCCGACCAAATTATCGTATTGGAAGCAGGGAAGATCATGGAAACAGGCAGGCACAGCGAGCTGATAGCACAAAAAGGGCTATATTCGGCGTTGGTAAAAAACAGAGGGGAAAATACAGCTAAAAACCCGCCATCGCAGACCACTGAAAAACATCTCCCGGATGCAATTTTTGGAAAAGAGCACGCTACTGATGGGGCTGGAAGGGTGAATAATTGAAAACCTTTCGACGGTTGATCTCATTCGTCCTGCCATTGTGGCAGGAGGTGCTTCTTTCAGCTTTGCTGGGCGCATTGACAATCGGGGCAAGCATCAGCCTGATGTCTACATCCGCATATTTAATTTCAATGGCGGCCTTACACCCTTCAATCGCAGAAATTGGGGTAGCGGTTGTGGGCGTACGTTTTTTTGGCATATCGCGTGGAGTTTTCCGCTATCTTGAACGGTTGTCTGCACATTCACTAACTTTCAAGGTGCTGGCAAAGCTGCGAGTGTGGTTTTACCAGGCTATCGAACCGCTCGCACCTGCGCGATTGGTAAGTTTACACTCGGGTGATCTGCTTAACCGAGTGATAGCAGATGTTGAAACTCTGGATAACCTGTATGTTCGAGTGTTAGCGCCGCCTTTAGTGGCCATCGCAGTAATAACCGGGGTGACAGTGTTTATGTCTACTTTCGCTGTGGTATTGGGAGCCACACTGGCAGCTTTTCTAATGGCAATCGGATTGGGATTAACTGGTTTGGCGCTCAGCTTAAACATGAAACCTGGGAGAGCTCTGACCGATGAAAGGGCGCAGCTGCGGGCCAACATGATCGATGCCGTGCAGGGCCTTCCTGACCTGACAGCCTTCGGACAGGTAAAGGCATATTTAGACAGGATTGGATCCGCCGGAAGGCGCTTTTCAGCACTTCAGGCAAAAATGGCGCGTCTTAGTGGTTTGCAGTCCGGGTTGAACACCCTGCTGACAGGCACAGGCGTGTGGCTGATGTTGTACCTGGCAATCCCAATGGTAAACAGTGGCGAAATCAAAGGTGTTTACCTGGCAGTAATTGTACTTGGCGCATTGGCAAGCTTTGAAGCAGTACAGAACCTGCCGCAGGCCGCACAACTACTCGAGTCTAACCTGCAATCGGCGCGCCGCCTGTTCGAGATCGCTGATACCGTTCCGGCAATATCCCAACCGACTAACCCGCTCCCCAGACCAGCGTCGGCAAGTCTTCAAATCCACAAATTGAGGTTTGCCTACGAAACTGAAGAAGTCCTGAAAGGCATCGATCTGGAATTGCCTGAGGGCAAAAAGGTCGCCATCGTTGGGCCAAGCGGAGCCGGGAAAAGTACAATTGTCAACTTGTTGATGCGATTCTGGGAGTTCTGTGATGGCGAAATCCTGTTGGATGGCGAAGATATCCGCCGCTATGCACCTGTGGATGCGCGACGCATGTTCAGCCTGGTTAGCCAGGAAACCTACCTGTTCAACGCCAGCCTGCGCGAGAATCTACTCATGGCGAATCCCCAAGCAAGCCAGGCGGATATCGAAACCGCCTGCATCCAGGCTGAACTGCATGAGTTTATCAGTGGACTGCCAAAAGGGTACGATACACTGGTGGGCGAGCGTGGGGCCCAACTTTCTGGAGGGGAAAGACAGCGCATGGCAATTGCACGGGCTTTGCTAAAAGCCGCAGACCTATTTATCTTTGACGAACCCACTGCCAACCTGGACACGATCACCGAGCAGCGCCTGCTGGCAACATTGCAGCGCATAATGGGCAGCCGGTCGGTTTTATGGATCACCCACCGGCTGGTGGGTCTGGAAATGATGGATGATATTTTGGTGATGGAAACCGGAAGAGTAGTGGAACACGGAACACATGCAGAACTATTGGCCAAAAAAGGACTTTACTCTAAGTTATGGGAACTGCAAAACCAGGCGCTGCTGGCATGTTAAAAACCTTGTGTAGAAGCTATTACGAATCCAGACAAGTCAAAAACACAGACAACCAATGCAATCCAAAATGTGGGAAAGACAGGGTATCCCATCTTTCCCACATTTTTTCAGTATTAGCTTCACAGCACACGCTTACGTTTATCAGACCGGGTTAATCGTTAGATGCACTATAACAATCGTACTTGCCATTAAGTGGGGTCGTGACTGTCGCAGGATAAGAGCTGTTGTCGATATGATAGGGTTTGAGCGAATCTGCCACCTGGCGCAAAGACAGATCTGCCCAATAATTGGAAAGATGAAAAGACTGCCAAGATAAATCAGCGGATCTGAATGTGGCTTCCCATTGGATGCAAGCCAGCGCAGCACCCACACGGTCATGAATGGGCGCGTCCTGCGCAAAAACCTGGTAGAGGTTTACCATCTCCGGGACGGCATCACTGGAGAGGGATGCCAGGTAACCAACATCCAAATCCTGGCCTTGCTGAAAACGGGCGATATTACGTTGAAGAATAAAACCATCAACATTGAGCAGCGTTAGCGTGATCGAAAAGCCTAATGCGGCAAACAGAACCGCGACCGCAAAAGCGCGCTGACGTTGGAACAAGTCGAGTAATACAACGGCAGCTAATAGAATGGCAACCCAGACCATGAAAATATGGGTATAAGAGCGCAGACGAGTGAAGCCATAAGCAGTTTCATAAAGTATAAGGCGCTGATAAGCAGAAACAAGCATGATGGCAACCAGAGCAAGCAGGACAATGCCAAGCACAGAGAAGATTTTCTGATAGTTGGAGGTTTGCCGCTTTACGATGGCAGTCAGCCCAAGAAACAACAGCAGAGCAAAAAAGGCTACCAGCACAAGTTCTCCGAAACCTTTTCGCGCGTATTCAGCATAGGTATAACCGTCTATATGAATATTGACCAACCCACCAAAGAAGTACTGAAATTGAATGGCAACGAAGGCTGCAAAGAGCAGGATAACACTACCAAGTACAACGGTTGCTTCAGTAAAACCGAAAAAAGGCGCGATAAGCGGCTTTTCGATACCGAGCAATTTCTCATCGGTGGAGCGGAAGGCTGCATGCAAGTAAATCCCAGCCAGCACATAAGCGATGACCAGAATATAAGCCAGGCGAAAGATATCCTCCGGCAGATTTTCCAACCGGAACAGAAGAGAGATTGCCTGGAGGCGCTGTGCAAAGATCACATCTGCAGATGATAACAAGGCAGTAAAGAAGGCGACAACAGGGATTGCAATCAGCAGACCTCGCAGCACCGGCCAGAAAGGACCTCCTGGTTTTTGGTCACTGGCAGATGCCTGTTTTAAGCGCTGGGCTTCAACAGAGAAGGTAACGGTACGTCCAATAATGCTGAAGAACAGGTCAAATGCACGCGAGAAGTAATCTGCCAGGCTGTAACGCAGCCACTGACCGCCGCGATAAGTTACAGCAACCCCAGCCATTAAAAACAGGGTAAAACCGTGGGCAAGCAGTGCGCTGAGCGGTTCCATTCGAACAAACGAAATAACCGCAAAATAGAGAATAAAACCAAGCAGGATCAGGGTGGCGCGGGCTGGGCGCAGACCGTCCAGCCAGAGTAGAATGAAACCGCCCAGGGTGGTAATTAGAGCATAAATGGCAAAAGAAATACCCGGCGACTGTTTATAGAATAGATAATCGAAAAGCCAGGCAATCAACAAGACTGTGAACCAGAGACGATTTGGGTGTTTTTGCATGGGGACCTTTTTTATGCCAAGATTGAGACTTTCAGATAAACTAATATCAGAATATACGAACCGGGCTGGCAAATGCTCTCTGATAGTTCCAGAAGCTCTCAATTCCGATAAAGCAAGATGTTTGAAGCACAACGTAATCAAAGTTAAGAAATTTATTAGGAACAAAATTATCCTATTGACATACGAATACGTTTATGTAATACTAACAATATCATTCAGGGGCAAGACAATTCATTTACTGCTATCTTTTAGATAGAAGGAGGTGATGCCTAGCATGGACAGTTATAGTAGTAATCAACGCGGCGCAGTGGCATCCCTCCTGGTTTGCTTGTAAGGAAGCCACTGCGCCAAAACAAATGCCGGCCGAAAGGTCGGCATTTCCTATTTTCAAACAGACAGTTGAAGTATTAAAAAAAACCAGGCGATACTAAAAACGTTAACCATCGAGACAATTATCAAAAAAGGATACCAGAATTACTCGTTACCAAATGAGATACCGATGCCACGGGCCGTCATAACAGCATCGCCATTGACATCGACTCGCTTGGGGATTGCGATTGCATCCAGGAGTGGAATATCAGTAATCATGCCGTTCATCAGCGCAACCATACGGTCAAAATGCTTTTGAGCAGCGACACGAACAGCCGAAGAACCATAGCGGGTGGCAAGCCAGCGATCAAAAGCTGATGGCGTACCACCGCGCTGAACGTGTCCAAGAACTGTAACGCGGGTTTCGATTCCAGCAGATTCCAGGTACTCGCCAACTTTCTGACCAATCCCACCCAGGCGTGGAACAAACACCTGGTCACCAGGGCGGTTATAAGTGACTTCACCATCTATGGGTCTAGCCCCTTCAGATACAGCCAGGATGCTGAATGAACTCCCGTGAGCACGGCGCTCAAGCACCTTTCTGGCAACAGTTTCCAATTTGAAGGGGATTTCAGGAATAAGAATGACATCGGCGCCGCCGGCAACCCCTGAATGCAGAGTGATGAAACCGGCATCACGGCCCATCAGTTCAATAATCATGGCCCGCTGGTGTGATTCAGCGGTGGTGTGCAAACGATCTATCGCCTCTGTAGCAATGTTGAGGGCTGTATCAAACCCAAACGATACTTCTGTGCCATGAATATCATTATCAATGGTCTTTGGAACACCGACAACGGGGATGCCCCGCAAAAACATGTCGTGGGCAAAACGCAAAGTGCCATCACCACCGATGACAATCAAAGCATCTAGCTTTTGATCTTTGATGGCCTGGACAATATCACTTGAGACATCGATGACCTCTTCTTTGCCATTCACGATAACTTTGCGAGCATACGGATTACCACGATTGGCAGTACCCAGGATGGTTCCTCCGCGCGGAAGAATACCACGCACATCCGCCGCTGTAAGGGGAAAGACGCCCCCAGGCATGGTAAATCCATCGTAGCCGTTTTTAATTCCCAGAACATGACAGCCGTAGTCATTGGTGGCTGTTTTAACAACGGCGCGAATGACAGCATTCAAACCTGGGGCATCACCGCCGCCAGTTAGGACGCCGATTCTTTTCATAGGGTTTCTCCTGAAAGAAGTTGGATATGGACTCTAATCTCATTAATGATACACCAAAATCATCCCACCCTTGCTTGCCATCCGAGCAGCTTTTCCATATAATTGAAGCATGCAAAATCGCCTGATCATCGCTTTTCAAAAATTATCAAACTGGCTCGTTCCGCTGGCTGCACTCGCGATCGTGGCTGGTTTTCTATATATCGCCCCACCAGGAATTTTGAACAAAGTCGATGCAATCGGTTATGCCGTTTGCCACCGGATTGGAGAACGATCATTCCACCTGGCAGATGGTACCCAACTACCCTTGTGCGCCCGCTGTTCGGGAATGTATCTGGGGGCAGTATTGGGTTTGGTATTTTTAAGCTTTACCTACCGGCGAAGCGCAGGAACTCCCCCCAAAGGCGTGATCGCCATCCTGGTGCTGTTTGGACTAGCTTTTGCCATAGATGGAGCAAATTCGTACCTATACTTGATGAAGTCGGTCTCTGGTGGTTCCAGGTTGGATTTTATTCCTAACCTGTATGTGCCAAACAATCTCCTACGACTGTTCACAGGTTCTGGGACCGGGCTGGGAATGGCAGTAGCTATATTTGTTTCACTAAACCAGACATTGTGGAAGGACTGGGATACGAAACAGGTGTTGGGTAAACCGCGCGATTTATTAGCACTGACTGCGTTGATGCTGCTAGTGGATCTTTTGGTATTGCCAGAATGGGACTGGGTGCTGTACCCGGTGGCATTCATTAGTGCTGGCGGTGTTCTGATGTTGCTAACCCTTGTATATGGCATGCTTTGGACGATGGGAATGCGACAAGAGAATCTTTTTATGAATCTGCGCGAAGCCTGGCTGCCGATCCTTGCGGGATTAACGATTGCTCTTCTTCAGATTACTGTAATCGATGTGTTCAGGTTATGGCTTACGCACACATGGGGAGGTTTTCCGCTGGGATAAACTCGGGAGTAACCAATTTTAGAATCAATGGATATAATATAAGCCATGGATCTTTTACTCGGGATTTTCTCTGCTTTTGGGCTTTCGGCGAGCGCAGGGCTGAACGCATATATTCCGCTGTTCACAATTGCTGTGGTCGCTCATTACACGAATTGGTTTAAGCTCAACCCACCCTATGATGCTCTTGGGAATCCCTGGATCATGGTGCTACTGGGTATATTGATCATCATTGAGTTTCTGGCGGATAAGCTGCCAGCATTTAATCACATAAATGATTTGCTTCAAACCTTTGTACGACCCGTAGCCGGAGCAATTGTTTTCGCGGCATCAGCCAAGGTATTGACGGGCGTAAGTCCGTTGATTTCGTTAGCGTGCGGACTGATCATCGCCGGAGGTGTGCACGTTGCCAAATCTGCGGTGGTACGCCCGGCAGTGACCGCCACAACTGGTGGAGTAGGAAACATCCCGGTTAGCATTGCTGAAGATTTTCTATCAACCTTTACATCAATCCTGGCAGTGATCGTTCCCGTGATGGTTGCATTCATCCTTGTTGTCTTCACCACCTTATTTTTCTGGTGGCGGTGGCGGCGTTCTCAAGCGCGCATTTAATTCATATCGTTTAAGGAAATAAATTAGAGTTTAATTAATTCATTTTACTCGCCCAACCCCTATCAAAGGAGAAATTTTTATGGACAACTTTAATTCAGGTTACACGCCCCAACCCCTGCCCACTGAACCAAAGAAGAATAATATCCCCTTAATCATCGCCATTGTGGCAGTTGTGCTATGCTGCTGCTGCCTTATCGTTGTATTCCTGGGTTATTACTTGTGGATAAATGGCGACCAAATGTTTGGAACTGGCGCTATGCTCAATAATCTCATCAGTCTATAAGTTCGGGGCAACACCACAAAACAAACCGATCTCGCTGGAAATGATGAGACGGCCCGAAAGAGCTTCTCAATAATACCCTGGCCACAATAACCTGCGCAAAACGCAGGTTATTGTGGCTATCAAAAAACTATTGGGGACTGATTCAATTAATAATAAAGGGTTATCAATCCAGGGTTGGAGGGCAGGAGACAAAGAGTGTTTGCAATTCAGCCAGCGCCTGCAAAGCATTAGCACGGGTGGAATCATCCAGGTCAGCCAGGGCAAATTCATCTTCATCAAGAACAGTCAGCACACCAGCAGGGGTAACCCACAGGTCAAGAGCAAGATCGATATAAGAGAGAGAGTCGAGATCATCCCAGACTGCAGGGCAGCCGATGTTGCAATACCATCCCTTAATGGCATCATCACCACAATCATGGATCTCAAATATGTTATACCACCTGTCAGTATAGAAAGTCTCGATAAAACGATCACCTTGTTTGAGTGTAATACCGTGAAAAGGCATATCAGGACGGTTAAAACGAGCTTCGATAATGACAGAGTTGTTTTTACGAGTCAATACCTCGCCAGTGTATTGCCAGGTAATGTGATTGTGTTCGTTCCTTTTACTGACAGTGATCATAGCAACTCCGCTTGATGAACTTTTAGGCTAATTTCCTGGCCGGGCTGTGGAAGGGGCAAACCATTGTTTACGCCCCCACTCAATAAAAAATGCAGACCATTTTTAAACTCAATTCTAAATTCATGGCCGCGAAAAATGATATCAGCGACCAAACCGTTAATGGTGCCGCCACTAGCAACAAGCGATGCTTGCGGGCGCAGCAGAAGCGTCACTGACTGGCCCAGTTTCAGCCCAGTCTCCCAGTGAATATCGCCATAAGAGCTGCGCACTCCCCCGGGAATTACAATACCAGTGATGACATTGCCAAGACCAAGGAAGGAAGCCACCCATTCATTCGCCGGCTGAGCAAAAACCTGTGGAGCACTTCCTGATTGGGCAACAAGACCATCGTGAATCAAAATGATCTTGTCTGCAATGGTAAAGGCTTCTTCCTGGTCGTGGGTGACGTAAATAGCAGGGATATGACTGCGCCGTAAAACTCCGCGTAGTTCATCTATCAATTTTTCGCGCAAAGCCCTGTCCAGGGCACCAAGGGGTTCATCAAGCATCAATAAAGCGGGATGAGGCGCCAGCGCACGAGCCAGCGCGACCCTCTGTTGTTCACCGCCGGACAATTCGCTAATCTGACGTTTTTCAAAGCCGCGCAGGTTGGCCTGTTCAAGAACCTCGGCAACGCGAAGGCTGATCATCTTACGGTCACATTTCTGCATCCGCAATCCAAAAGCTACATTCTCAAAAACATCCAAATGAGGAAAAAGTACATAATCCTGAAACATTAAACCAAAGTTGCGCTGATGCACAGGCACATTGCCCAAACTGCGACCAGCCCAACGAACATCACCCTGCTCGGCTTTTTCCAGGCCTGCGATAATGCGCAGGATGGTGCTTTTTCCAGAACCGGATGCGCCAAGCAAGCAAATAATCTCACCATCCGCAATGGAAAATGATACGCCTTTGAGTAAAGGCTGATCCTGATAGGTTTTGTGGATGTTGATCACTTCAAGCATGATATTTTAGAAATCACTGGTGCCAGGAAAACGCATTTTTTCAATAACGATGATACCAAAACCGCAAGTAAGCATCAAGATAGTGGCCATTGCCATGGCCTGTCCATAGTTCATTCCACCGGGTTGTGATAGAAATCGATAAATGGCGGTAGGGAGAGTAGGATATTCAGGCCGGGTGAGAAGAGATGCAGCGCCAAATTCGCCAAGTGAAATAGTGAATGCAAACGCACCTGCAGAGACAACTGCACGGGAAATGATCGGCCAATCGATGTTTTTCCAGATCTGTCCGCGGGATGCGCCCAATACAGCGGCAGCTTCACGATAGCGGTTGGGGATGATAGCAAGGGCTGTTTGTAAATTACGGATGACAAAGGGCAAGGCAATAGTGCTATGAGCAAGTGGGATGAGTAATGGCGATGTAAGTAGTGACCACTTTGTCAAAAAAAACGGATGGTTGAATGTGATAATATAACCTAAGCCCAGGGTAACAGCTGAAGCACCCAAGGGCAACATTAACAAAGGGTCGATCCATTTCTCAAGTTTTCCAGGACGAACAAGGGCCGAAGCGGCAGGGAATCCAAGGGAAAGCGAGATAAGAACGGTCATAGCAGCATATGAAAGTGAGTTACGCGCAGCTTCAAAGGGCGGAACAAAGAAAAGTGAGCCTCGGCGATTGATGAAAAGCTCGGTGTAGTAGGTAAATGTCAGACTGAGGCCGGGCTGCACCTGCTGAGCACGATCTGCTTCGAGAATGGAAATGGAGCGCAACGGTAAGGCAAACAGGGGCAAGGCAAAAAACAAGAACAGGAAGGAAAGCATACAGATGATAAAAATTTTCTGCGCCTGGTTGTTTTTTTTTCGGAGGTTGATCCATGCTGCGCCTGGCTTAACGACAGATGTAACGCGGGAAATATACCGGCTGTAAATGGATGAAAAGACAAGCGTACAAAGCAATTGCAAGAGAGAAAGAGATGCAGCGGCGGTCAGGTTGAGCATTTGTAAGGCCTGAATATAAATTTCAACCTCGATAGTGGCAAAACGTGGTCCTCCGAGCAGCAAGATAACCCCATAACTGGTGAAGTCGAAGAGGAAAACCAGCAGACTTGCCGCGAGAATGGACGGTCGCAGCAAGGGCAAAGTAACCCGCAGAAGTGTCTGGAAAGGCGATGCGCCTAAAGACTGAGATGCATCTACCAAACGCAGATCCAGTGATGCCCAAGCATTGCCCACAATGCGAATAACAATAGTGGCATTGTAAAAGACATGCGCGATAAGAATAGCCCATATAGTGCCGACAAAAACAATCGGGGCGTGATCAATGTGCAAGACGGCCATGAGAGCAAGGTTGACCCATCCTCTTGGGCCAAGCAGCGCTGTAAAACCAGCCGCTACAACAACCGTTGGTAGCATAAAGGGAACGGCTGTCAGTGCTCGAAAAAAAGATTTGGCAGGAAAGTTGTATCGAGCAAACAGGTAGGCTAAAGGAAAACCCACCAGCAGGGTAAGAAGCGTTGAAAGAAAAGCCTGGTAAAAGGTAAACCATAAAACGCCCGATGTGTGCAGAAAGAATTGCGGCGCAGCAGACAGAGATACAGAATTAAACCCAAGCACCAGGATGTGCATGAGTGGATAGAAAAAAAAGATGCCAAGAAAAGTGAGCGGGGCAAGCCAGGGAAGGATACGGCTCTTCATGAATAACCCTGCGCCATTAGATAAACCGGCCGTTAGCGTAATACAGCCTGGGTCCAGGCTTCGATCCAGGTATCACGCTTGACAGGCAACGCATCGGGAACAGTGGCTGGATCGACCGCGGTCGGGGCAAATTTAGCAAAAGAATCTGGTATAGCGGCCTGGTCATTTACAGGGTAAACATACATATTTAGCAGCATGTCTTCCTGGAAGGGCACGTCGAGCATGAAATCGACAAACTTTTCAGCGATATCACGATTGGGGGTGTTTGCGATGATACCTACAAATTCGATCTGGCGGAAACAAGTACCTGGAGCAATAACAGATGCTGTAGGGGCATCATCCAACGGGGAGGTGGAGGCTGCTACTTCTGCAGCAGGGCTCGTTGAATAAGAAACAACCATGGGCTGAGGGCCGGCGCCAGATGATGCGCTGAAATTGGTGTAATAGGCCGACTCCCATCCATCGACAACAACCAGGCCATTACTGCGCAGCGCCTTCCAGTAATCGAGGTAGCCTGGATCGCCATATTTTTGGATAGTTGCAAGTAAGAAAGCCAGGCCAGGCGAAGAAGTGGCAGGGTTTTCAACTACAAGCAGACCATTGTATTCTGGTTTAGTCAGATCATCGAGCGAGGCAGGCACGAGCAGGTCATTCTTGGCGAAAAAGGCCTTCGAATAGTTGATACACACATCGGCGTAATCAACCGGGAGGGCGCGATTCTTGAGATCAAGTTTGAACTGGTCCGGGATGTGATCAATGAAAGGTGATGCATAGGATTCAAATATGCCAGCTTCGATAGCACGGGAAAGAAAGGTATTATCCACCCCGTAGAAAACATCCGCGATAGGCGCATCTTTGGTAAGAATGGCCTTATTAAGAGCGGCACCAGCATCACCAGATTTCAGAAAGGTAATTTTGACGTTATTGGTCTTTTCAAAACCCTGGATAACCCCTTCGCTGGCTGAGAAAGAATCATGCGTCATGACGGTAAGATTACGAGGCGCGCCAGAAGCAGGTGCGGAAGTAGCCGGAGGCTGGTCAGTAGGTAAAATAGAGGCAGCTGATTGAGTCCCTTCAGTATGAACTGCGCTGGGAGCGGGAACGGGAACGGGAGCGCAGGAAATCAGCAAAACTGTGAAAAGTAGGAAAATTGAGAAGAGTCTTTTCATGGGGTACCTTTTGAACGAGAATTATTGCGAATGTGAATACATAACAAGAGGCCCTGGCTGACCCGTACCTGGGCAGTTCGAGCAAGCATCTGATTGCTAATGCTGCGTGTTCGATCAGGAAACAGGGTTTCCATATTAAGCGGATAGACCAGACCATCGGTACTAACCCCTTCGACAGGGTTTCCCCAGGGAATAAAGGAGACGGTATCACCCGCCCTACCATGGATGACAGCTTTGCTTCTAACAAAAAAAGCTTCAGTAATACCATCATCCAGACGAACATTAGCACCAATGGCTTCCCGAGATGCCAACAAGGCAATATTGGCAATAGTCTGGTCAAGACGACCACCATATGCCCCAACGATGATGATCGGAGAATACTCAGCACGGATGGCATGCAAAAGAGCCAATTCGAGATCAGTCTCATCTTTGGATTGCGGAAAACGTACAAGATGGACATCCATATCAGCAAAGACGCGCACTTCTGAAGCGGTGAGCGAATCGAGATCGCCGATAATGGCAGAAGGGATCACACCCAGGGCAAGAGCATGACGGGCTCCACCATCCGCAGCGAGAATGATGTCATCTGCCCGGACGAGAGAGCGGGCAGCGCCAGAATCAGCAATCTGACCGTTGACAAAAATCAATGCTCTTGGCATAAAAACAACCTCCCCGATGGAGGTTGTTTTTAGCAAGGAATCCCTCCGCCGGCATGATCCGGATCAGGTGATGCGGGTCGAGGGCTGCGGCCCTCCTCTCAGCCCCAATAACAGGCTCCCCGATAGTAATAAGTTAGATTGATTTTATCGCAGAACACAGCACTGTGTCTTTTTTCGTGAAAATCTTATAAATTTATAATAATCGAATCATCAGCAATAATTAACGAACGCGGCGCTTCCACTCTTCCTTGAAAAGCAAATTACGCGGAGATTCGCCTGAATCCAGGGCAAGAAAATCTGTCAGCAAGCGATTAAAGCGGGCCGGATCCTCAATCATCGGAAAATGAGCGCATTGTTCGAGCAACACAGCATGCAAGTTTAGAGGCGCGGTAGCCGGGTCAAGGGCAGGCGCAACAATGGCAGGATCGTTCTGCCCATAAACAAGCAAGCATGGATTGTGCATATTGCCCATACGCTGTGTGAAATTGAACAGGTCTGGTGAGTTAAATGCTGTAGAAAGCGAAAGCGGATCGGCCTTAAGCCCATCCGTGCGGGCAGGTTCGGCAGCAGCATCTTTGCTAAGCAGCCAGTCAACAAGATCTGGAAGCGAAGCGCTGCGTAAGCGGTTGTTAACTGCGCTGGCCTCAAAAGGGGCACCAACGGCCATGATGCGATCGACTACAGTCGGATATCGCAGTGTAAACAATAGGCCAACAAGTGCACCAAGCCCGTGCCCAACAATGGCAACTTTGGCCATGCCTAATTCTTGCAAAAAACGATCGAGCAGCGCTACTTGTTTATCAATGCCGTAACACATGGGGTCGCGGGCAGTATCGCCAAAGCCCCACATATCGAGAGCATATGCGCGGAAGCCGGTGGATGCGGTTTGCATGGCAGGAGCCCAATAACGCCAGGAACCGACCCAGCCGTGCAGGAAGATAATCGGACGCCCGCGCCCGATCACCTCATAATGCACTATACCGCCTTCCAAAAGGATCGCACTCATTCTGCAATTATCCCAATGATTTGTATTTAGCCAATACAGCTTTGACACGCTCAGTCAACTGATCCGGAGCAAACGGTTTGAGTAAATAATCATCAGCGCCAGCAGATAGACCTTGCTCAATTTCATTTTCCTGTCCCTTGGCAGAGAGAAAAATGACGGGGATGTGGGCAATCTCTGGGTCTGCCTTGATCATTTTACAAGCGTCATAACCAGTCATTCTTGGCATGCGCACATCAAACATCACTAGGTCTGGGTGCTCCCTCTTTGTAAGATCGTAGCCTTCTTGACCATTTGCTCCAGCAATAACTTCATACCCGGCAAAGCGCAGGGTAAAGGCTATCAACTCACGAATATCCGGTTCATCTTCAGCAATAACGATTTTTGCCATAATCACTCCTCAGTTTCAGGGATCGGTATAGTAAATGAGAATGTACTCCCCAGTCCGGAAATGCCCGCACTTTTCATCCAAATTTTTCCATGATGCATTTCAACCAATTGTTTTACGATCGGTAAACCAAGTCCAGTACCTGGTGTTGCCAAAACAAGCGGATCTTCACCGCGGAAGAAACGTTCAAAAACACGTCCCTGATGTTCTATAGCAACGCCGATACCGGAATCTGCCACATCCACCTGCACATTTCCATTAACCTGGTGCAAACTAATCATGATGTTGCCGTTGGCAGGGGTGTAATTATACGCATTGTCAACCAGATTGCCGAGAATCTGGCGGATCCGTTCGGGATCTGCCATGATACGTGGCAGGGAGTTTTCTAGTTCGATAGAAACATTCATCGGCTTATCCTCTTCCTGAGAACGACGCAGCGTATCGGCCACAACTTCATCGGCTACATCACCCATATCAACGTGATGCATGGCTAACATAACCCGACCAGCTTCTATGCGCGATACATCCAGAAGATCATTAACTAGAATATTCAAACGCTCAGTATTGCTTTTTACTATATCAAGGAAGTGAGACTGGTTCTCATTCAAAGCGCCCGCCGCGCCCATCAAAAGAATATCCACATAGCCGCGGATGGATGTCATAGGTGTGCGCAATTCATGGCTGACTGTGGCGACAAACTCGGACTTGAGACGATCCAGCTCAACCTCATGAGTAATATCTCGGAAAATCGAAACTGTACCAAGGAATTCGTTATGCCAGACAACCGGAGCCAGATGTACCAGCGCAACACGACCATTATCGAGGCCGATCTGCTCTGCATACATCTCGCCAATCTGGGTGCTAGCTGCGTCAGTGGACCATTCCTGAACAGTTTGAATCCAGGTGCGGGCAGATTTGCCAAAGAGCCCGGCAAAGTTCTCCAATGATTGGCCATTCACCTGGGATGTATCGAGAGAGAGGATGCGTTCGGCAGAAGCATTGACAAAGGCAATGCGATTGGTGGGATCGGTTACGAGCACACCGTCGGCAACGGCTTCGAGAATAGCGGTTTGCCGGCTCGCTTCCATTTGCTGTTGACGAAGCATGGAACCGAGACGTTCTGCCTGGTCGCGGATGAGTTCGTACAACTGGGCATTATTAATGGCAATAGCCACCTGCGAACCGATAGCTTTTACCATTTCAAGCCCATCATCGCCAAAATATGCGGGCGAGCTGTGGAAAACCATAATGGCCCCGATGACATCCTCTCCAACCAGCAGAGGCGCTATCAAAGCACTGCGATATTGTTGAGACGCTGGCGTCACAACCCAGCGAGAATCCTGGTAAAGATCGTCAACCTTGACAGACTGGCTATGTTTTACAACCCAGCCGGCTAAACCTTCACCAAACTTACCTGAGGGACCCTGTAAAGTAGTTCCTGGTAGTTTTGAGATCGGACGCGATGGTATGTAGCCAGTTGACCCCGCGGGCTGGTCGAGTTGGCCATCTTCCGCTCCAAAAGAGGCTGTGAGATCGTAACCATAGCCAGCGCGAAAATATAACAAATTATCTTCGGCATTCAACAGCATAACAGTACCCTGTTGGGCTCCAATTGCTTCATTCAGCAAGGCCAGAGTACGACTCAAGGTGCGATCCAGATCAAGACTGGATGAAACCTCAGTCAAAATACGCAAGAGCGTTTCGGTGTTATGCTGTTCATGCTCAAGCTCAGCTGTGCGAGCTACCACACGGTGCTCAAGATTGGCGGCTAATTTTTGGGTCTGATCAAAAAGACGCGCGTTGAGAATGGCAACGGTAGCCTGGTTCGCGAGCGTACTTAAAATCTGCTGGTCATTTTCGGCATAAGCATTGTACTGATAACTCTGTGCCGAGAGTGCGCCAACCACTCTGCCTCCTGAAAACATCGGGACAGCCACAATGGAATGTGGTGTACCTTGTTCGCCAATCGTGACGCCTCCATGGTTTTGAGCTTCACTAGATTGTGATGTAAGGATGGGTTGACCGGTGGCAATCACCCGTCCACTTAAGCCCTCCCCCGCCGGCAGTCTGACGCCAGTGATACGCTGACCAAGATCCACAACATAAGCTGCATCAACATCTGCAGTTTCTTCGTCGACCAAGGCAATGATAAAAGCTTCAACGGGCATCAGTTTTGATGCGGCCTCATGTACAGCACGATAAATATCATCCGGGTTCAGGCTGGACCCAATGGCATAAGATACCTCATTTAGGATTGCGAGGCGGTCTACCGTGGCAAGGGTATCCTGATACAGGTCAGCTTTGTCGAGAGCAATGGCGGCCTGATTTCCGATTGTTCGCGACAACTCAATTTCAGTAGATGTAAACCGACGTATAGACTGACTCAAGAGCACAATGGCATACAGTTTATCCCTTCCAGAAACTGGCAGGATGAGTAAAGATGCCGAATTGATGAGAAATTCTGCAAGCGAAGCCAGGTTTTGATCTCGACCGATGTCTTCGGCTGTGTAAACTGTTTGCGATTCGCTTATGCGTTCGAGAACGATGGAAGCGGGCAATACTTGAAGATCATTCACCTT
The DNA here is from genome assembly GCA_903846015.1 of uncultured Anaerolineae bacterium. Classification (GTDB taxonomy): domain Bacteria; phylum Chloroflexota; class Anaerolineae; order Anaerolineales; family Villigracilaceae; genus UBA5195. Next base: position 12,875 of record CAIMZS010000483.1, on the reverse strand, counting down.
ATCATCATCTGGAAGCGCCGCAATAAGCAAATTACGGTTGTTCTTGCCGATTGAGAGCAATAAAGCATGGTCAGCCTGAAGAGCCTCCATGAGCTGGTTTGCTGTCAGGCGGAGCACTTTGTCAGCACTAAGCAATCCACCCAATTCTGCAGAAAATTTGTTGAGCATCACCAAACGCTGCGAGCGTTCATCAAGTTCGGCAGCACGACGAATGGATTCTTCAAACAGATTAGCATTGTCAATTGCTACTGCCGCCTGACTCGCGAATGTAGTCGATAATTGCATGAGATCTTGAGTGTAAAAATGCGATTCGGTTTTTTCGAGTGCAATTACACCAACCACCTGGCTCTTGGTAATGAGTGGAATCCCCATCCAAGCCAGATATTGGGGCTGGACCAACAAAGTAAAACGAGGATCAACGCGAACATCATCCACAACAATAGCCTGCCCAGTACGGGTCATTTCATTGAGCAAAACGCTGTCAGCCACTTCTACCGTCAAGCCTTTGCGTTCCTCGTTGTCATTAAAACCACGGGCTTCTATCACAACCATTTTCGCTAAACGCGCATCGGGCAGTTCCTGACGCAACCAAAGAATAGCCGTATCATAAGGAATGACCGTTGCCAAGCGATCGAGAAGAGTACCCACCAATTCATCACGCTTTAGACTGGATGTCAACGTGGCAGCTACTGAATTCAACGCCTGGAGCTGCCCGGCTCGCTCCTGAGTGGACTGCATCAGACGCACATTCTCTAGCGAAAGGGCAACCTGTTGAGTAAGAGAGAGCAGGATGGCTTCGTCATCGGGGCGAAAAGCTGCTGGCGTGTTAAAATTGTCCAAAATAATGACGCCCAGAAAGCGATCCTCGGCTGAAACTGGGACGACCATGCTGGAAACGGGCAATCGTCCGCCGGTGGCTTTTCGATAGCGCAGGAGGTTTTCAGGAGGCAAAATATAGTCTGCAGCAAAATTAACCTCATCAACCCGGTGAGGTTGTTTTTCCGAGAAAGCCCGTCCTGGAAGACCTTCGCCGAGATGATAAGAAATGCCCATAATACTGGCATTATCCACATAATTTGCGGCAGAGAGCGGGACGAGCAGTTCTTCGTGAGGTCGCCACTGAAACACAATCCCAGCATGCGCTGCGCTGACAACTCGCAAGGCGCTTTGAAGCAAGGATCTCAGGATGTCACGCGGCGTAAGACCACTAAGGCGACGGCTAAAGTCAAGCAGCAGGTTTACTTCCTGCAAGCGCTGGCGCATTTCGTTCAGCAGGCTGATATTCTGCAATATTATTGAAATCTGCTTGCTAATCTGCCCGTAGATTTTGATATCTTCAGTAGATAGGGTAGGGAGAGCTTCTGTATCGATAGCCATGACTGCAGCAATGATCTTTTCGTTGACCACCACCGGCATACAGATAAAGCATTTGGCGCGCAAAGCAGATAGGAAAGGTGTATCGTGCCAGATCTCATCTTCATCCAGGTTGCCAGAGATAATTGTCTCGCCAGTCTGCAAACAGATACGCAAGGGATTGCGTTGTCCAAAAGAAACCTCCGGGTTGATACCACGCGGGAGGTTACCCATAACGTGAATGATGCGCGGACCATCAGGGGTATCATGGGCAACAATTGAAATTGACATATCAAAACTGGTTAAGATTTGCTTTCCGAGTGTAAGCAATGCAGTGGCAGAATCTTTCTGCTGACTGAGAGATTCTGTTAATAAAAGGCTGGCACGAATGTGGCGCGCGTGTTGGGTTAGATAACTTGTCGAGAGAGCTTGTTCCAGATCTTTGCGCAATAACATCGGCAAGCTGCGCTGGCTAAAACCGACCAGGGCTTTCTGACGGGTAATCTCATTAGAAAGATTCTCGATTTCAGATTTGTATTCTTGAATGAGAAGCCCACTGGTAATAGTCAGGGCCGCTTGGGCGGAAAATACTTCGAGGGTTTCAAGAGTAACCCGATCTGGTCGCAGACCATCGCGTGGATCATCCACGCTAATCAAACCCAGCGGCTTCTGACCGTTATCATAGATCGGAATAATAAGTAAATCCTCGGGATCCCAGGCATTCTCCTTCTTCTCCGAAGCACTCATTGGTTCAGCGTCCGTCATGGTCGTAACCATGTGCAAATCTGCCGGAATAATGGGGGCCTTATCAAATGGGAGAAAATACAAATTGCCAATCTCAAATTCACCCTTCATCAATTGAGCAATGCTGGACCAGGGTTGCTGATGAGACTGAATTTGGATAAACGTAGCATCGTCAAGCCCGCCAGATACTACTCGCTTAAGTAAGTCAGTTTTCGGATCGTACAGGCTGATAAGAACAACATTAAAAGGCGTGGCCCTCTGAATACCCTGTGCTATCGAATCCATGGCACTAAGCAGGGTTTGGTCAATACGCAAATTTTTAGATGTTTCAAACAATTGCATTAAAGTATCCGCGCGACGACGAAACAGTTCAACGCGGCTTTGTTGTTCTACAGCTCGCTGTGCATTGCCAATAGCAAGCGCCGCCTGCACACATATATTTTTTACCATCTCCACGGATATTTTATCAAAGCCAACAAATTCCCGCGAATCACCCTGTTTGTGAGTAGCGTGGAGTTCGATCAATCCCACTGTTTCATCCAGATAACGAAGTGGGGAGACCAAAACCATAAATACCCCGGTATGAGGAGCCGTATTCGTAATTGAAAAGTCAGATGCCAACATTGGCTCGCCAGACAACAAGGCTTTCTGAATAATCTCAAGTGGATACTCATCTGAAGGATGTCCAAAACGAATTATTTCAGTGCGAGGTTCATCACTCGGCAGTTCAGGCTCGTACAACGAAACTGCGCCACATTCAGCACCCGTAATCAACAAACATTCATCATAAACAAGGCGAGCCAGCTCCTTCAGATTGGATGCTGAGTTCAACTCGCGGGAAACGCGGTTCATGGCCGTTAAATTATCGGAACGGCGACGCAAAACTTCATCCGTCTCGCCTGAATGACGATCGACCTCAATTGCAATCGCCAATTGGCTGGCGACCGTAGATGCAATCTGAAGATCGTAATTGGTAAAGAAATCCTGTTTCAACGTGCCAAGCATTAACTCGCCGATGCCTTTTCCCCGAACGATAAGCGGCACTACAATGCAAGACTCCAGGTTCAACCTACGCACAATCGCCCGGTAAAGCGGTAGAACTCTACGGTCGCGGGAAAGATTACCTGAGATAAAAGAACGCTGACTACCTGCCACAGTAAGACGGAAGGCTGATGATTTTACATTGATCCTGGAAAGTGCTTCCATTGATTCGCTTCCAACTCCATACACAGATGAAATATGGGCTCGCATGACACCCGCGTTTTCATCCAGAATGAAGATGGAACCTGTTTCTGCCTGAAGTATGTGAGCAACTTCTTTGATCGAATAGTTCAGGGTCTCATCCAACGTGGCAGAGGAACTGACCAGATTGGCGATGCGTCGCATCGATTCAGTGCGCAGATTGCGTTGGCGGGCCTGTTGCACCAGGAGGGCATTATCAATAATTGCAGCGACCTGGCCCGCAACGATATTCAACAGGCGCAATTCTTCTTGAGAGTTGACTGACTCACCCTTGCGGTGATTCGAAAGTTGAAGGTAACCTAGAAAACGCCCTGCAGAGATAAGCGGGGCAAGCACAGTATCTCGCATGGATGCAGCCAGAGCAAGATCCTGCAATCCAAGTTCGTTCCAGGCTAAATCCCAGGCGGCATTGGATGTGGTGATGATCTTGGGGTCCCCAAGAAGCCGTTTTTCGGCTGAGCTGTTGGGGCGAATAGTGGTTTTGTAAAGCTGTACAACATTATTCGGCAAACCCTGAAATGGAATTTGCCCTTCAAGCACATGGCGCTGATCATCATAGAGCAAAAAACCTAATATTTCAACATTAAACAATGCTGATAAACCATCAACCATACGGGTAAATAAGTCGTTTAAGTCTCGCAAAGACCCAATCGCCTGAGAAAGATTGGTGAGACCAAAAAGCTGAGCATTCCATCGCTGCTGAGCCTCGTACAGGCTTGCATTGCGCATTGCGATTGCAGCAGGCGCGGTAATCATTTGAAGGATATTGAGATCATCCGCGGCAAAGCCTTTTACCGGCATGACGCCTACTTCCAGCGTACCGACCAATTGCCCATGAGCGATCAATGGCATTCCAATGTAAGAACCCATTGGAGGCACATTATGCGAACGCGAGTCGAATTTATCAATAGCAGAAACACGGGTATCGGTGATAAATAATTCCTTACGGCTTGAAATCACATAATTCGCATATTCGCCAAACTGGCTGGGCTTGTCACGTTGAAGCGTGCGTTCAGTGTCAACAGAGCCCTCCAAGCGATAGGTGGTCAGAGTTTGGGTTGCTTCTTCCCACGACTTAACTTCAATAAAATCCAAGGCTACCAACTTCTCAAGATTGGCAAGAATAGATTCAGCTGTGGATGCAAGGCTTAAACTGGATGAAATCAGTTGTCCAAATTCGGAAACTGACTTGAGGGCTGAGCTTGGGAGACTCTCCTGTCCGCCTTGTGAAATTAAACGGGTATTCTCTACCTGGCGCAAGACCACAACCATCGTGGGGTTTTGACCAGGGATGCGATAAGAGACAGCATCAACCAGACGTCCATTTACAGAACAACGCGACTGTCCTTCAACTGCACAAATTTCAAGAAAACCTTCCACTGGACGGATTTTACGACCAAGCCTTTCGATATTGGGCAATTCCCCATCCAGCAGTTCAAACCAACTTCGTGTAATTTCATTGATATGGCGAACTCGCCCACCAGTTTCAATCACCAAAATAGCATCATTGTGATGATGAATACCAGTGGAAGACAGTTGGTTGGGCCCTTGAACAGTGGGGTGTACCTGTGGAACAACACGTAATAATACCCAGACTAGTATAAAAAAAACCAGTCCGAATAATAAAAAGCCGATGCCCAGGAAAATTGGCCCTTGCAGCATAACGGCAGATTCTCCGATTTAGGGCAGTGCGCCACCACCCGCATCCTGGCGACGCGCTTCTGCAGCCAGTTCGGTGATCTCGCGAATATCAGAGAAGGACTGTTGCGATGGCGAGACAATGCCAATTGCCATTGTCATTAAGGGAAACTTCTGTGTGCCGCCACCTTTGGTAGGAGCCAGAATAAAACCTTGCTGGCGATCCATAAAGTTATAATGGGTTTTTATTGTATCGGCAAATCGACTCTTGATTTTCTGGCAAATACCTGCAGAAACGCTTTCAGGTGTAATGATAATGAAGTTGTCCCCGCCGGCATGCCCCAGGAAATCACCCGATGTACCCATTTCATCAAGTACTTCTCCAATCAACATCCCTGTAAAGCGCAAAACATCATCACTTGCAACAAAACCATAAACATCCTTGAAAGGTTCAAAATCGTTAATACGTAAATCAATGAACGCCCAACCCGACTCACGAATAATGCGGCGAAGCTGTTCTTCGATTAATCGTCCAGCTGGCAGCCCAGAACGCGGATCTGTAAGACTCTCGCGCTCGGATCGGCGAATGGCTCCTTGCACACGCAGCTTCAACTCTTCGATGTCGAATGGTTTCGTTATGAAATCATCTGCCCCTAATTCAAGGCCTTGCAACCGGTCGCTGCGTTCATCCCGCTGAGTGAGGAAAATTACAGGAATGTGACTGGTGCGGGTATTTGTGCGCAAAGTACGACAAACCTCATACCCATCGATATCGGGAAGCATGATATCAAGGACAATAAGGTGTGGCAAGGCCTGGCGCGTTTTTTCAAGGGCCTCTGACCCACGCATGGCAATATCAACATCATAGCCGAGGCCTGTGAAGTAAATCTTCAACATATTTGAAATATCAACATCATCTTCGGTGATCAAAAGACGGGATTTTCCCATAGTACGAGCCTCCGATCAAGATTAGGACAGCGAGCTTTTCAGAAAGACCCAATAGATCTTTCTGGCACACTGCTTTGATTTGAAAAAGTGTTACACCTTTTTAAATATATCATTTCACACCGATGCTAGCATTGCAAATACATCGCGAGGGTGGTTAACATATTATCTCAAGGCACCCGAACGTAAACATTCCTCTTGAATATCATCCATTACGGATACGAATAAGTTCATTAATTACCAAGATTCAAGATCTTTCATTCCCTGCCGGGGATAGAGGTGCTTGTGCAAATGACCGTTGCGCATTTTGTGATGATCACTATCTTCATATTTTATATCTCTATCAATCACACGGCGTTCAGATGAAGCGGCTAAAACCACATCTGATTCAATCGTACGAGCCGGATAAATAATCATACCCGCGCCGATGCGGCAATTGTGCCCCACTGCCCCGCCAAGTACCGGGCGGTTGGACGCCTTCAACTCGCCCCGCCCATCCAAGGCTTTGATGGGGGCAGAAATTAAATTATAGTCAGTGAAAGTCGAACCTGCTCCGATGAATGTATTTCGCCCAACCACACACATTTGCAAACAAGTATTTTGAGCAACCATGGAATTTTCCATGATCGTGGTCATGAACAGAGCAGCTCGAAAGGGTAAGAAGGTTCCATCGCCGACAACCGATAACATCAACTGCACATCCTGAGAAACATTTACATTGTTGCCGATGATACAATTTTCTATAACCGCACCGGCCCCTACTGTAACATTATCCCCAATGGTAGTAGGACCATGAATAACGGCATGCGGGTCTATGATGCAATTTTTTCCGATGCGAACAAGCTGCGAACACTCCAACAACTGACGCCCTTCATAAAGGGCAGTAGAGATCAACCCGATTTTAAAGACCAGATCATTTTTTAACCGGTCTTCAAAACGAACGCCGCGAGCAAAGAGCCCGAACACCCCATCTGCGATAAAAATATGAGCCCAACAATCAATTGCCATCATCGCGCGCATTGGAACCTGATAAACCAAGTCACCGCGTTCTCCAGCCATATAAGAAGGAATATGGTAATAACCTACTTCACGAGCTTGCATGTTGATCACAAGAGGATCGACATCAGCTTCGGGACCTTTCGGGTAATACCATAAATCCGCCAGATACAACACGCCGGCAGGAGTGTAAGAAGTCGAAAGGGGTAAAGCATGCTCCCGAAAAACAGGATCGTCAATCGAAAAGGCTGCCCTAACCGATCGGCCTTTTTTTTGGGCCAAGCGAATAAACTCTTTAATATAAAATTCGTCAAAGAACAGATTATCCCGGTAAACAAGCATTGGCTCGCGTGATAACGGTAGAAGCGCGCTGGAAGAAATCTCCATTTCTTTAGTAACATACGGAGCAAGGATATTGCGCTGCCAAAGCCAGAGCGGAACGTTTTGAATGCGCAAATCACGAGCCGATTCATTAAACGGCGGGATCGGCCGGGGTGCCTGCAAAATAATCTTTAACATAAATTCAACTCATGGGAGTCTTGTTGATAACAATAGTACAGGCTGGGTCGCCACTGGCAATGCAATGGATTTCTTCCACAATAAAATATTTACCGCCACTTACCCAGTAGAGTGCTTCTTGCAACAGGCCAACAGCCATTTGACAAGCCACGGTATTAGACTGACGCTGCCAGCATAATGGACAGATATCTATGTGCCAGAGCAGCACATCCCCTTTATCCTCCAGGCGAACACGCTGATCAGAATATTTATTGAAAATTTCTGCAAAAGAAGCGGCCCCGATTTTCAATTTCGCACTAAGAGGCATCAGGCGAAAAGTCAGATCGGTAAGCCCAAAGAGCGGGCCAAATTCACGCAAGCCATGCTGAAAACAAGCGCGACCAATGCGCAGAGCGACACCACGCCCACCATGTGGACCGTAAAAATCTTCAAGCACAGCCTGCAAACGGCTTATCGATTCGAAAGAAAAGGCCAGATTCTGATCATTAGGAGGATAATGATCGATAAATTCCGAAATCCCCGCAAGGTTCGAGAGTGCATTAATTCCATTGCGTCCGAGAACTTCCTCAAACGCCAGAAATATGATCCGCCCCATCCGGTTAGGGTAATAGTAGGTGACTCCGGATACATCTATCAAGATTGCTTATCTTCCTGGTCTAGAAATGTTTTAAGATTTTCCATGAAGTCTTGTGGCGTATCGAGCATAATGAAATGTTGGGCCCGCTGCCAGCGAACAATTTGGGCATGAGGAACACCCTGTAAAAGCGTCTGCCATTGGCGCGGGTTGACTATATTGTCGCGATCACCATACATACCCATCACTGGGATTTTTAGATCAGATAACCTTGGGCGTAAATCAGTGCGGCGCAAGGATGCAATACTCCGCAAGAAAGATTCAACCGTAGTGCTCGTGAGATCACGATCCATCATTTGAGAAAAACGCGGGTCAGCGCAAATAAAAGGAGCTGCCACTTTCATTGTGCCGCGAAATGCCCACATCATATTGAACAACATCATCGCTATAAAACGATAGCCAGCTAATTTTAGCAGGGGAGACAGTGAAGAACCAACGATGGGAGAACCAATGACAACTACCTTGCGAACACGTTCAGGGTACTGAATAGCTACCGAGAGGCTTACCGTACCTCCCATGCTGTGCCCAACCAGAGGCGCCTCGACGATGCCAAGTTGATCCATGAACTGACCAACGAGGGCAACAAAATCTTGAACAGCATACGTTTCCCGCTTTTTGCCAGATTCTCCAAACCCCCAAAAATCCAGTGCATAGGTGCGATAATAACGGCCCAAATAGGCCATGGTTTCCTGCCACAGGCCCCAAGAACCAAGCCAGCCATGCAACAAGATCACAGGGCGACCACGCCCATAAGCCTCATAATGAACGATGCCTTGATCAGTAGTAATAGATGACACGGGTACTTTCGCGAAAAATTATTTTTCCCCGCCTTCCATCTCCGCAAGAATGCTGTAAAGCAATTCAAGCAAGACGTTTTTGACGGTGGCTTTGTCGGTGGCGATGCAAGGGAGCAATTTTACTTTCGGATCGAGGCGTAAAGCATGGCGCATGTCTTCCAGGTCCCATGCGTCAGCAGCATCCTGTTTGTTGGCTGCCACAACGTAAGGCGTGGGCGCATAAGCACGGAAAGTTTCAAGAATGGAACGGCCTTCACGAAATGTTTCAGGGCGGGTACTATCAACCATAACGATGAAGCCAAGCATTCCCTCGGAGAGAATTTCCCACATAAAGTCAAATCGTTTTTGTCCCGGGGTACCAAAATGATACAGGACGAGGTCTTCAGCGACCGTAATGCGACCAAAATCCATTGCTACAGGTGTGGCCTGTTTTACCGCGCGTTCGCCATCCCCAGTGACTTTACGCTCAGTCGCAACTACATCAATCTCGCTGACAGAACGAATAAACTGGGTTTTACCTGCGCTGAACGGGCCAGTCACCACCATTTTGACGGTTTGCATAATAACTTTTGCCTCTCCGAAGTACCCTGTGGGCAAGAAAATATTTAGATTGAGCGAATACGCGTAATCAAGCGATTGACCAGCGATTTTTGCTCTTCCCGAATTTGTACTGTTACCTGCGGGCGAGCACGTTCTGGCGTTTGAGGCGCGCCCATTGGGCGAATAACCTCCACCAACCCGGCCTGCAAAAGCCCATAGACAATACGGCGGATTTCAATGTCACTCATTTTTGCTGCAGACGCAATTTGCTGAATTGTATTACGAGGATTGATGTAGGACACAACACGCCATTCTTCAACACTCAAGTTCATCTTCTGCATGGATGTGCCAGGCCGGTCCAGAAACTTCAGTGCCATATCCAGGCTCGGGATCTCATCTTGCAATTGTTCCCATTCGCGCAGCTGGCGGGCACCTTCTATGATCAAATTTTCCAGATCAAGCCGAACGGTGATACGATCTTCAGGCGGAAGCATCTCGTTCTCAAAACGGAAAGAACCTTCCACCCAGGTAAAAAGACGGCGAACTACATCTGTAAAATAAGATTGAAGCGCATTGAGAATATCGCCCTGGGTGATATAACCGGCATTGATCAGCAACAGACCCAGTTCCTTATCGCTTACCTTGGCTGCACGAAGTTGAATGGCGCGCAACTGCCCGGTAGTGAGACGATTGGAACGGTGCAAAATGGATGCCAGGCGATTATCTTCTTGTCCAATTTGAGCATAGGACAACTTACCGTCCCTGAAAGCGATACGAGCAGGTTCGCTTGGACCGTCAATTATCAAAGTCCCGGTCTTGTGGGCCAGGTTAATAAGATTCAGCAATTGCGTAACTGAAAAATCACGCAGGTTTCCCCGGAGAGCCATGGACCGCCTCAATTATTCTTTAAAGTTTAAAACCTTACCCTGACAGGCCGGATAAAATAAAAAACTAATTCCACCAGTACACAAAACATAGCGATGGAGACGAATAGCCGTTATGAAATTTCAGGGGCAAATGCCTGTTTCAGACCAAAGTGATGACAAGCATGGTGTGGATGCCAAACAAACTTTCAATGAAGATGTTCATTTGTAAGCACTTAAAATGATTATACATGCAAGGGATATATGTGTAAATATGCAGACTATATATTACGCAACTTATAAGCCCCAGATAATAAGGGCGTTCAACTGGCAGTATTATTTATGGGCGGGCTTCGGCGAGCACTTCAACATGATCAATGGGTGGGCCAAGGCTGTAAACTGTGGTGAGAAAGGGCAAAGAATTACCGGGTTGAAGCGATCCAGTCCATTCCCAGCGGCTGTAACCAACAATTTGCCCGGCGGGATCGTAGGCGACGGTGACCAACCAGATCTCAGAGGTAGACCTTTCACCAGGGGCTATCATAATCTGCCCATTTACATTAGCGGAAAGACCATCCCAGGCAATACTCACCAGAGTATTCTGAAGGGTGTTTTTTAAATAGCGAGGATCACCTGGGAGCAGACGAATAGATGATAGCAGTTGCGCTTGAGAGGAATGAACACTAGTTACTCCTTTAAAAAAGGCCTGGGCGGGTAAAATCTGACCGGGAGGAAGAATATTAAGCGGCAGAATAGCATCCTGCTCAACCAGGGTTTGGTCGCCTTCACCCAATAAAACAATATGCACTTTAACATTTTCAAGCGCATCCGGATATGGATTGTGGAGCGGTATAAGGCAAGCGATTCCACCACCGGATGGCAAACACAAGATATTGCCTATATCAAGGGGTGTTGGCGTAGAAATAAGAGTGGAATCAGCGACAGATAGCCCAGATGGGATAATAATCACCTGACCAACGGTTAGTGCCTGAGGAGCAATACCCGGATTAGCGGCGAGCAGCACATTCAGAGAAATGCCAAACCGCTTCGCAATGGCATTGAGAGTATCTCCGTGAGCAATAGGATAAGAAATAGAGGTAGGCGTGGGGACAGGGATCTTCGTGACCGTTAGGGTGGGGCTAGCTGATGGCGGGATGGGTGTAAGGGTGGTGTAAGCAATTAGTATAGAGGTCGAGATCGGCGGAGACGGAGAAACACCTGGGACACAACCATTCAGAAGAAAAACAATAATGGCATTAAACAGCCATATGATACAGAACCTGTTTGTTTTTTTCATTTTCCTATAGTAGGTGACTTTGGGAAAGCAATATTTTCAATAAATTCAACCCTGAAAGGAAATGCTCACAAGAATTAATGCATTATATCAAGTTCATCCTATAGATTGGGGAATCGAGTCCTTGCCCCACCTGCAGGGCTGTGCTAAACTTAATACATGCCGCAAGAGATGCTATCCCCCGAGGTCACACCCGAACAAAACTTGCTCCGGCAGGCCATTGAAGCCATTCACCTGGAAAATTTCTCGCTTGCGCGTGATATTCTGACGAATTTGTTGCGCACTGATCAGCAAAATCCAGAATACTGGGTTTGGATGAGCGCAGCCATGGAAACGCAAAAAGAACGTCTCTATTGTCTGCAGACTGCCAACAAGATGGATCCAACCTTTATTCCAGCGCGGCGTGGTTTGATCCTGTTGGGCTCAATGGTCGCGGATGATTCTATTCAACCTTTTTCGATGGATCACCCAAGTCCATGGGAATCAAAAATCAAACTGGCAGAAGATAAAGATAAACCTACCGGATTGAGAAAACTGACCGGAAACCCGGCTTTCAGATTGGGGGCAATCTTGGGTATAGGCACAATTGTACTGATCGGCTCATTTATTGGAATAGGCCTTTTCAACGCCCGATCATCTACCATTGCACCACGGGTGATTGGAACTCCGCGACCAACAGTAACAGCTTACGCCACCGACAACGATGGAGATCTGGAACAAGTAACTGCTATTCGCCCGCTGAGCGAATTAGTGAGCACCCCTTATACACCAACGCCAATTTATGCCGCCACCCCGCATGGCGATGCCGCGGGAGATAGTTATAAAGGTGCACTGCGCGCGTATAAAAACGGCCAATGGGACCTCGTTGCCATTATGATGGCGCAGGTAGCCACGGCACAACCCGGCTCTGCGGATGCAATATATTTTATAGGTGAGGCAAATCGTTTAAGCGGAAAATATCAAGATGCGCTCAGTGCCTACAATTCAGCCATCCAAACCAATGTTAACTTTGCGCCACCCTATCTAGGCCGGGCGCGCGCTAATCTAGCATTAAATCCCAAAAAAAACATCCTGGATGACTTAAATAAAGCCATTATTCTTGACCCGAATTATGCCGAAGCATACATGGAACGAGGTATGTACTATTATTCGATCAAGAAAGATCTGAAAGCCGCCCAAACCGACCTGGAGCAAGCCACAAGTCTGAGCGCATCACCGCTGATGGCAATTAATCTGGCGCGAGTTTTATTGGCACAAAATGAAAACGAGGCAGCGCTGGAGGCTGCCAAACGCGCCAACCAGCTGGATGT